>CACNRH010000005.1 GCA_902622825.1 uncultured Pelagibacteraceae bacterium
AAATACGGTGAAAATAGGTATAATGGATGAAGAACGTAGGACAACTGTAAATCTAAAAGAATGTATACGAGAAGTAAAAGAGCGTATCGTTTTTATAAATACTGGATTTTTAGATAGGACCGGTGATGAAATGCACACTTCAATGGAGTCCGGACCTATGATTTTTAAAGGGGATATGAAAAAGTCAAAATGGTTGGGTGCATATGAGAATTGGAATGTTGATATAGGATTATCATGTGGTTTTTCTGGTAAAGCCCAGATAGGAAAAGGTATGTGGGCTATGCCAGATCGAATGGCGGATATGCTGGCCCAAAAAATAAGTCATCCTATGTCCGGAGCTAATTGTGCTTGGGTGCCATCTCCAACTGCTGCAACACTTCACGCGACTCATTATCACAAAATAAATGTTTTTAATAAGCAAAGAGAATTGTCTTCTAGAAAAAAAGCTAAAATTGAGGATATTTTGTCAATACCAACCGCCGATAGACCAAATTGGTCTAAAGAAGATATTCTTAAAGAAGTAGAGAATAATGCACAAAGTATTCTTGGTTATGTAGTTAGATGGATTAACCAAGGGGTGGGCTGTTCTAAAGTGCCTGATATTAATAATGTTGGACTAATGGAAGACAGAGCAACTTTACGAATTTCTTCACAGCATATAGCTAACTGGGTACATCACGGTGTTTGCAGCGAAGAAGATGTTTTAAAAATTTTCAAAAAAATGGCAGTAATTGTAGATAAACAAAATGTTGACGACAAAAATTATGAGCCAATGTCAAAAAACTATGATAATTCTATTGCATTTAAAACTGCTTGCGAATTGGCTTTTAAAGGAAAAGATCAACCCTCTGGTTATACTGAGCCTCTACTTCATCAAAGAAGGCTGGACAAAAAAGCTAGTCTGTAGTTACCGGCACTCTATTTTTAAAAGCAGAGAAAAGTGTTCCGTCATCCAGTTGTTCTATCTCACCTCCAACGGGAAGGCCTTGGGCTAACTTTGTTATAATAACCTCTTCATTTTTTACTACATCTTCAATGTAATGGGCTGTAGTTTGGCCTTCTACCGTTGCGCTAGTTGCAATAATAACTTCTTTTAATTTATTTTTCTGTATTCTTTGTAACAATGAGTCGATAAGTAAATTTTGTTGTTCATATTTTTCACTTGAATTAATCGTGCCTCCAAGAATATGAAAATGCCCTTTGTATATGTTTGCAGACTCTATGACCCACATATCTGCTAAATTTTCTACAACACAAATTTTTTCATAATTCGACTTAGTTTCACATATACAAATCTGTCCCAGCACTTTTAAATTTCCACAAATTTTGCAACGTACTACTTTTTTATAAGTGTTAGCTAAAGATTTTGCTAAAGGTTTTAAAAAACTTTCTTTATTATTAATTAACTTTAAAATTATTCTTTTAGCTGATTTAGGACCTAGACCCGGCAATTTGGAAAATTGCTTAATTAGTTCATCAATTTCATTAATATTGTTATCCATTAAAAAGGCATTTTTAGATCAAAAGGCAAATTCATGCCACCTGTTATTTGTGAAAGTTCCTCAGCAGATTTTTTTTTTAAATTATCTTTTGCGTTGTTATAAGCGGCCATAATAAGATCAGTTATAACTTCAAATTTTTCTTTTTTAGCTTCGTCACTAATATCTATTGATTTAATTTCATAATCTCCACTAAGCGTTACTCTTACTAAATTTCCACCTGCAGAACCTTCTACTTGAATTTTCTTAATCTTATCTTGAACTTCTCTCATTTTTTCCTGCATCTCTTTTGCTCTTGAAAGCATGTCATTAAAATTATTCATCTTTGTCACCATCTATTATATTTGTAATTTTAGCATCGGGAAAAATAGTTTTAAGTTTATTAGTTATTTCATTGTTTTCAAATGTAGCCAGATTTTTTTTTATTTGATCTTTCTTAATATCAAAAACAGATTTTTTACCTATTTTTTGGCTAAAGGAAATTATCCATCTTTTACCTGTCCAATCGAAAAGTTTTTCAGATAAATTTTTAACAAAATTTTTACTAAGGTTTTCGTTAAAATTTATATCTATTTTTCCATGAGAAAAACTTACTAGATTTACATTTCTCTCTAAATCATATTTTAGTTCAACCTCTTTTTCTTTTTCAACAATTTCTATCAAGCTACTTATGGAATTTATTTCTATCTTGTCATAAGGTTTTTCAATACTTGGTTTTTTTTCTATTGATGTTTTAATTTGCTGTGTGCTCTTAAGTTGATCTTTTATTTTTTTTGAGGAAATACCTTCATCTTTATTTGTTTCTGTCTTTAGTTTGTTTCCTTTATTCTCTACAACTAGATTATCAGATTGTTGTGTCTCAGACGGTGAAAATTCTCTCATACCCTCTAAGTGACAAAGCTGTATAATGTACATTTCTAGCAAGAGGTACTCATTATTAATAACTTTTAAATCATTAATTGATTTTATTGTTAGATGCCAAAATAAATTGATATCAGAAATTTTTAAATTTTTTGATATTTCATTTATAGAAGAAAGTTCACTTTCTGATATTGATGGATCTTTATCTAAAGATCCTAAGGTTAATTTTCTAGAAAATAAATTAAGAATATATAGTACATCGTTTAATAAGTTTTTTGCATCTAACCCTTCTTTAAAAATCTTTTGAAGAGAGTCAACTGCATTTTTTTGGTTTCCCTCAAAAACTTCTTTTAAAAGCAATATTATTTTTCTTTTATCTATTAAACCAAGCATTTCTCTTACATCTTTCTCTTCTAATTTTTTACTTTCATCAATTTTTTGGGCAACCAAAGCTCTGTCCATTAGAGAAAGGCTGTCTCTTACTGATCCTTCAGATACGCTTGCAATTAATCTCATAGCATTTTCGCTAATTTTAATCTTTTCTGTATCAGCCACAAATTTTAGGTGATGGGTCAAATTTTCTATGCTTACTCTTTTTAAATCGAATCTTTGGCATCTAGATAAAATTGTGACTGGTATTTTTCTGACCTCTGTGGTGGCTAGTATAAATTTCAAACTTGGTGGTGGCTCCTCCAAAGTTTTAAGTAATCCATTAAACGCTTGTTTCGAAAGCATGTGAACTTCGTCAATAATAAATATTTTGAACTTTGCGCTTGTGGGGCTATATTTTGAGTTTTCTATTATCTCTCTAATATCATCGATACCGGTTTTTGAAGCCGCATCCATCTCAAGAACATCTATGTGATTGGAGTCAGCAATTTCTGAACAAGATGAACATTGTTTTGTTTTACTGCACTCTTTTTTTTCTGAATTACTATTTATACAGTTTAAAGCTTTAGCTATCAGCCTTGCGGTGGTGGTTTTACCTACCCCTCTTATACCATTTAAAAGATATGCATTGGGAGTTTTGCCAAGTTTAATTGAATTACTTATTGTTTTTGCAATCACGTCTTGACCTATCAAATCTTCAAAAATTTGAGGTCTGTATTTTAATGCTAAAATATTATTTTTTTTCATTTTTAGAGGCAGGCAACAACCTGAATAAAATTCATTACGGCTGCTTCTTTTCAGACCTGACCGGGTTTATGAAACATTCACCTGATGCCAACCTCAGAATGATTATATCAACATAAAGTTAAATATCACAAGACAAGTTTTTTATTTTGTGGACTAATTTTTCCTAAATTTTGAGGCTTCATATACCCCCAAAACATCTAAACTTTGCGTATGAAATCCTAACTCCTCCATAGCAATTTGAACTTTCTTATCCTCAAGATGTCCCTCAAAATCTAAATAGAAATTGGTCTGATCAAAAGTGTTCTTTACAGAAAAACTTTCTAATTTTGTCATATTAATTTGATTTGTCGCAAATCCACCTAAACACTTATACAGAGCTGAAGGGATACTTTTTAATCTGAAGATACATGATGTGATGAATTTCTTTGTCGAGTCATTTGCTGGTTGTAGAATATCTTTTCCCATAATAAGGAATCTGGTAACGTTACCACTCTCATCTTCAATATTCTTTTTTAAAATTTTTAAATTATAAATTTCAGCTGACAAACCCGAAGCTATTGCTGCTATAGATTTATCATTATTTTCTGATAAATCTTTTGCTGATCCCGCTGTGTCTGCAGAAATAATTGTTTTAAACTTGTTTTTAATAATCAAATCCTGGCACTGTCCTATAGCTTGAGCGTGACTTCGTACAAATTTTATATCACTTAATTTTGCCGATTGTATGGAAAGTAAGTTGTGCTCAACTCTTTGGAAATGTTCGCCATAAATTTGTAATTTATACTTAGGTAGTAAGTAATGTATATCAGCTACTCTTCCCGCCAAGGAATTTTCTATAGGTATAAGAATCTTATAATTTGAGTCTCTATGAGCTAATCTAAATGTTTCCTCAAAAGTGCTACATGTTGTAATTTTTGCATCAGGAAATAATTCCTTCGCAGCTATATGTGAATAAGCGCCTAGTTCACCCTGAAATGCAACCTTTGACATTATACCTCCATTAAATTTTTAATCTTTTTTAAATCTTCCAAAGTATCCACGCTTAAGGGATAGTTTTTTACATAGCCTACAGAAATATTCAATTTATCTTCTAGTGCCCTCATTTGCTCCAAGTTTCTCTCGATTTCTAATTTAGATCTTTTTAAACTTACATACCTTAATAAAGCTTCATTAGTAAAGGCATAAATACCTATATGATGATAAACATTATTAAAAGAAAGTTGCTCATTTATTCTAAAAAAATCATTGGCTTTAACAAAATGCTCTTGGGTTAATTTTTCCATAGTTTTTACTTTTACTATATTTAGGTCTTTAATTTCATTTGTTTTTATTTCACTTGCCAGAGTGCCTATCTTAGTTTTTGAATTTAACATATGGTTTATTAGATGATTGATACTTTCGGGTTCTATGTTAGGCATATCTCCTTGTAAATTTATAATTATATTAGGTTTTTTTTTCAATTTTTTATCGAAAACCTCAAATACTCTATCGGTTCCCGTCATATGATTGGGCTTGGTCATAATTGCTTCTCCTCCATAATTGTTGACTAGATCAAATATCACCTTATCCGGAGTAGCTACAAATACGTTGTCCGCAACGGAACTTTTCGCTCTATCAAAAACATGTAATATCATTTCTTTATTATTTATTAATTTTAATGGTTTATTAGGAAGTCTTTTGGCAGAAATTCTAGATGGAATGATTATAACTGTTTCGTTCATAATTATGCGTCCCAAAGACGCAAAAAAAGCTCTAATTTTTAGTTTTTTTTTTAATTCTAATGTTATACCTCTAAGATACTTATCAAAAATATGGATAGTTTTGAATTAAATAAAATCATTGCTGCAGTTCTATTAACTGCCTTAATAATAATAGGGATTGGTAAATTTACAGACCTTCTTTTTTATGTGGAGAAGCCTGAACAATCAGCATACAAAGTTGATGGACTTGATGTGGCCCAAGTTTCCAAAGATGACAGCAAAAAATCAAAACAAGAAATTCAAAAAGTTGATATTAAACAGCTATTAGCTTTAGGTAACGTAGCGCACGGTGAAAAAGTTTTTAAAAAATGTAGTGCCTGCCATATGATAGTTAGTGGTGGTAAAAACATGATAGGACCAAATTTGTGGGGAGTAATAGGCAGACAGGCCGCGGTTATTAGTGACTATAATTATTCTAAAGCCATGAAAGATTATGGCAAAGAATGGAGTTTTGAAGAAATGAATGCTTATCTAATTAAACCTCAGGCTTACATTAAGGGGACTAAAATGGCATTTGCAGGTTTAAGAAAAGAGAAAGATAGGGCTTCAGTAATATTATACATGAATTCAAAAAGTGACGCTCCTAAACCACTACCTTAACCGAGACACCAAATAATTACGCTTTTTTGTGCGTGAATTCTGTTTTCGGCCTGAGCCCAAACCACTGATTGTTTGCCATCAATTACGTCATCTGTTACTTCCTCTCCTCTTCCAACTGGTAAACAATGCATAAAAATTGAGTCTTCTTTTGCAAAACTCATAAGTTTTTTATTTACTTGATAATTTTTCAAATCTTTTTTTTTTAATTTTTTGTTTACTTTATCATTCATTGAAACCCATTTGTCAGTCATAACACAATCAACTAAATTAACAGCTTTTTTTGGATCCTTAAAAATTTCAATTTTTGCTTTATTTTTTTTGGCCCAATTTAAAATTTTTTTATTGGGACTATATTTGTTTGGACAGCCAAATTTTAACTCAAAATTTAATATAGTTGCAGCTTCAATTAACGAATAAGCCATATTGTTATTACCATCACCTATCCAAGCTATTTTTTTATTTTCAATATTTCCTTTTTTTTCTTCAATTGTAAAAATATCTGACATAACTTGGCAAGGATGGCTTAATTCTGATAGGCCATTTATCAATGGTATTTCAGAATGTTGAGCAAACTCCTCTAAGTTTGAATGAGATTTAGTTCTAATCATAATAAGATCTCCATACTGGGATAAAACTTTGGCAGTATCTTTTAGTGTCTCGTCACCCTTGCCATAATGAATTCCGTCAGGATTTAAAGTTATACTTGATCCACCTAATTGTTTCACAGCTAAATCAAATGATATTCTTGTTCTAGTTGATGGTTTTTCAAAAATCATAATTAAAGTTTTACCTTTCATCGGCTCGTCTTCATCAATTGAAGATTTATTTAATCCTGATCTTTTATTTTTTCTAATTTTAGCATCATCTAAAATTTTCCTTAAATCTTTTGAAGTAAAATCAGATATGTTTAAAAAATTTTTCATTTATAGGTTTTACAGACTTTTTCAATTATCTCCAGTGCTTTATTAATTTCATTTTTTTTAACGTTTAATGGTGGTAAGAGTCTAACAACATTTTCTGAAGCTTTAACAGTTAACAAATTTTTCTCTAAAAGCTTATCAATAAATTTCACATTATTAACTTTTAGCTTTATGCCCAGTAATAAACCAAGACCTCTTACCTCGCTGATTACGGTTGGATATTTATTTTTAAGACTTTTTAGGTGTTTGGCGAAATATTCACCGTTTTGTTTTACATTTTTCAAAAAGTTTTTTTTAAAAAGATTATCTAATACGGCATTACCAACACTCATAGCAAGAGGATTGCCCCCAAAAGTAGAACCATGTGTACCGGGTGTCATTTTATTACCGACTTTTTTATTTACTAAACATGCGCCGATAGGAAAACCACCTCCTATACCTTTTGCGATTGGAACAATATCTGGTTTAATTTTTGCATACTCAAATGCAAAAAATTTTCCTGATCTTCCAATTCCACACTGCACTTCATCCAAAATTAGTAAAATGTTTTTTTTATTACAGAGCTTTCTTAACCCCTTAAGACAAAAGTCAGGAATAACTTTTATACCCCCTTCTCCCATAATAGTTTCTACCATTATAGCTGCAGTCTTACTTGTAATTTTTTTTTCTAGTTCTTTATGACTTCCGAAATCAAAATGATCAAAACCATCCGCCTTAGGGTAAAAACCCTCTGTCATTTTTTTGCTATTACTAGCAAATATTGTGGCAATAGTTCTACCATGAAAACTATTTCTAATACATAAAATTCTATTTTTTTTAGGTTGACCTTTCTTGTAGAAATATCTTCTAGCAATTTTTATTGCGGCCTCTGTGGCCTCAGCACCAGAATTTTGAAATATAACATAATCAGCAAAAGTTTTTTTTGTCAATCTTCTAGCTAATCTCTCCTGCTCTGGTATTTGGAAAACATTAGAAATATGCCATACTTTTTTGGCTTGCTTATTTATAGCGTTTATCAAAGATTTATTTGCATGGCCTAAGCAATTAACAGCTATGCCTTGAACAAAATCAAGATACTTTTTTTTGTTCTTGCTATATAAAAAAGCCCCCTCACCTCTCTCAAATGATATTTTTTTTCTATTGTAAGTTTTTAATATCGCGCTCATGATTTTATTTTATACCCATTTTTGTACAAAATATAAGATATGAACCACAAAATTAAGCTCACGGTTGTTAAATAAAAAACACCGAATATCAAGGAACCGTCGCTTTCTCCTATAAAACTGTATCTAAAACCATCTATCATATAAAAAAATGGATTAGCTTTACTTATAGTTTGTAAAAGACTCGGTAATTTATCTATTGTATAAAATGTGCCTGACAAGAAGGATAATGGAATAATTAAAAAATTAGTTACTGACGCCATATGATCAAATTTTTCCGCCCAAAGTCCAGCTATTATTCCTAATGCACCAAGAGAAAATGAGGCTAAAAAAGTGAATATAAATAAGTAAAAAAAACTCACAATTTTCAAATCGATAATGAGCATGAAAGTGATAATTGAAATTATTGCTATCATAATACTTCTTGTTACCGATGCTAAAGTTACAGCTAAAGTAACTTCAGAAGCTGATAAAGGCGCATATAACAAATCCACAATATTCCCCTGAATTTTACCGATCATGAAAGAGGAAGACGAATGCGAGAAAGACTGTTGAATGACTTGCATTGCAATTAAACCAGGAGCTAAAAAATTTATAAAGCTAACACCTAAAATATCGCCCCTTTCGTCACCTATTGCTAAAGACAAAACCAGCAAAAACAAAAGGGATGTGACGAGAGGAGAAAAAATTGTCTGAATCCATACAATTAAAAATCTTAAAACTTCTTTTTTATATAATGTCCACGCACCAATCCAATTGATGTTGCCAAATCTTCTAGTTCCAATTTTATATTTTGCTTTAATTTCAACCATCGATAGTCTTATAATCCTTATTCATAAAAAATCTGTGTAAAACTTAAGTTACCCTCAGAACTTGATGTTTTTATGTTTGATTCACCTAAGTACAATACTACATAATGGAAATATTAATTTTAAATAACTAAATATAGTTAAGGTTGTATTATGAGTTGGACGCCTGAAAAAGTCGAAAAATTGAGAGAACTTTGGGGAAAAGGTTACACCGCTAGTCAGATAGCTGAAAAATTAGGTGATACAACAAGAAACGCCGTAATTGGTAAGGCTCATAGATTAAATTTAGAGGCAAGAGCTCCATCAAAAAAATCCTCTTCGATTAGTTCTCCAACAAAATCCGTTAGAAGACCAATTCAACAAATGACACGTAAACAAAAATTTCAATCTATACTGTTGGATAAAAATTTTGAGGCGGAAAAACCAAAGTCATTAGAGGAGTTGACTGAAGATACATGCAAATGGCCCATTGGACATCCAAATGAAAAAAATTTTTATTTTTGTGGAAGAAAGCCGGAGGAAGATTTTCCATATTGCAAGTTACATGTTCTGTATGCTTTCCAACCTAAAGGCCAAAAAGAGGATGTTCTTGATAAGGAGGATGAAGTACCAGAATTTATCGAGAAAAAAGTTAAGTCTGCAGGTTAACAATTTTCTAACTATATGAATTTCATAAAAAAATACCTTAAGTGGTTAAGCACTTTTTTGGTCTTAACAGGTATTTTATTGACAAACTTAAATATGTATCCAATAAATATAATGTTTCACGGAGCTGGCGTTGTAGGTTGGACTATTGCTGGTTTCTTATCAAAAGATAAGGCTATTCTTACAAACTTCGGATTACAAATTCCTTTATTTTTAATAGGGTTTTATCAAATTATATTTCATTAAATAACCCCGTGAAATTAAGCTGTGAAATTAAATTATATAAGATAATTTGTGAATTAAATATTTAAAATTTGATTTTTGAAAAAAAATTTTTATAAAAGATCCAAGGCCCAAATAAAAAAAAAATAACTAAATTTTCCTAGTAGACAAACTTTTTTTGAAAGTTATAAAGAGTGTAAACCTATGGATATAAATTTAGTATATACAATAATTGGTTTCGGTCTTGCTGGTTACAGTGTAATAGCAAATGACTCTATACAAACTTTAGGGACGTTTATTGCATCTAAGAAAAAGTGGTTTGCTTGGTATATTCTAGCGGGATCAGCTTCATTAGTTATGATTTTTGCCCTAGCTTGGGGATGGTATAATTATGATGGAGATATTTCTTATGGCAGATTAACGAGAATTCCATATCAAGAAATTCAGTGGTACCACGCTGTTGCACCAGCTATTCTTTTACTATTAACAAGAATTGGTATTCCAGTTTCGACTACTTTTTTAGTTCTGTCTGCATTTGCTTCAACAATTGTTTTGGAAAAAATGTTGGTAAAAAGTATTGTTGGCTACGGTATAGCAGCCACAGTTGCCTACATATGCTGGATTGTAGTTTCCAAATTTATCAATGAAAAACTCGATGAGGTAAAAGGAGATACATGGATTTCTTTTTGGCGTAATTCAGTTTGGGTAACGTCTGGGTGGTTATGGTGGGTTTGGTTATCTCACGACGTTGCTAACATTGCGGTATTTCTACCGAGGCAGTTGGATCTAACATTGTTATTAATTGTTATGGCGTATTTTACAGCCTTACTATTTTATATCTTTTATATTCACGGAGGGCCAATTCAAAAAGTTGTGTTAGAAAAAACTGGAACTAGATACGCAAGATCAGCAACAATTATTAATGTAATCTATGCAGCAGTTTTGTACTATTTTAAAGAGTTAAATGATTTACCAATGTCAACAACATGGGTCTTTGTAGGTTTATTGTGTGGAAGGGAGCTTGCTATTTCAACAATGAACAAAGAATATAAATTCAAATATGTATTCCCATTAATTGGTAAGGATTTTGTAAAAATGTTTTTTGGTTTAAGTGTTTCAGTGGCAATAGTTTTAATGATTCACTATCTCATTATTCCTCGAGGACTATTTTAGTTATCTTTATTTTTATCTTGAATTTTATCGTATAAGTCTTTCAAATCTTTTTCGGACAAATCTTTTCTTTTTAATTCATCTAAAATATCTTCATCCTCTTGCTTGAGTTTCTCTTTTCTTTGTTCTTCTTTAACCTCACCTCTAGCGTCAAATCCTGCTTTAATAAATTTTGCTGATACAATAACGACAATTATTGCGATAATGCCCGCCAAAGATAAAAATAATAATGTCATATTTAAATTATACCCGAAATTTTAAGAGGTTTAAAACTAGATTAGTAAGTATGTGAATTTGTAGCAGCGTACCTAAAACCAGGAAATATTTTTAGATTTGCAAATTTCTTGAACTTTTTTTGGATAGTCAGTGATAATTCCGTCAACTCCGTACTCGATCATCCTAATAATATCTTTTTCTCTATTTACTGTCCAAACACAAGTAGCCAGACCATGCTTATGCGCTAGTTCCACATTTTGTTTAGTAACATCACGGTAGAAAGCACTCCAAACATGGCCCTCTAATGATTTAATAATATTAGGTAGCAAAAACAATTCTTCCATTGGATAATTTTTAACCATCCATGGAGAGTTCTCATAAATATTTTTTTTAGTAATTGAAAGACCTTGTTGTAAGGTTATAAATCCCCTTAAGATATTTGGGTTTTGATTTTTAAGAGCATATAAAATTCTCCAATCATAAGAAGTGATTAAAGTTCTATCCTCAAGTTTAAAATCTTTAATATCTTTAAGTATTAAGGAAACCATTTTTTCTGGATCTGGTGTTACGTTTTCTTGTATAGGAGTTGATTTGATTTCTAGATTTAAAAAAACATCTTTATAATTCTCTTGAGTAACTAATTTAAAAAAATCAGTTAATTTTGGAATTTTTTCACCTTTGGCAGATTTTTGATTTTTAAATCTTTTTGCATACTTTGTTTCAGGCTTTATACTCTCAATATTATACTTACTAATTTCCTCATAGGTTAATTCTACTAATTTCATACTTTTATCTGTGATCCAATCTCCCGAAGCATCTTTAACTAAATCAGTATTTAATCTGTAATCATGAAATATTGTTGGAATATTATCTTTTGAAATTACAACGTCGAATTCTACAGCTTTAATGCCAAGATCAAATGTATATTTAAAACCAGAGATAGAATTTTCAACAACATCGCCTCTAGCTCCACGATGTCCATAGATTCTAATGTAATTAGGTTTTGTTAAAAAAGAATTCTTCAATTTATCCTTTGATCAGAGTTAGTATCAAATAAATGTAATTTTGTTTCATCAAAAGATAAGTTTATACTTTTTCCTTTTAAATTGTCGTTGATAACTCCTTGAATACTGGCAATCAATATTTCTTCACTCCCATCAAGTTTTCCATGAATTAAAGTGTCTGAACCAACAAGTTCAACCAATTCAACATTAAGCTTTATAGAACCATTATCGTCGATTTTAAAATCTTCAGGTCTAAGACCAACATTTACTTTTCCATTAAATTTCAGATTTGTTTTCAAAGATGATTTGTTTAAAAAAGTTACTATATTATTTTTGCATTCACCTTCCAATATATTCATAGCAGGACTTCCAATGAACTGTGCAGTAAATAAAGTTTTAGGTTTTGTATACACTTCTAGCGGCGTTCCTATATGCTCTACATTTCCTTCATTCATTACAATCATTCGATCAGCTAAAGTCATAGCTTCTACTTGATCATGAGTTACAAATAATGAGGTAGTTTTCAATTGTGTTTGAAGTTTTTTAATTTCAAGTCGCATTTGAACTCTTAGTTTTGCATCCAGATTAGATAAAGGTTCATCGAATAAAAAGGCAACTGGATTTCTAACAATTGCCCTTCCCATCGCTACTCTTTGTCTTTGACCTCCAGAAAGTTGGTTAGGTTTTCTCTCTAGGTAATCTTGAATTTCTAAAATTTTTGCTGCATTTTGAACTCTTGAATTAATTTCGTCTTTAGGAACTTTAGCAATTTTTAATCCATAAGCCATATTATCAAATACTGACATATGAGGGTATAAAGCATAATTTTGAAAAACCATGGCAATATTTCTCTCCATAGGCTCGAGAGAATTAACTTTTTTGCCATCTATCAAAATATTTCCTTCATTGGCATCCTCTAAGCCGGCTATCATTCTTAGGAGAGTTGATTTTCCGCATCCCGAAGGGCCGACTATGACAATCAATTCTCCATCTTTTATATCGATGCTTAAATCGTGAATTACTTTTGTGTCTCCAAAAGATTTTTTAAGATTTTGTAAACTAATATCAGTCATTACTTATCACTTTCTAAAAGTCCCTTAACAAAGAATTTTTGCATACTTATTATTATTATCACAGGGGGTAACATCGCTAAAATTGCGCTCGCAAATACAGTTGGCCAATGTGCATAATCATCCCCTGCGGGAATCATAGAATCTACCGCCATTACTATGGTTTTCATGTTTGGGTCAGTTGTGAGTAACATAGGGTACAAGAACTGGTTCCAACCAAACAAAAACATTATTACAAATATTGCCGCAAGATTAGTTTTGCTTATTGGAATTAATATATCAAAAAAGAATCTCATTGGTTTACAACCGTCCATACGTGCTGCTTCTACCATCTCATCTGGAATTGTCATAAAAAACTGTCTGAAAAGAAATGTTGCAGTGGCTGATGCGATTAAAGGAAAAATTAGTCCTGCATAGCTATTAAGCAAACCTAGATTGGCAACTACCTCGTAGGTTGGATAAATTCTTACCTCAACTGGTAGCATTAAAGTTATGAATATTAACCAAAACGCTGTTTTTCTAAATGGAAATCTGAAATAAACAAAAGCAAAAGCCGATAATAAAGAGATTATAATTTTCCCTATTGCAATTCCAAAAGCCATAATAGCCGAATTCATTAACATTCTAATTACTGGAACTTGACTAGCTCCTGCGTATCCCTCGGGTCCACCTTTAAATAGAGCGTTAGCATAGTTATCAATCAAATACGGACCTGGTAGCAGTGGCAGTGGAGGATAAATAATATCGTCTTGAGAAACTGTTGAACCAACAAAAGCAACCCAAACTGGAAAGAAAATAAGAATGACACCACAAATTAATCCTAAATGAGTCATCCAGTAAGCTGTTTTCTTTTTCTCAACCATTAGTAATGAACCTTTCTCTCAATATATTTGAATTGAATAACAGTAAGTATTCCAACTAGAACTAATAAAATAACTGACTGAGCTGCACTTGAACCTAAATCCTGACTTACAAATCCATCGCTAAATACTTTATAAACTAATATAGTTGTAGATTGTTCTGGACCACCGGATGTAATAGTATGAATAACACCAAATGTGTCAAAAAATGCGTAAACTATATTAACAACCAACAAGAAAAAAGTAATTGGTGACAGCAATGGTATTACAACAGACATAAATCTTTTCCAAAAACTTGCCCCATCTATTGCTGCTGCCTCTAGAATACTTTTTGGTATAGCCTGTAGCCCTGCAAAAAAGAAAAGAAAATTGTAACTAATTCTTCCCCAAGCAGATGCAAGCACAACTAAAAACATTGCTTGATCACCATTTAAATTATGATTCCATTCATAACCTAAACCTTTTAGATACCATGAAACTAAACCTATATTTCCATTAAATAAGAATAACCATAAAACCCCTGCTATGGCAGGTGCTATGGCATATGGCCAAATTAAAAGTGTTTGGTAAACACCGGAACCTTTAATTAATCTGTCTGCTAGAGCAGCAAGGTATAATCCGATTAACATTGATGAAATCGTTACCGCTACTGAGAAAATTATTGTAGTTTTGAAACTTGCTAAGTAATAACTGTCGGATAATAAAAATCTAAAGTTATCTAATCCAACAAATTCTGTTTTTAGTCCAAAAGGATCTGGCAAAAATAATGAGTTCCAAATTGCTTGTCCTGAGGGATAAAAGAAAAATACTGCTGAAATAATAAGCTGCGGAGTTACCAAAAGTAACGGAAGTTTCCAGCCTTTAAAAAAAACTCTTTTTTCCATTTAATTAAAGATTTACTAGGGGCGCTAGCCCCTAGTAATTAATACGATTTATTTGTTTGCTCTTTCAAATCTTCTTAAAAGAACATTTCCTCTTCTTACAGCACTATCTAAAGCTACCTGTGCAGTTTTTTTACCGCTGTAAACTCCTTCCATCTCTTCATCGATAATTCCTCTTATCTGATCAAAAGATCCAAGACGTAAGCCCTTAGAGTTTTGAGTAACTTTGTTTCTCATCATCTGTATTCCAGCTAAATCTGTCCCAGGATTTGTTTTGTAGAAACCTGAACTTTTAGTTTTTTTAGCAGCAGCGGTTGTAACACCTAAATAACCAGTGTCTTGATGCCACTTAGCCTGAATGTCAGTTCTAGATAAGAATGCTAAAAATGCTGCTGTAGCTTTATTTTCTTCAGCAGATTTTCCAGACAATGCCCACAGAGATGAGCCACCAATAATTGTGTTTTGAGGTGCTTCTGTTCCACCATAGTAAGGTAGATGTCTGATGCCAAACTCAAACTTAGCAGCTTTCTTTATTCCTGCATAACCTGCAGAAGACTCTGTCATTAACATACATTCTCCAGCTCTAAAGTTTTTACCTGCTTCGTTTCTTCTACCCATATAAGTGAATTTACCCTCTTGGGCCCACTTCCCTAAGGTTTGAATATGTTTAATATGCACCGGACTATTAAAAGCTAGCTCAGTATCTAAACCGCCAAATCCATTAGCTTTAGTTGCAAATGGTATGTTGTGGTAAGCTGAGAAGTTTTCAAGATGAACCCAACTATGCCAACAAGTACAGAATGGCATATCAATACCTTTTGCCTTTGCTGCATCAAGTGCGTTTCCAACCTTTTTCCATGTGCTTAAATCCATTTCTGGATCTAGACCTGCTTTTTTCATTAACTCTTTATTAACCCACAATACTGGCGTTGAAGAGTTGTAAGGCATAGATAGCATTTTGCCATCCGTAGTGGTGTAGTATCCACTTACTGCTGAAACAAATCCTTTAGGATTAAATTTTTGACCAGCGTCTTTCATAAGTTGGTACATAGGAACATATGCTCCTTTGGCTGCCATCAAACTAGCTGTACCTACCTCAAATACCATAAGAATGTTTGGATGTTGTCCAGCTCTGAATGCGGCTATTCCCGCGTTCAAAGTTTCTGAATAGTTACCCTTTCTTGTGTGAACTACTTCGTATTTATTTTGACTGGCATTAAACTTCTCGACTTGTTCATTTAGTAATTCACCTAAACGACCTCCAAAAGCATGCCACCACTGAATTTGAACTTTTGCTTGTGCAATTGATCCGGAGAACATTGCAAAAACTGCTAAAGTACAAATAAATAGTTTTATTTTTTTCATTGCTTCCCCCTAGTTTTTAAAAAAACTAACATAATTTATTTGCTGAGTCTGGACCTTTTTTTTTATTTTTTAAGATTCTACTTCAGGTTTTATTTTAATTTTCCAATAGTATTTAGTAAAATCACGCCTACAATAATTAAACCTATTCCGATTATTCCGTAAGAATTTGGAAATTGACTGTATTTATATGCTCCGTAAATCGTAACGCAAGTAATAGTTAAAGCCCCATATGTTGCATACGTAAAACCTATTGGAATTACTGTCATTGCTTTTGATAAGCAAAAAATACAAAATATAATTGAGATTATGCAAAAAATTGTTGGATTTAATTTTGAAAATCCAGCAGTGCTTTTCAAAAAACTATTTGAAAGTATTCCACTAAAAATAGCAAAAATTAAATATATGTAGCCTGAAAATAAACTGACACTTTTCATTTTACTTTAGCGAACTGCCCCCCGTCTCTGTAGCGAAATAACCACTTTTCCATTTCTTGTTCTACATCTTTAGGCTTAATACCTAAGTCGCTAATTTTTAAAAAATTATTTGAAACTACATTATCTGCTTCAGATAGAATCTCACATTGATCTCTTGTTAAAACTGGGGGTATTGGTAATAAGCTAAGAATTGAGCTTTGTATTTTAGCTATCGGCATCGGAAGTGAAGTTATAAATCTTTTTTTTCCAATTTTTTGCATGATCGATTTAACCATTTCACCAAAACTTATAATTTTGGGACCCCCTATCTCATATATTTTACCTTCATTGTTTTTTGTTTCAATGGCTTTCATAATTGCATCAGCAACATCGGTAACCATGATAGGTTGAAAATTATAATTAATACCAACTAATGGAATAATTGGGGAAAAACTTAATTTAGAAAATAAATTAGTAAAATTATCTTCGGGGCCGCAGACTACACTTGGTCTTAAAATCACAGTATTTTTAAAGTTCATAAGAGATTTTTCTTCTCCTGAAAATTTAGATCTTTGATACGCAGATTTTGATTCTTTATTGGATCCTATAGCAGAAACTTGAATAAATTTTTTTACTTTATGTTTCGCACATAATTTTGAGACAATATCTGGGATATCTGAGTGAATTTTTGTAAATTTTTGTTTTCTTGTTTCGTATAATATTCCTATCAAGTTAATTACAACATCAGAATTTTTTATCGCATTTTCTATCTCTGAAAAATTATTTGTATTGAATTCTATAAACTCAATAGCACCAGGTGTGGTTTGGGTTTTAAGATAACCCTTTTGATAGGGTTTTCTGGTTGGTATGAAACATCTGTAGTTGTTTTTTGACAAATTTCGGACAAGATATCTTCCTATAAAGCCACCACCACCAAGGATTGTTGCTATTGGGTAATTGTTCATGGTAATTAAGATAAGTATATGAAAATACATAAAATTCAAGGTGACATAAGTAAAGAAATTTTAAACACTATTAAAAATACATGCAGTATTGATTGTGAGATGCAAGGACTTGTTCCTCGTAGAGATCAATTGTCACTTATCCAGCTTACTAGTGACAATGATAATGTATATATTGTACAACCTGATAGAAAATCTTATGAGGCACCAAATTTAGTCTCATTGCTAAATGATGAGAAAATTTTAAAAATTTTTCATTTTGCAAGAATGGATGTTCATTTTCTAGAATATTACCTTAAAACCGAAGTTAAAAATTACTATTGTACAAAATTAATGTCTAAGCTTGCTAGGAGCTACAGCTCTAATCATGGTCTTAAAGATCTTTGCCAAGAGTTATGTAATGTAAAGCTTGAGAAAAAATATGGAAGTTCAACAGATTGGAATAAAAGTTTAGATGATGTAAGTGAAAAAGAATTAAAATATTTGTGTAATGATGTTTTGTATCTCAAAGAAATAAAAGAAAAATTACAAAAAATGCTTCAAAGAGATAATAGATTTGATCTATTTTTGAGTTCTATGAGTGGAGTGCGAAGCAGAATTAATTTAGATAAAGCTGGATTTAACGATCCAAATATATTCGAACATTAATATGGTTAAAAATTATATTAAAATAGCAAAAAAATCTGCTTTAGTTCAGATCTCTGAATTAAAAAAAATTAAAAATGTTTTCAATAAATCTTTTGAAAAAGCAGTTGAACAAATATCATCTTGTAAAGGAAAGGTTATCTGCGCTGGTATAGGAAAATCTGGTTTGATAGCAAGAAAGGTTAGCGCAACTTTATCAAGTGTTGGTATATCTAGTTTCTTTTGTGATCCTGCGCAAGCGCTTCACGGGGACATGGGTCAAATTGAGAGAAAAGATATATTAATAATATTTTCTTATTCTGGAAACACAATTGAATTGACTAATATGCTTAGATACGCAAACAGGTTTAACGTAAAAGTAATTGGTGTAGCTTCAAAATCAGACAGTATGTTATTAAAGGCAAGTGATGTTAAAATCTTATTACCAAAGGTAAAAGAATCAGATAGTACAAAAATTGTTCCGACGACCAGTACGTCAATTACTCTTTTATTTGGTGACTCTCTAGCTACAGCATTAATGTATAAAAAGAAATTTTCAAAGGAAAAGTTTAAGGTATTTCATCCAGGTGGAAATTTGGGGCAAAAGCTATTACTTTCAAAAGATATAATGATTAGAGGAAACAAGTTACCAGTTGTTAATGTAGATAATAAGATCACTAATGCACTGCATAAAATTAATCAAAAAAAACTTGGTCTTGTTGTAATTACTAAGAATGGTTTTATTTGTGGTATTATCACTGATGGAGATTTAAGAAGAGCGATTAAAAATAAAAGAGAAAAAAGAAGACTTAGTGAAATCATGTCAAAAAATCCTTTAATGGTGAGCGAAGACTTTTTAGCTTCTAAAGCTTTAGCTTTAATGAACGAAAAGAAAATCACAAGCCTTTTAGTTGTTTCAAATAAAGATATTAGAAATAAGAAAAAAGCAAAGTTACTCGGAATAATTCATATACACTCTTTGCTAAAATATGGGCTTTCGTGAACATTAGAAAAAGAAAAATAATTTTTTTTCAATTCTTTCTCTTCGTTATTTCGACGTTAATCGTATATTTTTTTTATTTTAACAAAGATAAAGTTGAGAATATTGAGGTAGAGAATATACAAACTGCCGAGGATGAAAGCTCAAATGTATTTAATGATATTGAGTACAGCGGTTTTGATTTGAATGGAAATAGATATTATCTCTTCTCGAGCGAGGCAATTTTTGACTCTGAAAAACCGGAGATCGTAAATATGAAAAATGTTTTAGCAAGGTTTACTTTTAAAGATGGCTCTATCCTAATTGTAAGATCGAAAACTGGGTTATTTAATAACAAAAGTCTGGACATGTTCTTTACCGAAAACGTCAATTCTGAATATAATAAACATAAATTATATTCCAATAATATAGATTATCTAAATACGAAAAGCTTGTTAAAAGTTTACGGTAATGTGAATGGAAGCGGTCCAAAAGGAAAAATAAATGCTGAAAATTTAAATTTTGATCTTAAAAACAAGACTTTAGATATTTCTGCGATTGAAAATAGTCAAGTAAATGTTAATTTAGTAAATTGATATGAAAAAAGGTTTCAGAATAATAAAATTTAAAAAAGATAAACCGGTTTTCCAAGTTAAAGATATAAGTAAATCTTTTGATGGAAGACCAATCCTTAAAAAAATCTCTATGCACGTTCACAAGTCTGAAATAGTAGGCGTTCTTGGACCGAATGGGTGTGGTAAGAGTACTTTATATGGAGTTTGTGTTGGTGAACACAGAACCGATAACGGTAAGATAATTTTAAATAATAAAGAACTTCAAGATTTGCCCATACACTTAAGAGCAAAAATGGGGCTCGGATATCTTCCACAACAGAGAAGTTTATTTGATATGAGTGTCTACGATAATATTTTTGGAATTTGCCAAATTTGTATAAAAGATACTGATAAACAAATTTCTACCACGGAGAAACTTTTAGACGAATTTAATTTACAACATTTAAGAAGCCTAAATGCCTCAGTTTTGTCAGGTGGTGAAAGAGCAAGAGTAGCTTTGTCTAGAGTTATGATAAATAATCCTAAAGTTATATTGTTGGATGAAGTTTTAAGTAATTTGGACCCGATTGTCGTACAAGATATTCAAAAATATATACTGAAAATACAAAACTCTGGTGTTGCAATTTTGATAACAGATCACCAAGTTAGAAATTTATTTGAAATAGTAGATAGAGCTTATATTATTGGAGAACATCAAATTATAGGTGAAGGAACTCCTAGTGAACTTATGAAAAATTCTAAAGCCGTAGAACAATACTTTGGAAATCAATTTAATTAATGCCATTAAAAAAATTTGCGGTTGAAAATTTTCATAAAATAAATAAATTTTCAAAAACAATAAAAGTGGATGGTGACAAATCCATTTCTATTAGGTCCTTTTTGATATCAGCAATTTCGTTAGACATATCTCAAATTAACAATGCGCTCGAATCTGAAGATGTAATTTCTACAATAAAATGCTTAAAAAAATTGAATGTAAAAATTATGAAGAAAAATCCTGGAAAATATTTGGTTTATGGAAAAGGATTAGGATCTTTGAATTGTAAGAAAAAAACTGTTTTAAACTGTGAAAATAGTGGCACACTATCTCGACTTCTAGTAGGGATTTTGTCAACCACGCCTAATATAGATGTCATTATTAAAGGAGATCATTCTTTAAATAAAAGAAATATGAAAAAACTTATAAAGTTAATGAATTCATTTGGGGCCGAATTTAGTCCAATAAAAAAAGAAAATTTCCCTTTACGCTTAATTTCTTCAGAAATTCCCCTTGGTATAAGTTACAAAGCAGGTGTCTCGGCGCAGTTGAAAAGCGCTGCTATTTTGGCTGGATTAAATTCTTATGGCCAAACCTTTATAGAGGAGAAAATAAAAAGCAGGGACCATACTGAAAATATGCTTAAAGCAAATAAAAAAAGTATTTCTGTGAAGAAAGGAGATACAAATTTAATAAAAATTAATGGAAAAAATCAACTACAGAAAATTAACATAACAGTACCAGGAGATCCTTCATCAGCAGCCTTTTTTTGCGCTTTGACAATTTTAAACACCAACTGCAAACTAAAAATTAAAAATGTCCAGCTTAACAAAACAAGAATTGGATTTTATGAAATTTTAAAAAAAAGTGGTGCAAAGATTAAATTTACTAACATAAAACTTAGAAACGGAGAGAGGATTGGAGATATATTGGTCAAAAGCAGTAAATTAAAACCTATAAAAGCTTCTAAAGTATTTTATCCAAAAACTGCTGATGAGTATCCTATACTTTTTGTTATTGCCTCATTAATTAAAGGTTGTTCTGTGTTTGAAGGTATAGGTGATTTAGCTAATAAGGAAAGCAATAGAATTTTAGAAATGAAAAAGATACTCAATAATATAGGTGTTAAATTTTTATATTCAAACGATAAAGTAAAAATTTATGGTGCAATGAAAAAGAATTATAAAAATTTAGAAATAACTGTGCCCAAACTTGGAGATCACAGAATTTGCATGAGCACACTAATATTGTCACTTTTAACTGGTGTTAAAGTTAAAATAAATAATTTTGAAACTGTAAATACTTCTGCACCGTCTTTTTTAAAGATAGTAAAAAAAATTGGGGGAAAATTTGAAATTAAAAAGTAAATTCAATATACAAATTGCTGCTGACGGTTCTTCTGCAAGTGGCAAAACCACCGGCGCTAAACTATTTTCAAAAAAATACGGTATAAAATTTTTATCTTCAGGATTATTATATAGATATTCTAGTTACTTAATCATTAAAAATAAACCCAGTAGTGAACGTATCTTTCTAGAAAAAAAATTTAAGAAATTTAATTTATCACATTTAAAAAATAAAAATCTCCATACACCAGAAATAAGTGAGTTGAGTTCTAAAATAGCAAAAAAAAAAGAAATTAGAGGTATTCTTAAACGCTTTCAGAAAAATTTTGTAAGGAGAAATAGAAAAGTTTGTATTGAGGGAAGAGATATTGGGACCGTTATAATGCCGAACGCTGATATAAAGTTTTTTTTCACGTGCAATCTTAACACTGCAGCCAAAAGAAGATTCAAGGATCTTAAGAAAAAAAATCCTAAAATAAAGTTTGCAGAAGTAAAAAAAGCTATGAGAATCAGAGATAATTTAGATAGATCAAGAAGAATTTCCCCTTTAATTAAACCCAAAAATGCTGTAATTGTGCCAACTGATAAATTAAAAAACATTAAAGGTATGATAAATAAAATGTCAAATGTTTTAGAAAGTGTAATTAAAAAGAAATATGGCAGTTGAAACTGGCGAAAAATCACAAGCAACCTCTCAAAAAGAGTTTGAAAGTCTATTAAATGCAGACTTTAAAAATAGGAAACTCAAGGAAAACGAAATCATAAAAGCTACTGTTACGGAAATTGGAAAAAATTATGTCGTGGTTGATGCCAAAGCTAAAGCAGAAGCAATGATACCTATTGAAGAATTTAAAAATGATAAAGAGCTAGAAAAATTAAAAGTTGGTTCAGTAATAGATGTTTATTTAGAGCGAATAGAAAATTTTAAGGGTGAAATAGTCATTTCTAGAGAAAAAGCTCGTAGAATGATGACATGGAAAAAAATGGAGAAAGTGTTTGAGACACAAGAGGAATTAACTGGCTACATCACTGGAAGAGTAAAAGGTGGTTTTATCTGTACAATAGATGGGCTTCCAACGTTTATGCCGGCTTCGCAAATTGATGTTAAGCCTCTAAAAAAATTTGATCACTTAATGAACACGCCTTTGAAAGTTATTGCAACTAGAATAGATAGAAGTCGTGGGAACGTATGTACTAGCAGAAGAGCTGTATTAGAAAAAAGTAAAAATGCTGAAATTTCAGAAGCTTTAAAAAATATAAATGAAGGTGACATAATTGAAGATGCCAAAGTTAAGGCTACCACTGATTGGGGAATCTTCTTGGATATTAATGGTATCGATGCTCTTTTACATGTCAGCGACCTGTCGTATGGAAGAGTCAAGAAGCCGTCAGAGTTAGTGACCATAGGTCAAAAATTGAAAGTTAAAATCACAAAAATTGATGAAAAAACTAAAAGAGTTTCAGCTTCAATCAAAGCTTTAACTGAGGATCCATATCAAAATATTTCAAAAAAATATAAACTTGGAGAAATTTACGACGGAGTTTGCACAAAATTAATGGACTATGGTGTATTTGTAAAACTTGAAGAGGGGATTGAAGGATTAATTCACAATAGCGAATTATCTTGGGCAAATAAAAATATACAACCGTCAAAAGTTTTATCTGTTTCTCAAAAAATAAAAGTAAAAATTGTAAATATTGATATCGAAACAAAAAGAATATCTTTGTCATATAAAGCTACTCTTGAAAATCCTTGGGACATTCTTGAAAAAGAGACAGGTAATGAAATAGAAGTTAAAGTCAAAAATATAACAGATAAAGCTATTTTCGCAGAATTGAAATCGGGATTAACTGGAATGTTACACTATAAAGAATTATCTTACGATGAAAACATAGAAAATTTAAAAAAGTTCAAGAAGAACGATAAGATAAAAGTTAAGGTAATAGAAATTAAAGACGAAAAAATTAGATTGTCTAAAAGAGCACTTGAAAAAGATCCGATGGACTGGTTCAAGGAAAATAAGAAAAAAGTCGGCGACGTTATAACAACCAGAATTCACGAGATACTAAAAAATGGAGTTAAGGTATCTATAGATAAAAATAAAAGTCTTATTGTAACTATTAAAAAAGTTGATTTAGCTAAAGAGGCTGCTGACCAGAGGGTTGATATATTTGCTCCTGGTAATGCTTTAGATGCTAAAATTACAGAGTTAGATACCTCAAATAGAAAAATTAAGTTGAGCGTTAAGGCAGCACAGATAGATGAAGAAAAAAGTTTAATAGCCAAATTTGGTCAAGGAGCAACAAAATCTGGCGCAACACTTAAGGGTATTTTCGAGAAAGCATTAGGTGGAAAATCTAAAAAGAAAAAAGATTAATACTTGTCAAAAAAAGATATTCTAAATAGATTAAAAAGAAAACATCCACAAATCAACGTTGATCAAATTAGTAAAATATACGAAAAATTCATTGAATTAATTTCTCAGGCTTTATTAGATAGAAAAAGAATCGAAATAAGATCTTTAGGTATATTTTATACAAAGGCCATAAAAGAAAAGAAAAATGCAAGAAACCCTAAGACTGGTGAAAAAATTTATGTACCTGAAAAGGTCAAACTAAGATTTAAGGCTAGCAAAGAGCTCCAAAAATTTATAAATACTGAATAATGCGTAAAATATTTATTGCCTGTGATAGTTCTAGTGTATCAGAAATAAGAAAAATAATTGCCAAAACAAAAACAAAAAAATTGAATATTGGATATAAATTCGGTCTTGAGTTCCTATATGCTAAAAATGGAAGAAAATTTATTTCAAAACTTCAAAATAAAATTTTATTTGCGGATTATAAAATATCAGATATTCCAAATACAA
The DNA here is from genome assembly GCA_902622825.1 of uncultured Pelagibacteraceae bacterium. GTDB lineage: Bacteria > Pseudomonadota > Alphaproteobacteria > Pelagibacterales > Pelagibacteraceae > Pelagilacustribacter. The sequence continues at coordinate 24,709 of CACNRH010000005.1, forward strand.
GTGCGCAAGCAATTAAATCATTATCTGATTTAAAAAATTTAAATTATATAACAGTTCATGTTAGTAGTGGATTAGATTGCTTAAAAACTATTAAGAAAACTGCAAAAAAAATAAATAAAAAACTTAAAGTTTTAGGTGTTACAATTTTAACTAGTTTTTCAGATAAATCTTTAAAAAAGATAGGATATAACGCTTCCGTAAAAAATATTGTTATAAAGCAAGCAAAAATCGCAAAGCTAGCAAAATTAGACGGAATTATATGTTCTGGTCACGAAGCAAAGTTTATAAAAAAAATTTGCACCAATATGGAAATCATAACTCCAGGAATTAGATTAAAGGGAGACGATGTTGGTGATCAAAAAAGAGTGATGTCTCCAAAAGAAGCATTTGCAAATGGTGCAACATCCATTGTTATTGGTAGAAGTATAACAAAAGGAAATATTAATAAGAATATGAAAAATTTAATAAGCTCATTAAAAGATGAAACTTAAGGTATGTGGTTTATCGAGAAAAAAAGAAATTATTACATGTATTAACCATGAGGTAGAATTTTGTGGCCTAATTTTAAATTATCCTAAAAGCCACAGACACATTACCTTTTCAAGAGCAAGAGAATTAATTAAAATTAAAAGAAAAAAAACAAAATTTGTAGGAGTTTTGGTTAATCCAACTAATAAAGATCTTAAAAAATTTTCACATTTGAAATTAGACTATTTTCAACTCTATGGAAAATATGATAATTCTAAATTAAGATTAATAAAAAATAAATTTAAAAAAAAAATCATTTCTGTTATCGTCGTTAAAAAAAAGAAAGATGTACAAAATTATAAAAAAATTAAGGATAATTCAGATATTATTTTATGGGATAGCTCAGGTTATGAAAAAAGTCTTACATGGAATTATGATTGGATTAAACATATTAGAACAAGAGCAAAAAAAATGGTTGCAGGTAATATCACTATCAATAAATTAAAATATTTGAAAAATTATGCTGATATTGTTGATGTTTCAGGTGCTTTAGAAACTAGAAAAAAAAAAGATATAAAAAAAATAAAAGAATTCGTTAAACAGGTTAGAAAATTATAAAATGAAAATTAAAAAAGGCGTTTCCCTTATAGATCAACACGATAAAAATTTTATGTATGGTGGTAAATTTGGTGGAAACTTTATACCTGAAACTTTAAAAAAACCGATCGATGACCTCACAAAATTATTTTCAAAATTAAGAAGAGAGAAAAAATTTCTCAATGAACGAGATTATCATTTCCAGACTTATGTTGGGGCCCCTACACCTTTTATTAAACTTGAAAATTTAACTGATCGTTTAGGAGGTGCGCAAATTTACGCAAAAGTAGTATCTGAGGCTAATGGTGGAGCACACAAAATTTATAATGCCACAGTCCATTGCTTAATAGCCAAAAGAGCAGGTAAAAAGTTTATTGTCGGTGATACTGGAGCTGGTTATGCCGGGAAAATGCTCTCGATGGCAGCTAAAAAATTTGGATTAAAATGTAAAATATTTATGGGAGCAAAAGATATAAAAAGACAAAGGCCTAATGTTGAAGCTATGAAAAAAAATGGTGCAGAAGTTGTTCCAGTCACCACAGGAAGTCAAACTTTAGTTGATGCTGTGAGTGAATGTATGAGATACTGGGTATCAAACTGTGATTTAGTTCACAATTGTATCGGGTCAACAGTTGGCCCGAATATATTTATAAAGATTTGTGCTTGGAGCACTGCTCAAATTTCAAGAGAATTAATGATACAAGTGAAGGATGAATTTGGAAAAATTCCTAAAAAACTGAAATTAATAAATTGTGTTGGCGGTGGTAGTTCTGCTGCAGGTTTTTGGAATGAATTCATGAATACCAATGCAGAATTTATAGGTGTTGAAGCCGGTGGACCAAAAAATAGTAAGCTTCATGCAGCACCACTAACTAATGGATCTAAAATTGGAATTCTTCATGGAGCTGCTCAATATGTAATACAAGATAAAGAAGGTCAAATAGGTTCAACGGAGTCCATTTCAGCCGGTTTGGATTACCCGGGAATATCTCCTTTGCATTGCTTCTTAAAGGATGCAAAAAGAGCGAGATATACTTCAGCAAGTGATGAAGATGCACTTAAAGCATATGAGTTAGTGTCTAAACTTGAAAATATTTCACCATCTTTAGAACCATCACACGCTTTCGCAGAGGCAATTAGACTTGCTCCTAAACTAAAGTCTTCGGAAGTGATAATTGTTAACTCATGTGGTGACAGCCTCAAAGATAAAGATATTATTAAACAAAGATTAGGCTCCTACATTCGATGAAATCAAGAATTGCTTTAGCATTTGATAAGTGTAAAAAGGAAAAAAGGCCTGCGCTAATAACATACACTGTGGCAGGAGATAACTCTAAGAGCAATTCACTTAAGATATTAAACAAGATTTCTCAACATGCTGATATTCTAGAACTTGGATTTCCACATAATACTCCTATAGCGGATGGGGGGCAAATCCAGGGTAGTTCTTATAGAGCACTAAAAAAAGGAATTAAATTAAAAGATGTTTTTCAAATAGTAAAAAAATTCAAAAAAATTAATCCAAATAAACCAATAATTTTGATGGGTTATTTCAATTTAATTTACCAGTGTGGTGAAAATAATTTTTTGAAAAATTGTAAAGATTCAGGTGTCGACGGGTTAATCATTGTTGATCTTCCATATCCAGAAAATAAATTATTTGCAAAAAAATGTAAAAAAAAGTTTATTAGTTTTATACAACTTTTAGCTCCAACGACTACAAAAAACAGAATGAGGCAAATCATTAGGGACTCACATGATATGGTTTATTATATATCTATGCTGTCAACTACCGGGGGGAAACTAAAAGTTTCCTCAAAAAAAATAATCAAAAATTATAATAATATTAAAAAAATTAATAATAAAATTAACCTTGTTATTGGTTTTGGTATAACAGACAAGAATATAAGATCCTTAAAGTCGGCAAATGGGCTAGTTGTGGGCAGTTTATTATGTAAAATAATAACTAATTCCATTCAAAAAAGACAAAATCCTGTCACAAATTTGAATAAAATGTTATACAAACTTAAAAAGGAAATATCTTGAATTGGATAACAAAATTTATAAAACCGAAAATAAAATCTTTATTTCAAAAAAGATCAGCTAAAGACTCTTCTGAAGCCTTATGGACAACGTGCGGATGCAAGAATCTAGTTTACAAAGAAGATTTAAAAACAAATTTTAACTGTTGTCCTAAGTGTGGATCCCACCATAAATTGACTTGTAACGAGAGATTTGAGTTATTTTTTGATGAGGGTATTTATGAAATTATAAAAACTCCATCTCCGCAGGACGATCCTTTAAATTTTGTAGATAACAAAAAATATATTGATCGTCTAAACAGTGCTAGAAAAATTACTAAACAAGATGATGCGATTTTGATTGCAAAAGGTAAAATTCAAGGAATTTCAGTTGTTGCTGGCGCGCAAGATTTTAGGTTTATTGGTGGGTCAGTCGGTGCTGCATCGGGTGAAGCCTTTCTTGCTGGTGTTCAGTTAGCTATAGAAACAAAATCCCCTTTTGTTTTTTTTAGTTGTAGTGGTGGTCAGAGAATGATGGAGTCTTCAATTGCTTTAATGCAAATGTCTAGAACAACCTTAGCGGTAAATGAATTAAAAAAGAAAAATATTCCGTATGTTGTAGTTTTAACAAATCCAACCACTGGAGGTGTCACTGCTTCTTGGGCAACACTAGGTGATATTTTGATTGCAGAACCTAAAGCCACGATTGGCTTTGCTGGAAAAAGAGTCATTCAAGATACAGTAAGGGAAACGCTTCCGGAGGAATTCCAAACAGCTGAATACGTAAAAGACCATGGGGGCTTGGACCTAGTAATAGAGAGAAAATATCTTAACACGACTATTGGAACTTTACTTAATGTCTTGTTGAAAAAACAAGAAACACAAGTTAAAAACGACAATTCAGATGTCGTCACAATCAATAAAACTTTACAAACGGCTAGCTAAAAGCAAAATAGTAAAAAATATAATTAATTTTGATTTAACGAGAATCAAAATTGTTTTATTTAAACTTGGTAATCCTGAGAAGAAACTAAGAAATGTAATTAACATAATTGGTTCAGACGGCAAGTATTCACTTCTAACGTCGCTTAAATATTTTCTTGAGGCAAATAATTATAGTGTATCATCCTACACTTCACCGAGTTTGAGAACAATTAGAGAAAGGTTCTGGATGGGCAATAATTTTCTTTCTTACAAAAATATTTCTAAAACGCTAAAATTAATTGAGAAGCAAAATATTAAGCTCACAATTTTTGAAGTTTTAACTGTTATATTTATTGTCAACGCTGCGGAAGAAAATAACGATTATAATTTGATAGAGGCTGGGGCTTTATTTGCGAAAGACTCAACAAATATTTTCAGTTTTCCGTTAATGCAAGTAATTGTAAATATTAACAAGCAGCATTTAAATTTTGTTAAAAAAAAAACTGTTGATGAGATTATAAGACAAAAAGTCGCTTTCTTAAGTAATTTTTCGCGTATCTATATCGGTAAACAATCAAATAAAAATCTCAAAACAATAAAATATTATTTAAGAGGTAATACGAGTGAAATCAATTATCCAAACAAGTGGAATGTGATAATTAAGGGTAAACGATTGATGTATTCTGATAAAATAAATAAAATTAGTTTAGATAAAACTAATATTAACACTTTTGGATTAAAAAATAATTTAGCGTTAGCAATTAAAATTGCTTTAGATTTAGGTATCAGTCAGGAAATAATTAATAAAACTTTACCAAAAATTAAGTTACAAGCTAGAGCTGAATATATTACTAAAGGTAAATTAGTAAAAAAAATACACAAAAATGAAAAAATTTTAATAGATGGGTGTCATTCATTTGTGAGTGGTAAAAATCTTGCTAATTACCTGAGAGGAATAAATGTAAAAAAAATTGGTATATGGTCAATGTCTAAAAATAAAAATCCTGGAGAATTTATTAAAAATTTTAAAAATATATTTGATAAATTGTTTATAATTCCTTTAATGGATGGAAGTAATATAGCTACGAGTGAGCTCTATCACGCAGCTAAGAAATATAACTTTAAAGTAAAAGTTGTTAAAAATATAAAGAGTGCTATCGAGCAATCTAGTAATAAAGAAAAAAAAATTATATGTGTTCTTGGCTCTTTATATCTTTGTGGTGATTTTTTAAAGATTAACTAAATATTCTCTTTTATCCAATCAATTATGTTGGATTTTGTCGTAGCTCCAACTTTTGTAGCTTTTAATTCTCCGCCTTTGAATAAAAGCATCGTTGGTATTCCTCGTATCCCATACTTGGTTGGTGTATTAGGTTCATTATCAATGTTGTGTTTAGCTATTGTTACCTTGTCTTTCATCTCATTCGAAATTTCCTCAAGAATAGGTCCGATCTGCTTGCATGGACCGCACCACTCAGCCCAAAAGTCTACAACAGTAGGTAGTTCAGATTTAATAACATCTGACTCAAAACTTTGATCTGTAACTGCTTTTGTCGGCATAAATACTAATTAAGTTTTTTTTATTTTAAAGTCAACTAAACAGATGAGTAAAATTTTTCTAATTGTTCAACGTATGCGTTAATATCTTCAAGGAACAGCAGATTATCTTTGTTTCCCTGTTTTTCAAATTTAATTCTGAGTGTGTCAATTTCTGCATAAACTTTAGGTATAGTATTCCACTTTTCTGAATTTTTACTCAAGAGTTTTGAGGCAACATCCTTATGTATTTTATCATATAGTTCCTTAGGCAATAGTTCAGGTTTTTCACGATAAATTAATTTTTGACCAAAATATCTCAATCTTTCGTCTTGAAATTTATCTAATGCTCCATATTTTTTATCCCATTCGATTTTATGAAAATTGTTCATTAAATTATTATCTTCTGAAGGTGAAAATTTCTTATAAATACTCTCTTCAACTGGGATGTCTTCTTGCGACTGTGTTTGATGCTTCTCTTCAACCTCTTCTCTTAAAACCATTTGTACTTTTTCTGCAAATTCTTTATTGCTCTTAATTTTATTTGCTCTTTCTCTTAGTTTTTCAACTCCAAAAATCTTATAATCTGGCAGACTGTTTGCGTAGTTGGGGTTCATGATAACTGGGTGTTTGTTATGTCTTATTGTCCTAATAAACTTTGGTTTTTTGCCCATCGCCTCTTTTAATTCTTGGGTATTCATTTTTAAATAAATATCTGGATCGTGTTTTAAGTCAAAGCATTTAGCCCATTTGTATACTGGATGTTCACAAATGAATGTTTCACAAAATGCTACTGACTTTCCATAGTAAAATTCATCAGTACAGAAATATAGTTCATTCTTAATCAATTCTAATGCTTTTGTTTTATCTGTTGTCATTAAGCTAGCTTTCCAAACATTTGGAGCTTTTTTAAGAATAATTTTTCCTATTTCTAATGTCGCAATACAATCGCCTAAAGCTTGGTGTGCATCATGTTTAATTCCGTTTAAAGGTGCCATTTTGTCTAGTTTATAAACTGCGTTACCCTTTTCGTTAATCGAATTTTTTAAAGTATCAGGATAATAAAAATTAGCTGCTCTTGCCAAGCTTAACAAGTCCCCTCTGGTATTGCCGTTGGTGCTGGTTAAATAGGGATACTCAAGTGTTTGAAATAAAGTGTTTCTAAGAAACTCTTCATCAAAATCTATGCTATTAAAACCAATGTAAGTTGCCTTGCCCCATTTTTTTAAAGTATCAACAAATTGTCTGATCATTTGATAATGAGATAAGTTAGCACCCACAAGCATCTTTGGGGTCGTTTGATTAACTATTAGAGCCATCGCCTCAGGAATTATTCCTGGGTTTAATTTACACCTTGCCTCAAAACGATCTAACTCTTGCAAATTGTCATTTGTTAATACTGCGCCAATCTGAATAATCTGGCCCCAATATTTATTAGATGAGCTGGTCTCAAAATCGTAAAAGACAAAGTTGGACATATTATTTTTACTTAAGCACTTTTATCTTTTCTGGATCTTCTTTTAAAGAGTCTGTTACTTGTCCTGGGTTTTTAATATTCCCAAGTGTATTCATTATTGATCTAGCGTCTCTACCAAAGCCATCAGTTACAGTAATAGCTTGTTCCAATTTTTTTCTCAACTCTTTAATTCCTTCAAAATGTTTTTCAAATCTAGTACTTATGGTTCTTAAATCACTATAAATTTGTGTTGCATGTTGTTGAACTTTCAATGTTTGAAAGCCAAGTTGATAAGATTGTAACAAGGCAGACAAAGTATTTGGACCCGAAATAGTTACTTTATATTTTGTTCTTAATTCTTGAAGAAGTAATTCTTTCGTTTTTGGGTCTCTGTAACTTGAAAGCTCCGCAAACAATCCCTCAGTTGGAACATAAATAATTGCAAAATCTGTGCTTTTAGGTGGCATTATATATTTTGCGTTCACTGTTTTAGCTTTTAATCTAAAAGCTGTTGCTAAATCTTTTCTCGCCTCTAATTGTGCTTCTTTATTGTTTGAATTATAAGCATCATCTATCGCTTTATACTTTTCAACGGGCCAGTGACTATCAATTGGCAAAAGAACATCTTGAAGTTTGATGGCAAATTCTACTGTTTCAGATGTATCATCTTTCATTTTAGCATTGGCAATGAATTGTGATGCTGGCAACAAGTCTTTAAGTAAAGCGCCTAATCCAAATTCCGCTAAAGTTCCATATGTCTTTACACCACTTAAAATTCGACTAAAATTATCCTGGCTCTTATTTAATTCACTGACTTGTTGATTAAATACAGAAACTTTTTCATCAACTTTGGTGAGAGCGCCAGTCATATCTTTTGCAATTTCTTTGCTCATCAAACCGAATGATTGGCTAAATGAATTTTTTAATGAATTGACCTCATTCCTCAAATTTTGGTCGTTATCTTGGTTAGGAGTTTTACGTTTGAAAATAAAAATTACTAAAATTAGATTAATAATTAAAAGTGTAAGAACAGTGAAAATTAGTATCGAATCCATAAATAACTATATATCATTTATGGCTTAAATTCTAAATTGATGGGGAGGGGTTATCCCTCCTCCCCCACAAAAGTTAAATATTTTCAGACGTTTTTTTTAAATGCTTAAGAATTTTTCCAGCATTGGCACCCGCTTTTATTTTGTATCCTGAGGTCCCATTAGCGTTTATTTCAATCGCTTTTCTGGATTTTTGCATTTTGTTAAGGAGTTCAGCCTGAGATTTACTTCGGCTGAATTCATTTAACAATTTAGTGTGTCTATTCATACACTCCTCCTTGTTTTATCCAACCTACTTTTAACTCATGTAGATGAGCCACTTTTTTACCATGTGAATGGTATTAAGACTATATTATACAAATTTAAAGTTTTCAATATAATAAGTTAAATGAAAAATAGCACTTTAGGAATGCTTATTGTAATCGCTGGTGTTTTGACCATATTTGTTAAGCACGAATATGCTTGGATAGTGTCAGCAATACTAATTGGCGGCGGTACTGGATTGTTCTTCTGGAAAGATAAAGAATGAGAATAAGAAAATATTTTTTGATTGATGGAATTATAGGGAGCTGTATTTTTTACTACTTTGTTCGAAAAATTCAGATTTACTATGGAGTTAACATTGAGATTGATGGATACGGGTTAGCTGGAGCCGCATGGTACGGTATTGGTTTAGGATTTGTTTTTGGAGTGAAATTTATAAGAGTCAATGAAATAATATCTTTTTTTAAAAAAAAATGAAAATATTTATAGCTTTCGGGCATCATAATACACAAAATTCTTTTAATGCTGCAATCAGAGATACATTTATTGATGAAGCCAAAAAAAATAACCATGAGATTGATTTAGTGAATTTATTTGATGAGGAAAATCAATTACCCTTTTATAACCAAAATGTAAACCCTCCTCCAAAATTAGTTTTAGATTATAGAAAAAGATTAGAGAAGTGTTCTGTTATGATGTTGATTGGCACATGTCATAATTTAAGATTAAATTCAATTCTAGAAAATTGGATTGACTGGGTTCTCCATCCAAAATGGTTTTTTTCTTATAGATCTTTAGTTCCTGGAAATAAATTTTTTAAAAATTATGGTTATCCCGTACCGGGTGCAATGAAAGGGAAGCTTGGAATAGTATCTATTACTTACGGCGGTCCGATGATGAGTTACTGGAATTTTTCATTCTTTGACAATATTCCATTTCGAAGAATAAAGAAATCTGTTTTTCAATTAGGAGGTTTAAAGACTAAATATATAAGGTTTTATTCTGTACTACCCGAAATGGATAAAAAAATATTCAATAATCACATGGAAAGAGTGAGAAAATTGGTTAGAAGTTTATAGTTTGAATGAAGTAAAAAAATAAATTAAAATATATATTATGCAAAAATTTAAAGATTGGCTACATGATACTGCTACAATTATGTTTCGTGAGGACAGAAATGATTTTCGTAGTTTACCTAAATCGACCAGGTTATCCATATTATTGCAATTAAGTTTCATTTGGAGTTGTGTATTTTCTATTTATGTTTTTCAATTTGAAACAATGGCTTTAGGGTTTGCATCAGTAATGTTGGCTCATATTCTTCTAATTTTTGCAGTTTATTGGACTTTCAAACAATTCGGTAGATCGAAAGTTAAGGATCCCTCTCTACAAGTAGAAGTAAAAGAAGAAAGCTACAGTATGCCTAAACTTATGATTTTTTGTTTGATTGTTTTTATTGTATTTATTTTTACTCGTGGTCTTATGGTGTTGGATCAAAATGAAAATTCTTACTCTATTCCGTACCAAGGCCCTGATACTACCACTATGGAGAGAATAGAACGATTTTTTCTTAGAAAATGAAGTTACTAAGAGTTGGTCCTTGGGGAAAAGAAAAAGTTTGTGCTCTTGATAATCAAAATAAAATTAGAGACCTTTCAAGCCATGTAAATGATCTTAATCCAGGCACTTTAACCTTGTCTAATTTAACTAGTTGGGCGAAAATAGACTTGGAAAAGCTTCCAGAGATAAATAATAATTTGAGAATTGGATCTTGCATTAATAAGCCAAGTAATATTTTGTGTATAGGTTTAAATTATTCACTACACGCAAAACAAACGGGGTCTAAACTACCAAAATATCCTATTGTATTTAATAAAAGTCCAGATTGCTTACAAGGTCCCTATGACCCAATAAAAAAGAGAAAGACACAAGAAAAACTTGACTATGAAGTTGAGCTCGCTCTTGTAATAGGAAAAGAAGCGAAAAATGTGAGTGAAGCTAGCGCTCTGGATTATGTATTTGGTTTCTTCATATTAAACGATATTTCAGACCGTCATGTACAAAAAGAAATAGGTAATGGCCATTGGACACTTGGAAAATCTTGGTGCGCTCCAGCTGGTTCAATTTTAGTGACTAAAGATCACATCAAAGAAGTGAATAATTTAAATTTATCTTTATCAGTAAATGGAAAAATTAGGCAAAAAGGTAATACAAAAAATATGATATTTAACGTAAATTACTTAATTCATCACATAAGCAAATATATGGTTTTAAAACCAGGAACTATAATATCAACTGGTACACCTGCTGGTACTGGGATGGAACAGGTACCACCTAAATTTTTACAGGTGGGAGATAAGTTAGAATTAGCGATTGATAATTTGGGCAAACAAAATTACGAAATAATTGAGGATAAGTAATGTGCGGTAGATACGCAGTGAAAAAATCAACTTTAATAAAGACAAACGCTCTTGTAAAAAAAAATATAAATGTTGATTTAGATCAAGATAATTTTAATTGTTTTCCAGGTGGCAAGTACCCAGTGTTAAAATCAGCAACAAACGGTAAATATATGGAAATGAATATTTGGGGATTGAAATATTCTTGGATGTCAAAAGAATTTAGGAGTTTGCATAACGCTAGACTAGAGGGAATAGAAAAAAAGATAAGTTTTAAAAAATTAGTTATTAATTCAAGAGCTGTAATTCCATGTTCAGGATATTACGAGTGGAAAAAAATAGAAAACAAAAAAATTCCTTTTTTTTTCTCCAACATTAGTGAGCAAGATATTTTTTTTGCAGGGATCCATGATAATGGACAATTCTGTATTATCACACGTGATGCAACAAAGGAAAATTCAGAAATACATCACAGACAGCCTGTAATCCTTCCAAAATCACAAATAAATAATTATTTTAACCTTAACAACAATGCTGTAGAATTTTTAAATGGTATTAAACCTCCGGAATTGAAATTTCATGAGGTATCGACAGAAGTTAATAATCCTGCTAAAAATGATGCTTTATTGATTAACCCGATAAATTAAATGAACAATTTACATGTTTCACCAGGAAAAAATAACGTTGGAGCTTATCTAAATGAATTAAATTTAAATAAGTTGCATCAAGCAGCGACTAAGAAAATTAGAGATATATTGGATACATATGGGGTTATTTTTATAAGAAATCAAAATTTGAGCTCCGAAAAATATCAAAACTTTGCAAAATCAATTGGAGAATTAGTTGAATATCCAAGATTAAAAGGTTTAAAGGACTATCCCTTCATAAATGTTCTGGAGCGTAAACCTACGGATAAAAGTATTGCCTTTGGTGGTTCATATTTACATCAAGATACCTCTTACTTAGCGAAAAATCGCCCGAGATATACTATGTTAATGGGAATAGAAATTCCTAAAGGTCAGGGAAACACAATTTTTTCCTCTGGTTTTAACGCTTATAGAAAGCTTCCAGATAATATTAAAAAAAATATTAAGGATGCTATAGGTATTTTTTCATCTGCTGGACCAATATCAAAAACACGTAGAGAGTTAGAGGCGCGGGCAGGAGTAAAATCAGCTAAAGTGCTCGAGGCTGAACACCCAATTGTACATGAAGTTAATGGGCAAAAATCTCTTTATATCTCACCTGGTCATCTCATGAAAATAATAATTAACGGAAAAGAAGATGAAGACTTAAAAAAATATTTAATAAATCATGTGAATAAAGAAGAGTTTATATTTTCTTATGAATGGGGAAAGGGTGATGTAGTAGTTTGGGATAATTTGACAGTAATGCACAAAGCTAGTGAAATTAAAAATTGTACAAGGATTATGCATCGTATAACAATTAAATGATTAATCTTTTAAAATTGTTAAGTGTCCCATTTTACGGCCAGGCTTAATTTCTTTTTTTAAATAATCGAAAAAAAATTCATTCTTTTTAAAACTTTTGTTTCTGTATTCTTTTATTTCATCACCTAAAATATTAGTCATAGTTGCATTGGAAATTTTTTTATTTTCAACAAATCCTAGTCCACAAATAGCTCTGACATGGTTTGTAAACTGACAAATTTTATAACTATTAACGGTGTGCCACATTCCATTATGACATCTATTACACCATTCTAAAAAGTAAAGATCCCCTTTTTGATCAATCATAAATTCTATATTTAATGTTCCTACATAATTAAGTTTCTCCGCAAATTTTATTGCAATATCTTGAGATTTTTTAAATATTCTCTCATTTATATTTGCTGGTATTTTTGACTCTCGAAGTATACCTTGTTCATGTCTATTTTCAGATGGCTCAAAAATTGAAATTTTCCCATCTTTAAATCTTGTTACAGCTACGGAAATTTCTTGTTTAAAGTTTAGAAATTTTTCTAAAACAAACTCTTTATCAAAATCTAATTTTTTATCGATATCATCTATTGATTTTAGTCTGTATTGTTGTTTACCATCATAACCTCCTGAAACAGACTTTAATATACAATTACCATACAATTTTATTCCATCTTTTAGTTCGTCTAATGATTTTATACTTTTCCATTCTGTAGTTTTTATACCAAGCTCACTAGCAAATTTTTTCTCTAATATTCTATTTTGAGCAATTTTAAGGGTATCCGGAGAAGGATGAACTTCTTTCACATCAGCAATAGATTTTAAAATTTCGTAATCCAAGTTTTCAAAAGCATAAGTACATAAGTCAATTTTTTTTACAAATTTTTCTATAACCCCTTTGTCGTTTAAATTGGCGCATATAAATTCATCTGCATAATGTTTTGCAGGACCATCTTTATCATTTGTAAGAACTATAGTTTCTATTCCACCAATTTTTTTTGCAGATTTTATAAGTTGAGTTTCTAATTGACCGCTATATAAAATTCCAAGCCTAATTTCCTTGGACATTATTTAGGTTTTTTCTTAATTGATTTTCTCACCCGCTCTCTAAGTTTTGCCAATTTCAGTGAGATTTTCTCGTCATTGGTAGATAAGATAGAAGCAGCAAGATAGGCTGCGTTTTCAGAATTGTTTATTTGCACAGTTGCAACTGGAATTGGTTTAGGCATTGAAACAATACTTAATAATGAGTCTAATCCTTTTAAACTTTTTGTTTCAACAGGTACCCCAATTACAGGCAAGGTGGTATTGCTAGCAATCATGCCAGGTAAATGAGCCGCGCCTCCTGCAGCGCAAATTATGACTTTAAATCCCTCTCTATGAGCAAATTTAGCTGTTTTTATCATTAAGTCACTTTGTCTGTGAGCTGAACATATTCTGCTTTCAAACCTTATATCAAGATTCTTCAAAACTTTTTCGCTTTTTTTGACTACTGGATAATCGGATTGACTACCCATTAAAATTAATACTTTGTTTTTCACAAATTAATGTAACAATTTTATAGATAAAAACAATATTGTGGTGAAAATAACATGTTAATTGCTAAAATTTAGCTCTAAATCCTGTATATTTTGGGGAGTTTTGTAATTCAAAAATTGAAATTTTTTTCGCGATTAGATTTTTGGGTTTAGATTTTATTTTTTTTTGCTTCTGTATTTTCATAATTCAATATTAATATATTATTTAGGTATGTAGAATATTTAATTCTGCATATCTCTATTGTTAATTAGTAATCAAGACAAATCTATGGCAAAATCTTAATTTATTTTTGATAAAAGTTCTTTTGGAAGCTTTTGAATAGATCCATTTCCCTTTACAACCGCTAGTTCCACCTCTGATGTAAACAGTAGTGTATCTTTAATTTTAATATCCTGTTTCAAAGTTAGCCTCACTGCAGAACTCTTCAAAACATTTGTGATGACAGTGATATTATCCTCAAATTTAGCTGATTTTAAATATTTTGCATTGATTGCCGTAACTACAAAAATTACATTAAATTTTTCCTTTAATTCTTTGTGCTTTAAGCCCAAAACCTCATATATCATTTCTGACCTAGCTCGCTCGGTAAACTTTAAATAGTTAGCATAGTATACAACCCCACCCGCATCTGTATCCTCATAGTATATTTTTACATTAAATTTATAAGATTTCTCCATAAAGTAAAATTTAACATGGATTTCAGAGTTTGAGCAAATATTTATTCTCATATTTTGAACACTATTATGACATTCAAAATACAAATATTAATATTACGTAGTTGTTATGAGTAATTTTTTAAAAAGATTAAAAAAACTTTATAATTTTGTATTTCCAAAGGAGGTTGGTTAATTATGAGAATACTTTCTATTATAATGTTAAGTTTGATGTTGGTTAATTGTGCTGGAGGGAACGTTGCTAAAATTAAGTTTGGAAAACGTTGCACAGCTGCAGACGCAAAAGGAAATTTTGAAGCTTCCTACGTTTGGTTTGTTAGTAAAGAAAGCTTAAATCAATTTGACAAGCGTATAAACAAAAATAACTGCGATAGTTAATTTTAATTAGTAAAATTTCTAAATTATGATAATAAGGGATATGCCTTTATCCCTTATTATCCTTCGAAAAATCAAAGAAAATACCAAAAAAAATAAAAAGTAATGAGACTTTTATTTTATTTTGTAATACTTAATATATTGCTTTCAATTAAAGTTATGGCAGAAAAACCTTATCATCACATATATGAAAATGGCAAATTTATAAAATTTAGAAATTACGAAGGTGCACCAGTAAGAGATAAAAATTTCAAATGGTCGTATAAAAAATTTAATGAGGCTAAGAAAAATATTAATGTAATTATTCCAAAAGATTTTATTGTGCCAAGAGAAATTGTTCAAAAAAATCTTCAAAAATACAAAAATGATGATTTTATTCTCTGGATCAATCATGCAAGTTTTATATTTAAGTTAGGTGATACAACTATTGTAAGTGATTTAATTACGGCACCTAATGCGGGACCCCTTTTTTTAGGACCTCGTCGTTATACTCCACCAGCTTTAAAATTAGATCAACTTCCTAAAATTGATTTGTGGATTAACTCCCATCTTCATTATGACCATTTGAGCGTAAGCGATATAAGGAATTTTCCTTATAAATCAGCTAAAGTATTAGTTCCTTTAAAAAATGGTTCCTATTTCAAAAAAAATAATTTTCAGGATGTAAATGAACTTGATTGGTTTGAAACTGTTAAAATTAATAAAGATTTATCTGTAACTTTAGCTCCGAGCCAACATTGGAATAAGCGAAGCATATTGCCATTTGGGCCAGGAGCAACTGATAAAGCTTTGTGGGGTAGTTTTTTAATAAATTATAAGGGAAAAAAAATTTTTTTTACATGTGATACAGGTTATTCGAATATTTACAAAATGATGGGACAGAAGTTCGGAGGCGTGGATGTTATCTTAATTAATACCGGTGCATACGATTTTGAGGTAATCACAGGGAAAAAAGATTTTTCAATTTTTCACACTAACCCTGAAGAGGCATTACAAGCAGCAAAAGATATAAAAGCCAAAAAAGTAATACCAATGCACTATGGAAGTTTTCTTCTTGGGTTAGAAGGTAGAAATTCTGAAGGTCCTATAAATGAACCAAGAAATCGTCTTTTAAGAAATGCAAAAAACTACGGTTATACCAAGCAGGATATAAAAATTTTTAATATTGGTCAAATATCAAAATTGGATGATCTTCTAAATTAATTTAATTTTTTTTGGTATTCCTTATCTATCATAGTTGTAAGTGAGTCGACCATAGAGTCTGAAAACTTAAATATCTCATTTGATTTGTACTCCTGTGAAAAGATTTTTTCATGATCTGTTTTGTCCTCAACAACAATGTTCGAGTCGGGATTATTGTCTTTTAAATAAACCAACATAATCCAATTTTCATCACTTTCCTCATCTAGTTTAATAAAAATCTCAGAAGTTTCGTATCTTTTATCGATCACTCTCATCAATGACATTTTTTTTGGTAACCATCTCTTGTTAAGTTGAAATATACATGAAACCATACTTCTATAAAAACTTTCCAAAGTATTTTCAATTTTTTCTCTTGCTAAATTAAACTCGTATTCTTTTTGCAGTAAGTCTTCACGAGTGTCCGTATCTGAAACTTCAATACCCAATTGCTCAATTCTCTCTTTTATTTTTTGATCTCTAATAGCTTGATATTTTTGTTTAATTTTATCAATTCTGTGCTGAACCTCTTGATAATTTTCTCTTTCTTGTTTTAAAACATATTTTTCTAAATTTTTAATCTCTAGAGCTTCTCTATTCCTGAATTGTTCAATTTTTTTCTCAAGTCTAATCTTTTCATAGAATTTTCTTTGCCTATCTGCTTGTTCTTTTCTTAGTTGGGCTTGTTCAAGTCTTATAAATCTTTTTATGTCGGCCCTACGCTCTTTCCCAAGTTTAATTTCTTCCTGTATTTCAATTTGTTTTTTTCTAATTTCCTCCTTTTTGATATCTCGAGCTCTCTTAATCTCTTCAGCTTTTTCTTTTTGCATTAATCTAATTTTTTGCTGCCTCTTTCTATCTCTTTCTTCATCAATCACCTCTTTAAATGCTTTTATCTTATTTGCAATATTTTGGAAAAAGTTCTGTAATGCCCTATCTAAATCAAATTTGAAATTAATTTTTGGTTTGATATTTTCACTAAATCTTATAATTTTTCTAAAAGTGTTTTTTGAATTTTTTGATTTATAGACTTTTTTTCTTTTATTTTTAGTACTTTTTTTTCTCTTCTTTAGTCTCTTATTTTTTCTTATTTTCTTTTTAATAGGTCTTTTTTTTCTTTTATAAGCTTTCACCCTAGAGGGTTTTTTCACCTTTTTTCTTTTATTTTTCTTTTTTTTAACAGTCATGGTAATTTTTGATAAATACCACTTTTAAGAATACATGTAATCCCGAGTTTTATTTCCTATGTTTATATCTTTATCAAGTAATATTTGGAAATTACATATATCTGTCCATCGGAAGGCAAATTCACAACTTGCAAGATAAAATAGCCACAATCTAAAAAACCTTTCATTAAAATTTTTTGTAACTTCATCTTTGTGTTTTATAAATCTATTTTTCCATTCTTTGAGTGTAGAAGCATAATGAATACCCGGTAATATTTCTAAATCAGATAATACTAATTTTGAGTTCTCTATAGATGGCATCAGTTGGCTTAATGATGGTGAGTAACCAGATGGGAATATAAAAGTGGTAATCCAAGACTGTGGGTCTCTAGGTTTATCGATGCTTCCAATAGTATGTATAAGTGCTTTACCATCAGGTTTTAGTATATCATATATTTTTTTGAAATAAGTTTTGTAATATTTTCTAGTTACATGTTCCAGCATTCCTTTTGAAATAACTTTTGAATACTTTTTTTTTACGTCTCTATAATCTTCTATTTTAAATTGACAAAGATTATCAATCTTTTTATTTCTAGCCAAATTTTTTGAAAAATCTAATTGAACTTTTGATAAAGTTATTCCATCTACTTTAGCTCCTGTTTTTTCCGCAATAGCACATGATAAACCACCGAAGCCTGAGCCAATGTCTAAAACTGTATCGTTTTCTTCAATTCTTAATTTTTTTATTATGTGATTTATCATTGCCTCTTGGCTTTCCTCTAAACTCTTAACATTCTCAGACCAATACCCACAGCTATATTGATAATGTTTTTTATCTATAAAAATTTTATAAAATTCTGCTGAACTGATATCATAATGATGTTCGACTGAAGCTTTTGAAGATTTTCTTGTACTAAAATTTGAAATATATCTCCATACTCCTCTAATCTTTTTTATTGATGATGAAAATTTGTTTATTTCCTTTCGCCCAATATTTTTAAGTGCAATGTTTAAGAATTCAGATAATGTTCCATTTTTAATTGATATCTCTCCATCTGTGAAACCTTTTCCAAAATAATAATCTGGAAACAATAAAAGTTTATATTCAATAAATTTATTATTTAATTTTAAAGTCAAATTTGGGTTGGAATAAGGGTTTCCAATTTTAACTATCTTTTTGTTATGAAGTTCTAATTTAAAACCGTCGTCGGTTATGAGCCTATTCAAAAAATTTATTAACATTAAGCAGCCTTTTTTTTCATTAAAAATTCTAAATCTTTTAATGCATCAATTAATTCTTTTTTTTCAGAGTTTTGAAGTTTTTTTAATGGAGGAAGTAGATTTCCATACTCCTGATTATCAATTTCATATACTGCGTGAATAGCTGGTATCAAATTAAATTTATCAAAAACACTTCTTACCTGCATTAGTTTATCATTAACAGTTTGTTCAGCGTTTTTCTCAAAATCATCAAAAACTTTTCTAGACAAAGCAAAAGTTAAATTAGCTGTGGCGCTTATACAACCATCGGAACCATTGCTAAGTCCTTTATATAAATATTTCTCACTACCTGGAAAAACCAAAAAGTTAGGTAATTTCAATTTTTCATAAATATTGTAACTACTATCTTTAATTCCAATTATTGACTTAGGAAAATTTTCATTCAACTTTTTTACCATCTCAACTGAGAAAAGGTATCCTGAAAGTTTTTCAAAATTATATAAAATTATTTTAGCCTTAGGATTTTTTTCAATTAAAGTTTTATAAAATTTAAAAACCCCCTCGTCCGAATTATTTTTATAGTATGCAGGTGGCATAACTAAAAAAGTGTCAAAACCATACTCAATGCCATACTTAATTAAATCTAAATTTTCGTTAATAGAGTTGCAGCCAGTTCCTAAGAAAAAATTTTTTCTTAATTTATGAGTAGATATTTTTGATATTAAATTTTTTTTCTCTGATATTGAAATTAGCTGACTTTGCCCTGTAGATCCAAAGAAAAAGACACCGTGTAAACCACCCTTTATCAAGTTTTCACCATGTTTAATTGTAGACTCAACGTTTAGCGTTAAGTCATCATTGATTATACTCAGCGAAGCTGCGAAAACACCTTTTCTTAACATATTTTTAACTCATTTTTTTTTATAAATTATAATAATTTTAAAATGAAAGTTCTAGTAATTCAACAAAGATACGGTATTGGAGATATGGTAATTTTTTCTCCATATATTCAGGCAATTTCTAAAAAATGTGGGGTGCCTGTTAGTATACTTGCTAAAAAAAGTTCTAAAGCATCTGAAATTTTTTCAGAGGATGATAGTGTTAATGAAATAATAGATCTTGAAAGATCCTTAGATACTATCAGAGGTTTTTTTAAACTATCAAAAATATTAAAAGAAAAAAACTTTGATCGGGTATATATTTTTAACGGTTCTTTAAGGTACAACCTAATTGTAAAACATGCTGGTATAAAATCTATATTTCAATATCCATTGTATACCTCTAAAGATATCATATTTCAGACAGCAAAAATTTTTACTGAAAATTCAATTGGTGAAATAGTTGACACTCAACCCTATATCAAAACAGATAAAAAGAAATCAGATTTGATTTTTGATAAAGATTACAAACATATCATTTTAGGACTATCGGCATCTGGTGAAACAAAAAGATGGGGAGTTAATAATTTTGTCAAAGTTACAAATAAAGTTTCTAGGGAACGTAAGTGTAAATTTTATTTAGCTGGAGGGTCAGCTGATCAAAAAATTATTGATGAATTTATCGGTAAAAGTGAAAGTAAAAATTTTTTTTCTCTCACAAATTTAAATATAAAGGAAATAATATCTATTATTAAGTACGCAGACCTTTATTTAGGTAATGATACTGGATTCATGCACATAAGTTCCGCTCTAGGATTAAAGTGCATTGGTTTATTTATTGACTCACCAGCGTATGCTTATAGTGGTTACACAAAAAATATAGAAGCGATAGTCCCACGAGGTGAGACCATTAATTCAACAACTCATAATACAAATGGAAGAGACAAAATTTCTTCAGACGAGGTAATTCAAAAAGTTTTAGAACATATAGCTAAATAAAGTCAGTTTTTAAGATTTTTTCTTTAGCTTCATTTACTAGTTGACTCAATCTCTCAGTATTTAAATCTCTGTTCATATCAGGATGGATTTTTTTTTGAAGTTTTTGAGCTGCCGAAATTACTTCTTCTTTTGAACAACCTTTTTTCAAGCCAAGGAGTTTGTAAGCTTCATCAACAGAGATGTTTGATGAGCCTTGTGATGCTTGAGAAAATTTTCCTGAATTTTTAATATACTGCAAAAGACGATAAAGTTGAAAAAATTGTAATGCGGTTAAACCTTTTATTTTCAATCCTGATAAAAGTATTAAGAGGAAGGGCAAAGAAAATATAAATTTTCCTCCAATAGCTAAAATTGTTGCCAGCACCAAAGAAATTAAAACAGCGATCCGCTTTAAAAATTGGGCAATTTTTTTGCTGCTTGTTTTTGCAAACCAGTTTAAAAACAAATAAACAATGACAAATATGATAATTCCAAATAAAAACAAATTCATATAATTTCCTATTATGAATATACCAAAACTTAAAAAGATTAAGACTACGAAAAATTATCACGGTATTCCACTAGAAGATGACTATTCTTGGGTAGATCAACCAAATATCCTTGAAGTTTTAAAGGACCCAAAAAAATTAGATAAAGAAGTTAAAGAATATATAGAGGCTAATAACAAAATTACTGAAGATTATTTCAAAGATGTTAAAGGTTTGCAGAAAAATCTTTTTAACGAAATTAAAAGTAAAATAAAATTGGATGATACTGGATTAAAGTATAAAGACAAGAAATATTATTATTGGGCTAAAACAGAGGCTAAAGGTAATTACGGTAAAAGGATGCGTCAGCTAATCGACGGCTCCGAACCAGAAGAAGTTTTTTTCGATGGAGATTTAGAAAAAAAGAAATCTGGATCTGAGTATTTTGGCGTTGGAACAGTAAGCGCGTCTTATTGTGATAATTATATTGCTTACTCAGTAGATCTTCAAGGTTCAGAGTATTACACAATTTATTTAAGGGATCTTAGAACCGGAAAAAATGAAAATGATAAAATTGAAAATACTGGTGGTAGTATCGCCTGGTCTTTAGATAATAAGAGTTTTTTTTATTCTAAATTGGACAAGTATCATAGACCGAGACAAATATTCAAACACGTGCTCGGAACTTCAATAGATAAAGATAAACTTATTTTTGAGGAAAAAGATGAAACTTTTACGTGTAGTATTAGTATTACATCTGATGAAAAATTTTTCATCATAACGACCTCTGATCACATTACGACTGAAGAATATTATTTTCCCGCAGATGCTAAAGAAATTAATCCTAAGCTTTTTAAAAAAAGAAAAAATGATGTTCGCTATTCGATAGACTCTTGGCAGGGTTATTTTTACGTTCACACCAATGAAGACGCTCGAGATTATAAAGTTTTAAAATGTAAAACCGACATGATAGGTAATTTAGAAGAGTATATCCCTGCTAAAAAGGAGACTGTAATAGGAGGCTTTGAGTTTTTAGATAATTATATTATTAGATCGGAAAAGTCAGATGCTATTTCAAAACTTTATGTCAGAAATATTAGAACTGATAAGGAAGAAGAAATTAAAATTTCAGAAGAGGAAATAGGAGTTCCTGGGATTTCTTTGATGCAAAAAGATACAAATACTACAAAGATAAGGGTAAGTTGGGAAAGTATGGCGACACCAGGTAGGGTTTATGAATATGACATTGTTTCTAAAGAAAAAAAATTAGTCAAAGAAACTGAGATTCCTTCCGGCCACGATCCAAATAAATATGTTGTGGAACGTATTAAAGCTAAATCACACGATGGTAGGATGATACCAATAAGTTTGGTTAGACTAAAAAATGCAAAACAAGATGGAAAATCTAAGGTTCTTCTTTACGCCTATGGTGCCTATAAACATAGTATCTCTCCAGCTTTTAGTGCATCTAGATTTTGTTTGATCGACAGGGGCATTACTTTTGCTATTGCTCATATTAGAGGCGGAGGTGACATGGGAGACAAGTGGCATACGGAAGGTAAAAAAAAATTTAAGAAAAATACTTTTTTAGATTATGTGGCGTGTGTTAATCATTTAGTAGAGCAAAGATATACTTATAAAGGGGGAGTTTGTTTTTATGGAGGCTCAGCTGGTGGTTTGACAGGAGGAGCGGTGGCTAACCTGGCGCCTGATTTATTTTTCGGAATGCTTTTATTAGTGCCTTTCGTAGATACGATGACAACTATGCTTAATGAGAAATTACCTTTAACTCCAGGAGAATGGGAGATGTGGGGAAATCCAATTAAAAGTAAAGAGCACTTTGAATACATCTTATCATATGCTCCATATAACAATTTACAGAGTAAAGATTATCCATCAATGCTCATAACTACCTCTTTGTTTGATAATCGAGTTCTTTACTCTGAGCCGGTAAAGTATATTGCAAAATTAAGAGACCTAAAAAGTGATAACAATATTCAACTATTAAAATGCAAAATGGAGGCAGCTGGACACGGTGGAATGTCAGGCCGTGACAATGCAATTACTGAACTAGCTGAAGAATATTCTTTTATTTTGAAGTCCGCAAAAATTTTAAAATAACAATCTTGAAAAAATAAAAGCAATCCCCATATAAGTTTAGTCAGTTGCCAAATGGGACTGACATTAAACCTTGCTAACAATGGAGGATATATGACAAGTAAGGATCTATCGATCTTTAATTCACTTAGACCTTTAAGCATTGGATTCGATGACATGTTTGATCAATTCGAATCTATGTTAGGGAATGGCAGTCTTGCTGTGCAAAGCAATTACCCGCCATATAACATCCGAAAAGCAGGCAAAGATAAGTATGCTATTGAAGTAGCAGTTGCTGGCTTTAACAAAGATGATGTGGAAGTTGAATATGAAGATAACCTTTTAACTGTTAAAACAAAAGATGTTAAAAGAACTGAAGAAAAAGAAGGTGGTGAAGTTATTCATCGAGGAATATCGCAAAGATCTTTTGCAAGATCGTTTACTATTGCAGATGATGTAAAGGTTAATGGTGCCGAACTGAAAGATGGTTTGCTAACTATTTCTTGTGAAAAAATTATCCCAGAGGCTAAGAAAAAAAGACTTATTGAAATAAAATAAGTTTACCTTACTTGCGGGTGCTAACCCGCAAGTACTAAAAACAATTTTTACTGCTAAATCCAACAACTTTGTTATTTGGACTAATTTCAAATT
>CACNRH010000006.1 GCA_902622825.1 uncultured Pelagibacteraceae bacterium
TATATCCTGATTTGTTTCCTGGTCCGCTTGATGTTGGAATATATAAAAGGGCCAGAGAAAAAAAGATATGGTGTCTTGATATCATAGACATTCGAAATTACGCCAAGGACAAACATCAAACAGTTGATGATAAGCCTTATGGTGGTGGTAGTGGTATGGTTTTGAGGCCTGATGTCTTATCATCAGCTTTAGATAAGAACGTTGATTATTCAAAAGATAAAACTTTTTTCCTTTCTCCTAGAGGTAAAACTTTAAACCAGAATTTAGCAAAAAAATTTAGTGCAGAAAAATCTTTAAATATTATTTGCGGACACTTTGAAGGCGTAGATCAAAGACTTTTGGACACAAGAAAAATTGAGGAGATAAGTGTAGGAGATTATATATTATCTGGCGGAGAGTCAGCTTCCTTCGTTTTTTTAGATAGTGTGATTAGGTTATTGCCTGGTGTGTTAGGTAATAATAATTCAATTATAGAGGAAAGCTTTGAAAACGGCTTATTAGAGTATCCGCAGTATACAAAGCCTGAAAAATGGGAAGAAAAAAGCCCTCCAGATGTGCTATTATCAGGAGACCATGGAAAAATTAAGGACTGGCGTTTATCTCAATCTGAGGCTATAACACGACGCCAGAGACCAGATCTTTGGAAAAAATATTTAAAAAAAAAAAATGAAAAACATTGAAGAAATAAATAAAGCTGCAGTCAAGAAAATATTGGAGTCAAAAAAAATTCCAGAATTTTCTCCTGGGGACACTATTAAAGTTGGCGTTAAGATTATTGAGGGTAAAAGAGAAAGAATTCAGTATTTCGAGGGTGTCTGCATAGCTAAAAAAAATAGAGATCTCAATTCATCTTTCACAGTAAGAAAGATATCTTTTGGAGAGGGTGTTGAAAGAACATTTGCTTTATACAGTCCTAATGTAAGTTCAATTAAAGTCATTCGATCTGGTAAGGTAAGAAAAGCAAAGCTTTATTACCTTAGAGATAGAAAAGGTAAATCTGCTAGAATTGCTGAAAAAATAAAAAAGAAAATCGGTATAGACGTAGTTGTGAAAGAGGATATTAAAGAGGTTTTATCAACTTCTGAAAATGAGGAAAATAAAGTTGACCTCAAAGAAAAAAAAGAAGTTGAGAAAGGCACGGTTGCAGCCAAAAAAACAGCAACAAAAGAAAATGAAACAGACAAAAACTTGTCTGAAAAAAAATAATCATTAACTTATGCCTAAAACTCTATACGATAAAATATGGGAAGACCATTTAGTCCATGCTCAGAAAGATGGAACGTCTCTTCTTTATGTAGATAGACATCTAATTCATGAAGTTACAAGCCCTCAAGCATTTGAAGGATTAAGACTAAACAACAGAAAAGTTAGAAAGCCAGAACTAACGCTTGCTGTTGCTGATCATAATGTTCCAACTACTGATAGATCTAAAGGTATATCAGATATGGACTCAAAAATACAAGTTGATACTTTAAGAGAAAATTGTAAAGAATTTGGTGTCAAACTTTTTGACATGAACGATAAGAGACAAGGTATTGTTCATATTATTGGTCCTGAGCAAGGTTTTACTCAACCAGGAAATGTTATTGTTTGCGGCGATAGTCATACAGCAACGCACGGCGCATTCGGAGCTTTAGCTTTTGGTATAGGCACATCTGAGGTTGAACATGTTTTAGCTACACAAACATTAATACAAAAAAAATCAAAAAATTTAAGAATTAGTGTCGAGGGAAAACTTCCGGTCGGCGTTACAGCTAAAGATGTGATTTTAAAAATTATTGGGACTATAGGTACAGCCGGAGGAACTGGTTTTGTCGTAGAGTATGCAGGTGAAGTCATTAGAAATTTATCCATGGAGGAAAGGATGACAATTTGCAATATGACTATTGAAGCCGGAGCTAGAGCAGGCCTAATCGCACCAGACGAGAAAACATTTAATTATTTAAAAAATAGACCCATGTCTCCAAAAGAAAAAAATTGGAATTTAGCAATTACAAATTGGAAAAATTTAAAATCGGATGAAAATTGTAAGTTTGATAAGGAGGTTTTAATAAAAGCTGAAGAAATTGAACCTCTTGTAACCTGGGGAACATCTCCGCAAGATGTTTCTCCAATAACAGGTCAAGTTCCTGACCCAGATAAAATTAAAGACAAAGAAAAAAGAGAGGCATTACACAGATCTCTAAAATACATGGGATTAAATGCTAATATGAAAATTACAGATATTAAAATTGATAAGGTTTTTATAGGGAGCTGCACTAATGGAAGGATTGAAGATTTAAGAGAAGCAGCTAAAAAATTAAAAGGCAAAAAAATAGCTCAGCATGTGCAAGCTATGGTAGTTCCAGGCTCTGGATTGGTAAAAACTCAGGCAGAGCAAGAGGGCTTGGATAAAATTTTTATAAATTCTGGTTTTGAATGGAGAGAACCTGGATGTTCTATGTGTTTGGCGATGAATGCAGATAAACTTAATCCTCAGGAAAGGTGCGCATCTACTTCAAACCGAAACTTTGAAGGTCGGCAAGGAAGAGGTGGAAGAACTCATTTAGTAAGTCCTGCGATGGCTGTTGCAGCAGCAATCAAAGGTCACTTAGCAGATGTAAGGGAAATTTAAATGGAAAAATTTAAAGAAATAAAAAGTATTCCAGCGCATCTTCCAATAATTAATATCGATACGGACATGATTATTCCTAAACAATTTTTGAAAACAATTAAAAGAACAGGTTTAGGTAAAAATCTTTTTTATGAGATGAGATACGATGAAAAAGGAAAATTAGTAAAAGATTTCATTTTAAATAATGAACCTTATAAAAATTCAAAAATTCTTTTGGCTGGTAAAAATTTTGGATGCGGCTCGTCTAGAGAGCATGCGCCATGGGCTCTTCTAGACTTCGGTATAAGATGCGTAATTAGTCCAAGTTTTGCCGATATTTTTTATAATAATTGTTTTAAAAATGGTATCTTGCCGATTGTTTTAGAAGAAAAATTTATTAGAGAGCTTTCGGATTACAGCAAGAGAAAAGATGAAGTTTATGTTAATTTGCCTAACCAAGAAATCAAATATGGAAATAAGTTAATTAATTTTAAAATCGACGAATTTAAAAAAAAATGTTTGTTAGAGGGATTAGATGATATTGGACTTTCATTAAATAAGATAAAAGACATTGAAAAATATGAAAATACAACTCTTTCGTCAAAACCTTGGATTTAATAATGGGAAAATCTAAAAGAAAGTTTTTATTGTTACCCGGTGATGGAATTGGACCTGAGGTAGTAAGAGAAGCTAAAAAAATTATAGAGTGGTTTAATAAGCATAAGTCTTTGGACTTTGATGTGGATCAAGAGCTCATAGGTGGAGCATCAATAGATAAAAATAAAATACCTATTACAGACGAAGTATTTTATAAATCTTTAGAATGCGATGCTGTGGTAGTGGGTGCTTGTGGTGGACCGAAATGGGATAATTTGGAATTTTCAAAAAAACCTGAACGAGCATTATTAAAATTAAGAAAAGAATTAAAGTTATTTGCAAACTTACGACCCGCAATATGTTTCAAGCAGTTAGTAGACTCTTCAACTTTAAAACCTGAGGTCGTAACGGGACTAGATATTATGATAGTGCGTGAACTCACAGGAGGTATTTACTTTGGTGAACCTAGAGGTATTGAGCCGATTAAAAATAATGAGAGAAAAGGAATAAATACTCATACTTACACTACAACTGAAATTCAAAGGATTGCCAAAACAGCTTTTGAATTGGCAAAGAAAAGAAAAAATAAAGTTACATCTTGCGAAAAATCTAATGTCATGGAAGCAGGAGTTCTTTGGAGAGAAGAAGTACAAGCTTTAAAAGATAAAGATTTTAAAGATATTGAATTGCAGCATATGCTTGCAGATAACTGTGCAATGCAATTATTGCGAAACCCAAAACAATTTGATGTAATTTTAGCCGACAATCTTTTTGGAGACATGTTATCCGACGAGGCTGCTATGTTAACTGGTTCTTTAGGTTTGTTACCATCGGCTTCATTAGGCTCAAGAGACAAAAATGGTAAAATGAGATCATTATATGAGCCAGTGCACGGCTCCGCACCTGATATTGCAGGTAAAAATATCGCTAATCCAATTGCAACTATCTTAAGTTTATCAATGGCCTTTAGATATTCCTTAGATTTAGACAAAGAAGCAGATTCCTTGGATCAAGCTGTGCAACTAGTTTTGGATGAGGGTTTAAGAACAAAAGACATTATATCAAAAGGAAAAAAAGAAGTTACGACCTCTCAAATGGGAGATGCAATTATTTCGAAATTAAAATAAATTAAAAGTTATGAAATTAGCTATTATTGGCGCAACAGGAAATGTTGGAAGAAAGACAATTGAAATTTTAGAAAAATCAAAATTAAAAATTGACAGTTTATTTCTTGTTGCATCAAAAAAAAGTGCCGGAAGTGAAATTAAATTTAAAGGTAAGACTTTGAGAGTTGTTGACTTACAGTCATACGATTTTTCAAACGCTGAAATCACTTTTTTTGCTGCTGGTAGTAAAATCGCATCAGAGTATGTTCCTGTAGCATCCAAACAAACTATTGTGATTGATAACTCCAAGTACTTTAGAATGGAAAAAAATGTGCCGTTAGTGGTAGCAGAAGTTAATTCAAATGCACTTAGCAAACATCAAAATATTATTGCTAATCCTAATTGCTCGACTATTCAATTAGCATTAGTGCTAAAACCATTACATGATAAATATAATATTAAAAGAGTGGTGGTTTCCACTTATCAAGCAGTTTCTGGCGCTGGCAAAGAGGCGATGGATGAACTTATATCTCAGACAAAAGAGTCGTTGGATGGAAAAAAATTAAAATCCCGTAATTTTACTAAACCAATTGCATTTAATGTTATCCCACACATTGATAGTTTTGTTGAAGACGGATACACAAAAGAGGAGTGGAAAATGGAGCAAGAAACAAAAAAAATAATTGATAAAAGCATTAATGTTACCGCGACTTGTGTGCGTGTACCAGTTAAAACTTCACATTCAGAGTCTGTGAACATAGAATTTAGTAGTCAGATTAATATCGATGACGTAAAAAAGATTATTAGTAATACACCTGGTTGCAAAGTATTAGACCGTCATGAGGACGGCGGTTATATAACTCCTTTGGAGGCTGAAGGAGACTATACTACTTACATTTCAAGAATTAGAAAAGACCGATCTAATGAGAGGGCAGTAAACTTATGGATTGTTTCAGATAATTTACTTAAGGGCGCAGCTTTAAATACTGTTCAAATCGCCGAAGAGTTAGTAAAATAAATAAAGATGAATTATAATAAAAATCCTTTAACACCTCATTTGCAAGTCTACAAATGGCATATCTCATCTCTTTTGTCTATAACACATAGAATAGTGGGAGTTATAAATTTTTTATCTATTATTCTTTTTTGCATATGGCTTATATTATATAAAATTGACCAAAGCTCGTTTCAATATATTGCAAATTTTTTTACAACAAAGACAGGTAAATTTTTAATATTATCAATTTGCTGGTCTTACAGTTTTTTTATTTTAAACGAGATAAGACATTTGGCATGGGATTTAGGCTATGGATTTGAACTGAAAACTTCAAAAATATCAGGATTAGCCGTATTCTTTGGGTCATTTATTTTAACAATTATAATATTTTTTTCTGGGGCAAATATCTAAATGCACACTTCGACAAAAAAATGGATTTTCACCAAAATCAGTTCAGCAATTCTAATACCATTGAAGTTTTGGTTAATTCTTAACATCTCCTCAATACTTCAAAATGATGCCTCTTTGATAATTGAATTTATGGCCTCTCAGCCATCAAAATTAATATTTTCACTTTTTTTAGTAGTTTTTTTCCTCTTTTTCTCTTTAACAATAAGTGAGATTTTTGAAGATTACATAAATAACGAAAAAATCAAAAATGTCGCAAATAAGTTCCTATATTTATTTGCTATTATAATTTTAATTCTTACATTATTTAGTATATATAACTTGTAATTATGAGAGCTTATAAAATAATAGATCATGAATATGATGTAGTAGTTTTAGGTGCCGGAGGTTCTGGTTTAAGAGCCGCTGTTGGATTATCTGAAGCTGGATTAAAGACAGCCTGTGTCTCGAAGGTCTTTCCAACAAGGAGTCACACTTCAGCTGCTCAAGGCGGAATATCTGCAGCTTTAGGCAACATGGGCGAAGATGACTGGAGATGGCACATGTACGATACAGTTAAAGGATCTGACTGGCTTGGTGATCAAGATGCAATTGAATACTTGTGTAAGGAAGCACCAAGAGCGGTTGTCGAACTCGAGAAATACGGAGTTCCATTCAGCAGAACAGAAGACGGTAAAATTTATCAAAGACCTTTTGGAGGCATGACCAAAAATTACGGAAATGGAACAGCTCAAAGAACATGCGCTGCCGCTGATAGAACTGGTCACGCTATACTTCACACTTTATATGGGCAGGCTTTAAAACATCAGACAGAATTTTTTATTGAGTATTTTGCGCTAGACCTCATAATGAAAAATGGTGAATGCAAAGGAATTATTGCTTGGAACTTAAATGATGGAACAATTCACAGATTTAGAGCTCATATGACTATTATTGCGACAGGAGGATATGGAAAGATATATTACTCGGCGACATCTGCCCATACATGCACAGGTGACGGCAATGCTATGGTCCTTAGAGCAGGCTTACCTCTTCAAGATATGGAATTTGTTCAGTTCCATCCAACTGGAATTTATGGTGTTGGCTGTTTAATTTCTGAAGGTGTTAGAGGAGAAGGTGGCTACTTGCTAAACTCTAAAGGTGAAAGGTTTATGGAGAGATATGCACCAAATGCTAAAGACTTAGCATCCAGAGATGTTGTTAGCAGGTCAATCGCAGTTGAAATTAATGAAGGCAGAGGAGTAGGTAAAGAAAAAGATCACGTACATTTACATCTGGACCATATAGATCCCAAAGTGATTGACGAACGATTACCAGGTATTGCAGAGTCCGCTAAAACTTTTTCTGGAGTTGATGTAACTAAAGAGCCAATACCTGTAGTTCCAACAGTCCACTATAACATGGGAGGAATACCAACAAATTATAAAGCAGAAGTTTTAACCTTAAATGGTGCGGAAAAGACAGTCGGTGGCTTAATGGCAATCGGAGAGGCCGCTTGTGTTTCAGTTCATGGAGCAAACAGATTAGGCTCAAACTCTCTCATAGACTTAGTTGTATTTGGAAGAGCTGCCGCAAAAAGAGCTTCAGAGCTTGTAAAACCAGGAACACCACACGAAGAGGTGTCAGAGAGTGAAACTGACAAGTGTTTAGATAGATTTGATAAAATTAGAAATTCAAAAGGGAATACTAGAACTGCAGATTTAAGGATATCAATGCAAAAGACAATGCAAAGTAAGTGTGCGGTTTTTAGAACAGAAAAGACTCTTAGAGAAGGTGTAGATGCTATTAGAGAACCATTTAGAGGCATGAGTGACATGTCGGTAAAAGATAAATCATTATTATTCAATACAGATTTAGTAGAATCACTGGAATTTGATAATCTAATTAGGCAAGCCATGACAACAATGGATAGTGCTTATCACAGAAAAGAAAGTAGAGGAGCTCATGCCAGAGAAGATTATACTAAGAGAGATGACAAAAATTACATGAAGCATACTCTTGCTTGGCAAAAAGGCAACTCTGTTGATATAAAATATAGAGATGTTCACTCAAGAACTCTGACAAATGATGTTCAATACTTTCCACCGAAAGAGAGAGTTTATTAATGGCTGAGTTTGGTCTTCCAACAAACTCTAAAATTCTTAAAGGCACATACTATAAAGATAAAACTGGATCTAAAAATATTAAAAAAGTAAATGTCTATCGCTGGAGTCCTGATGACAACACTAAT
This sequence comes from uncultured Pelagibacteraceae bacterium, assembly GCA_902622825.1. GTDB lineage: Bacteria > Pseudomonadota > Alphaproteobacteria > Pelagibacterales > Pelagibacteraceae > Pelagilacustribacter. Next base: position 7,932 of record CACNRH010000006.1, read on the forward strand.
CCACGAATTGATACCTTCGAGGTTGACATGGATAATTGTGGTCCTAAGGTTTTAGACATATTATTTAAGATTAAAAATGAGATAGACTCTTCCTTAACCTTCAGAAGATCTTGTGCTCATGGTGTCTGTGGATCTTGTGCCATGAACGTAGATGGTATTAATACATTATCCTGTATAAAATCTCATTCAGATATAAAAGGGGAGTTAAATATTTACCCACTTCCACATTTAAGAGTGGTAAAAGATTTAATAGGCGATCTGAGCAATCTTTACAAACAATATGAGTCAATCCAACCTTGGCTTAAAACTTCCAAGACCGATACTGAAAAAAAAGAGATAACACAATCTCAAAAGGATAGATCAAAACTAGACGGTTACTATGAATGCATTTTATGTGCTTGTTGCTCTACCTCCTGCCCAAGTTATTGGTGGAATGGTGATAAGTATTTAGGCCCAGCTGTTCTGCTTCAAGCTTACAGATGGATAAACGATAGTAGAGACGAAGATAAAGCAGAGAGATTAAAAAAAGTTGCGGATGAATTAAAGCTATACAGATGTCATACAATCATGAACTGCACAAATTCTTGTCCAAAAGGACTTAATCCAGCGAAGGCAATTGCATCAATAAAGAAAATGCTTGCAACAGGTTAAATCCTTATTTATTCAACTATTATGAATTTAATTGAACATTTTGTAGGAGGTAAAAAGTTTTCAGGTAATTCAAAAAGACTTGGAAAAGTATTCAACCCCGCAACCGGCGAACAGACATCGGAGGTTAAGCTTGCTTCAAAAATAGATTTAAACAAGACAGCAGAAATAGCTTTGGCAGCTTTTGAAAACTGGTCAAATAAACCTCCGTTACAAAGAGCTAGAGTCTTGTTTAAGTTTAAGGAATTAATTGAAAAAAATTCTGACGAATTGACTAAACTTATAGTTTCCGAACACGGAAAGGTTTTTGAAGATGCTAAAGGCTCTTTAACAAGAGGCTTAGAAGTTGTCGAATACGCTTGCGGAATACCACAGATGTTAAAAGGAGAATTTACTGAAAATGTTGGAACAAACGTAGATAGTTGGTCGATAAGGCAGCCACTTGGAGTTTGTGCAGGTATAACTCCATTTAATTTTCCAGCAATGGTACCCATGTGGATGTTTCCGATGGCCATAGCCTGTGGGAATACTTTTATTTTAAAACCTTCTGAGAAAGATCCTTCATGCTCAGTTAGATTAGCAGAATTATTCAGTGAAGCGGGACTGCCTGACGGTGTATTAAACATTGTAAACGGAGACAAAGAAGTTGTAGATGCGATAATTGAAAATAAGAATATTTCAGCAGTTAGCTTTGTAGGATCGACGCCAATAGCAAAATATATTTATGAAAATTGTGCAAAAAATGAAAAGAGAGTCCAGGCTCTTGGAGGAGCTAAAAATCATTGCGTAGTCATGCCAGATTGTGATTTAGATCAAGCTGTAAACGGTTTAATGGGTGCAGCATATGGATCTGCTGGCGAAAGATGCATGGCTCAGTCTGTGGCAGTTGCAGTTGGAAGTATCGGAGATAAACTCGTTGAAAACCTATCTAAAAAAGTTGAAGCACTTAAAGTTGGTCCGGGCATGGATAAAAAATCTGAAATGGGCCCTTTAGTAACAAATGAACATCTTCAAAAGGTAAAAGGCTATGTGGATCTAGGAGTAAAAGAGGGAGCCAATTTAGTAGTGGATGGTAGAAACTTAAAACTTCAAGGTTACGAGAATGGTTTTTATATGGGTGGATGTTTATTTGATAAAGTTAAAAAGGATATGAGGATTTATAAAGAAGAAATTTTTGGGCCGGTTTTATCCGTTGTTAGAGCAAAAAATTTTGAAGAAGCATTGAATTTAGTAAATGACCATGAATTTGGAAATGGCGTAAGTATATTTACCAGAGATGGAGATGCTGGAAGAACATTTTCTTCAAAAGCAAAAATCGGAATGGTTGGGATAAATATTCCTATCCCAGTACCAATGGCATTCCACAGCTTTGGAGGTTGGAAAAGGTCGCTTTTTGGAGATCAGCATATGCATGGTCCGGAGGGCGTTAGATTTTATACAAAATTAAAAACCATAACTTCTAGATGGCCATCTGGCTCTGTAACAGATCCAGAATTTACAATGCCAACTATGAAATAATTTATACATGAAAAAAAAAATTACTTTAATCGGGGCTGGTCAAATAGGAGGTACATTAGCACACCTTGCAGCTTTGAAAAAAATTGGTGACGTTGTTTTATTTGATGTCGCTAAAGGTCTTGCAACAGGCAAAGCCTTAGATATAGCCCAATCAGCTCCAATTGAAAATTTTGATATTAAAATCTCTGGAACTGACAATTATAATGACACAAAAAATTCTGATGTCATAATTATAACTGCGGGCGTTCCTAGAAAACCTGGCATGACAAGAGATGACTTGTTAGGTATAAACCTCAAAATTATAAAGGAGGTAGCCGAGGGAATAAAAAAGACATCTCCAGAAGCATTTGTTATTTGTATTACTAATCCGCTAGATGTAATAGTGATGGCTCTACAGAAATATACTGGATTTTCAAAAAATAAAGTTGTGGGTATGGCAGGAATACTTGATTCCTCGAGGTTCAAATACTTTTTATCCTTAGAGCTGAAAGTCAACCCTTATAAAATTAAATCATTTGTTTTGGGTGGTCATGGTGACACTATGGTTTCTATGGTAAATCATACAATAGTTGATGGTAAAAATTTAAGTGATTTGATTAAGTCAGGAAATATTAGTCAAAGCAAAGTTGAAGAAATAGTCGAGAGAACAAAAAATGGTGGAGCTGAGATAGTAAAACATTTGCAAAAGGGTTCTGCCTTTTATGCACCCGCATCTTCTGGCATAGAAATGGCAGAAAGTTATTTAAAAGATCAAAAAAAAGAGCTGCCTTGTGCTGCCTATTTACAAGGAGAGTATGGCGTTAAAGATTTATATGTCGGGGTACCAGTAATAATAGGAAAAAAAGGTGTCGAAAAAGTCGTTCAGATAAATCTTGACGAAAATGAAAAAAAACTATTCCAAAACTCAATAAAGGCTGTAAAAGAATTATTTGATGCAGCAAAAAAAATTGACCCGTCTCTTTAATAATTTTAACTTTATCTTTGTTCTAGCTATAATCTCATTTTTTGTTAATAAATATTATTCATCACAGGGCGTAATGCCTTTGGATAATTTTGTTCTCTATAACGGCGGTTACAAAGTATTAAACGGATATGTGCCCTTCAATGATTACTGGTTAGTAACTGGACCATTACTTGATTACTTAAATGCATTTTACTTTAAGATTTTTGGTGTTAATTGGAGTGCGTATACTACGCATTCTTCAACATTCAATTCAATTATAACAATTTTGACCTACATTTTTTTAATCAGTATTGGATTAAAAAAAGAGTGGTCTTTTATTTACTCCTTGTTTTTTGCATTTTTAATGTATCCGGTGGTTGGGACACCTTTTGTTGATCATCACTCCACAATATTCCTTTTAATCGGGTATTATTTGTTCATCATTTCAATAGTGAGTAAAAGACACTATATACTTTATTTTATCCCTCTAATTATGGTTTTGGGATTTTTGTCCAAACAAACACCTGCTGCGTATGGTATTTTTGGAATTATTTTTACAGTTTGCCTATTATTTTTTATAGATAAGAAAAAATGTTTTCAATTATTCAGATATCTTATCTTTGGATCTGCAGGAGCGATAATATTTATTTTCATATTTTTTACTATAACAAAAATTAACTTTCAAAATTTTTATACTCAATATATCTTATTTTCACAAACAATAGGCAAGTTCCGACTTTCGCAATATCAATTTGAATTTTTTCCAATTATTAATCAGTTTAAATTTATTATCTTTTATCTAATTTTTATTTCATATTTTTTATATAAGTCTGTAATTAAAAATCAAAAAGAAGATTATTTTATATTGAGCTTAGTTTTATTACCATCTTTAATTCTTATTTTCCATCAATTGATTACATTAAATCAAGAGTTTATTTTTTTTCTTATTCCTTTGCTTGCAGGCATAACTCACAAATATCTAATCAAAATTAAAATTAATTCAAATTACCTTCTTATATTATCTATAATGATATGTTTTATAGGCACAGCAAAATACCATTACAGATTTAATGAGCTTAGAAAATTTAATGAGCTGGAAAAAGTCAACCTAAATTTATCTCAGGATGCAAATCAAATTCATAAGTCTCTTGATGGCTTGAAATGGATTACATATTTAAACCCTAATGACCCAGTATTTGAGATAAACCAGATAAAAAAAGCCTTAGATTTAATTAGCAATAATTCAAAAAATAAGATGCTTATAACACAGTATCAATTCATCGGTCCTGCATTAAAAATATTTGATAATTCACCAAATCAATGGCACCATGCAACTGTAAGCTTTCCCGTCAAAGGTCAAAAATATTTTGATGAGTACAAAAATTTTTTCGTTGATAAAATTATAAAGCGAAAGATTGATGGAATTTATGTCGTAGGCAAAGAGGATGAAAATATACCTCAACTTGTTCTAGATAGGGATTGTCTTAATAAGGAAATTATTGATGAAATAATTTTCTACTATTCTATTAACAAAAAATGTAAAGATTTTAAATGAAAGTACTAAAATATTTAGCAATACTATTATTTGATTTCATTGATAAATATATTCATCAAAAAAATATCGTAAAATTTCTTAAAAAAAAAAATTTTGATATATCGTCCTATATTGATATAGGGGCGCATAAAGGGACTTATATAGATTTGTTCCTTAGTAATTTTCATTTAAGAAAAGTTTTCGCATTTGAACCTCAACCGGGAATTTTTAAAAAACTAAAAAAAAAGTACAAAAAACAATTCATAAAAAAATATGACTTTGCCATCTCAAATTCTAACGGGTTTAAGGTTCTTAAGTTAAATAAGCACGACTTAACGTCATCTTTTACAAATTTAAATGAAGATAATTTATACCTAAGGCTTAAGTCTAAATTATTTGAAACAAAATTAAAAAATATTTATTACAAAGAAATAAAAGTTAAAACAATAAAACTTTCAACCTTTATTTCTAAAAATAAAATTAAGAAAGTTGATTTATTGAAGATAGATACCGAAGGTCATGAGATGCAGGTGTTGAAAGGATTAAGTAGTGAGATAAAAAAAATTAAGGTAATATTAATCGAATTTCATAAATCTACTATTTACAAGGGTTACGATGCTAATAAAATCCATAATCATCTGGTAAAAAACAACTTTATATTAAAAAAAAATATTAAGTTTCCACTAACCACATTCGAAGATAGAATATACGTAAACAAGAAAAATATTGAAGTATTTTAAAAATAGTTTAGTTATTGTCTCAATTAGCAATGAATATTCACGAACATCAAGCTAAAGATTTATTAAAAGAATTCGGCGCTCCTGTTTCGAGGGGTGTTACAATTTTTAATACCGAAGAAATTGCATCTAGAATTAAAGATTTAGATTTTAAGGAATTCGTTGTTAAGGCACAAATACATGCAGGTGGAAGAGGAAAGGCAGGAGGTGTCAAATTAGTCAAAAATAAATCTGACCTTAAAAAGGAAGTAGAGCTGATGTTTGGAAAAACACTAATTACTCACCAAACAGGACCAAAAGGAAAAGAAGTTAAACGAGTTTATGTAGAAGAAGCTTCAGATATAGAGACCGAACTATACTTATCTTGTGTTATCGACAGAGCTAGTTCAAAAATAGCTTTTATTTCTAGTACATCAGGTGGAATGGATATAGAAAAAGTTGCTAAAGAAACACCAAATAAAATCTCAACTGTAAAATTTGAATTTAAGACAGAATTATCAGAAAAAAACATAAAAGAAATTCTTAATAATCTTAAATTGAATACTGAAAACTTTAATCAAGCAAAAAAAGTTGTTAACGCAATTTATCAAATATTAATTAAAAAAGATGCAACTTTAATTGAAATTAATCCCTTAATAATAACGAAGGAGGGTGAAATAAAATGTCTGGACGCAAAAATAAATTTTGATGATAACGCGATTTTTCGTAGACCGGAAATACATAAACTCAGAGACCTAAACGAAGAGGATGCAAAGGAAATCGAAGCTAGTAAAAATGATTTAGCATACATTAAACTTGATGGTTCTATAGGTTGCATGGTAAATGGAGCAGGGCTAGCTATGGCAACCATGGACATTATTAAACTATATGGTTCAGAGCCAGCGAACTTCTTAGACGTCGGGGGTGGCGCTAGTAAAGAGAAAGTCTCGGCTGCCTTTAAACTAATTTTATCTGACAAAAATGTTAAAGGTATTTTAATAAACATATTTGGAGGTATTATGAGATGTGATGTTTTAGCCCAAGGTGTAGTTGAGGCCGCGAAAGAAACCAAATTATCAGTTCCTCTCGTCGTTCGTCTTGCGGGAACTAACTATGAAAAAGGCAATAAGATATTGGAGAATTCAAATCTCAAGATATTATCAGCAGATGATTTGAATGACGCGGCTAAGAAAATTGTAGAGGCTGTGAGTTAAATGTCAGTATTAGTAAATAAAAACACAAAAGTAATTTGCCAAGGTTTTACGGGTAAACATGGAACATTTCATTCAGAACAAGCTCTTAATTATGGAACCAAACTTGTTGGAGGCGTTACCCCAAAAAAAGGAGGTCAAAAACATCTTGGTCTTCCAGTATACAATTCAGTTTTTGAAGCCAAGGAGGAACTCAAACCAGATGCTACAATGATATATGTCCCACCAAAATTTGCTGCAGATGCCATCATTGAGGCCTCGGATGCTGAAATAGAACTTATTGTTTGTATAACTGAGGGAATTCCAATTATTGATATGTTAAAAGTTAAAAGCAAAATTTATAAAAGTAAAAGTAGATTGATTGGACCCAACTGTCCAGGAATTATAACCCCAGATGAATGTAAAATAGGAATAATGCCAGGTAATATTCATAAAAAAGGATCCGTGGGTATAGTCTCTAGATCTGGAACTTTAACTTATGAGGCTGTGGCACAAACATCGATCAATGGTATTGGTCAATCAACCTGTATAGGCATTGGTGGAGATCCAATAAATGGTACAAATTTTATTGATTGTTTAGATTTATTTTTAAAGGACGATAAGACTCAATCAATTATTATGATTGGTGAGATTGGAGGTTCTGCAGAAGAAGAGGCAGCCGATTTTTTAAAGAAATCTAAAATCAAAAAACCAACAGTTGGTTTTGTTGCAGGACTAACTGCCCCTCCAGGTAGAAGAATGGGCCATGCTGGAGCTATAATTTCTGGAGGTAAAGGTGGAGCTGAAGATAAAATTGAGAAAATGAAATCAGCTGACATAATTATATCAAAATCACCTGCTGATATAGGTAAAACTTTGTATAATAAACTTAATAGTTAAATTTTATTTTTGTGATAAACTAAGAAAATGTCATCAATTAAAGATAACGATATATATAAAAAAACCTCATTTTTAGCTGGAGTTAATTCGAAACAAATAGAGGAACTATATATCCAATATCTCGAAAATCCGTCTTCACTGACCTCAGACTGGAGAAATTTTTTTCAAGGTTTGGGAGATGAGGAAAAAAATATTATTGATAATTCTAACGGCCCAAGTTGGTCTCGTAAAAAACCAATAAAAATAAAAATAGATAAGAGTATAAAAATCAATTTAGAAAAGGAAAATTCATCTTCTGATTTGAAAGATGTTTCTGTCACACAAGCAGCCAAGGACTCGGTCAGAGCGATCATGCTGATCAGAGCTTATCGAATTAGAGGTCATTTAATTGCCAATTTAGATCCATTGGACATTCAACAGAGAGATGAACACCCAGAACTAAAGCCAGAAACATATGGTTTTACTCAAAAAGATTACAATAGAGATATTTTTCTCGATGGAGTTCTTGGATTACAAAAGGCAAATTTAAATACAATTTTAAAAATCTTAAAGAAAACTTATTCCTCAAATATCGGCTATGAATTTATGCATATGGGAGATCCACAAGAAAAAGCTTGGATAAGAGATAGAATAGAAGGTCCTGAGAAAGAAATTACCTTTACGGAAAATGGAAGAAAAGCAATATTAAATAAAATATTACAAGCGGAGGGCTTTGAAAAATATTTACATGTAAAATTTGTTGGAACTAAAAGATTTGGATTAGATGGAGCTGAGTCGCTGATACCTGCTTTAGAGCAAATTATTAAAAGAGGTGGTAATTTAGGAGTAAAGGAAATCAAAATTGGTATGCCTCACAGAGGAAGACTAAATGTTTTGGCCAATGTCATGGGAAAACCATTTAAAGCAATTTTCAGTGAATTTTTTGGTAAATCGGTTTCTGCCAAGAAAGATTTTGAAGGTGATGTAAAATATCATTTGGGGGCATCTTCTAATAGGGAGTTTGATGGTAATGTTGTACATATCAGCTTAACAGACAATCCTTCTCACCTTGAAGCAGTTAATCCAGTAGTTTTAGGTCAAGTTAGAGCTAAGCAGTTTTTTCACAAAGATCCTGAGAGAAAAAAAGTTGTTCCAGTTTTAATTCATGGTGATGCTGCATTCGCAGGTCAGGGAGTTGTCGCTGAATGTTTTGCAATGTCAGGTTTACCAGGTCACAATATTGGAGGAACAATACATGTTATAGTTAATAATCAAATAGGTTTCACAACTGCACCAAGATTTGCAAGATCATCACCTTACCCTTCAGATGTTGCAAAGCTGTCTCAAGCGCCAATTTTCCATGTTAATGGAGATGACCCCGAGGCAGTTGTGCATTGTGCAAAAGTAGCAACTGAATATAGACAGAAATTTAATAGGGATGTAGTAATTGATATGGTTTGTTACAGGCGATTTGGTCACAACGAGGGAGACGAACCATCTTTTACACAACCATTGATGTATAAAAAGATTAAGTCACATCCAACAACATTAAATATTTATAGCGAAACCATTGCTAATGACGGACTTTTGACCCGAGATCAAATTTCGAAACAAAAAGAAGATTTTAAAAAATTTTTAGAAAAAGAGTACAAAGCCTCTGAAACTTATAAATCAGAATTAAAATGGTTTGAGGGTGTTTGGTCTAGATTTAAACCTGGTTTAGGTAAAGACAAAAGAGGTGTTAGTGGTGTAGATAAAGACAAATTAATGCAAATAGGAAAAAAAATTTCGACCTATCCAGCAGATTTTGTTATTCACAAAACTCTAGCAAAAGTTTTCAAACAAAGATTCGATATGTTCGATAAAAATTTACCAATAGATTGGTCAACAGCAGAGGCATTGGCTTTTGGCACTCTACTAAATGAGGGTTTTTCAGTAAGACTATCAGGGCAAGATTCTGGAAGAGGTACTTTTAGTCAAAGACACGCTGTTTTGAGAAATCAAGAAAATCATGACAGATATATTCCTTGTAATAACATTTCAAAAAAGCAAAAAAATATTGAGGTAATTGATAGTTTACTTTCCGAGTTAGCAGTACTAGGTTTTGAATTTGGTTATTCTCTTTCTGAACCAGAAACATTAGTCCTTTGGGAAGCGCAATTTGGAGATTTCGCCAATGGTGCTCAAGTGATAATTGATCAATTCATTACTTCTGGTGAAGCCAAGTGGGGTAGAGCTAGTGGACTGGTTATGTTATTACCGCACGGATATGAAGGTCAGGGTCCAGAACACTCTTCAGCAAGACTCGAAAGATTTTTGCAAATGTGCGCTGGCGAAAATATTCAAGTAATGAATTGTACAACTCCCGCAAATTATTTCCATGCTTTAAGAAGACAAATACATCGAGCATTTAGAAAACCTTTAATACTGATGACACCAAAATCCCTTTTGAGACATAAAAGGTGTGTCTCAACAATGAAGGATTTTACAAAAAAAAATTCATTTCATAGAATTTTAGAAGATGATGCCTATCACACTGAAAGTAATTTATTAACTTTAGCAGGAGATAAGAAAATATCAAAAGTTGTAATTTGCTCAGGTAAAATTTATTTTGATTTAATTGAGTCTCGTGAAAAAACTAAGAATAATAAAGTTGTCTTTATCAGAATAGAGCAGATTTACCCTTTCCCACTCAAAACATTGGCAAATTTAGTAAAGAGATACCCAAACGCAGAGTTCATATGGTGCCAAGAGGAACCAAAAAATATGGGTGCATGGAATACTGTAAGAATTTATATCGAAAGATCTATAGCTATGACTAAAATAGGTCAGTCAAAAGTTAGGTATGTAGGAAGAAAAGCCTCTTCATCAACTGCGACTGGAAATCTTAATAAACATGTTGCACAACAACGTGAAATATTAGAAAAGATAGTAGGTAAATATAATTAATGTCCAATAAAATATTAGTTCCAACCTTAGGCGAGTCAATAACAGAGGCAACTGTTGCTAAGTGGTTGAAAACTAAAGGTGATAAGGTAACCTCTGATGAGCCAATTGTAGAATTAGAGACCGACAAGGTAAATGTTGAAGTTCCATCACCATCTAATGGAGTTTTAGAAAGTATTGCCGCTCAGGAGGGACAGACTGTTAATGTCGGAGCATTATTAGGAGTAGTTGGCGCCAATAGTGTTGGAGCTGAGAAAAGTCAGGTAAGCCCGCAAAAAGAGTATAATCCCCCAAAAAAGAAAACTCTGGAAACTGATCAAAAAATTAAACAAAAGAAACAATATGCTGACAAACCTCTCATATTGAATGATGAGGAAAATAAACAAGAAACAAATATTAGAAAAGAAAAAATTGATAATGATCCTCTTATACTAACAGAAGAGATTAAAAAAAGTCCTAGCCCTTTTAAAGAAAAAAAAATAGCTCCGTCTGCCAGAAAAATTGCGGAAGAGGCAAACATTAATTTAAATCAAGTTAAAGGTAGTGGTAAAAATGGTCTAATTTTAAAAGGTGACATCTTAGCTTTAATGGGCGAAAAACCCGAACCTTCTGAGAGAAGATTGGCTCATGGTCCTGAAGAAAGAATTAAAATGACCAGATTAAGAATGACAATTGCTAAAAGATTAAAAGAAGCCCAAGAAAACGCCGCAATGCTTACTACATTCAACGAAGTTGATATGCACGAAGTAATTTCTATGAGAAGTAAATATAAAGATGAGTTTCAACAAAAATATAACATCAAACTTGGTTTTATGTCTTTTTTTGTAAAAGCTTGCGTTTTAGGTTTAAAAAATTATCCTGCAATTAATGCTGAAATACAAGGTGACGAAATAGTTTATAAAAATTATTATAATATTAGTATCGCTGTCGGAACTGATAAGGGCTTAGTCGTTCCTGTATTAAGAAAAACAGATGAAATGTCATTTTCTGATATTGAAAAAGATATTAGCCGATTAGGTCAAAAAGCACGCGATGGAAAAATTACAATTGAGGATCTACAAGGAGGAACATTTACCATCACCAATGGTGGAATTTATGGCTCAATGTTATCAACTCCAATCTTAAATCCACCTCAATCAGCAGTTTTGGGAATGCATAATATTATTGAAAGACCTATAGTTATAAATGGTGAAATAAGCATCAGACCAATTATGTATATAGCTCTTTCGTACGATCATAGAATAATTGATGGTAAAGAAGCAGTGTCATTTTTAAAGATAATAAAAGATTCACTTGAAGAACCAAAGAGACTTTTTTTAAATTTATAAAAAAATGAATAATGATCAATTTGATATAATTGTTATTGGGGGTGGTCCAGGAGGTTACGTTTGTGCGATTAGAGCCGCCCAACTAGGATTAAAAGCGGCTTGCGTAGAAAGCAGAGGTACTCTTGGAGGAACATGTTTAAATGTTGGTTGCATACCATCCAAAAGCTTACTGAACTTATCAGAAAATTTCCATAAAGCGAAAAAGGATTTTAATAATCAAGGCATCGAAGTAGAGAACGTGAAGCTTAATATAAATAAAATGATGTCGAATAAAAATAAATCTGTTCAAGTTCTAACAAAAGGTATTGAATTTCTGTTCAAAAAAAACAAAGTAGAGTATCTAAAAGGAAAAGGAGTAATTTTTTCGCCTAATGATGTAGTGGTCTACGGCGATACTGGTAAAAAAAATTACAAAACTAAAAATATTGTGATTGCTACGGGTTCAAATCACTCAACTTTACCAGGGATAGAAATCGATGAAAAAAATATTGTTTCATCAACAGGAGCTCTCTCATTAAATAAAGTGCCTAAACAATTAGTGGTTATAGGCGGTGGATATATTGGTCTTGAAATGGGATCTGTTTGGTCTAGACTTGGAGCCGAGGTTACTGTTATTGAATATCTAGATCATATAACACCCGGTATGGATAAAGAAATTTCACAAGAGTTTTTAAAAATACTAAAAAAACAAGGTATAAATTTTAAATTAAACTCTAAAGTAAGTTCCGTTAAAAATGTAAAAGAGCGAGTTGAAGTTAAATATCAAGACAACAAGTCAAAGGAAAATGGTAGTATATTTGCTGATAAGGTTTTAGTATCAGTAGGCAGGAAACCTTACACAGAAGGGTTAAATTTATCAAAAATCGGTATAGAAAGAGATGAAAAAGGCAGAGTGAATGTCGATAATAAACTAAGAACATCAGTTAAAAATATATTCGCAATTGGTGACGTCATAAAAGGTCCAATGCTAGCACATAAAGCGGAAGAAGAAGGTATTGCGGTCGCAGAAATAGTTGCTGGTCAAGCAGGTCATGTAAACTACGAAGTTATACCCGGAGTAATCTATACATCACCTGAAGTGGCAGCTGTTGGCAAGACTGAGGAGCAATTAAAGGGAGATAAAGTTGCATATAAAGTTGGCAAGTTTCCTTTTTTAGCCAATTCAAGGGCAAAAGTTAATAATGAAACTGAGGGTTTCGTAAAAATCCTTGCCGATGCAAAAACTGATAAAGTGTTAGGAGTTCATATTATAGGTCCGCACTGCGGAGATATGATTGCAGAGATGGCTTTGGCCATGGAGTTTGGCGCAAGTTCTGAGGATATTGCGAGAACTTGCCATGCTCATCCAACCCACACAGAGGCGATTAAAGAGGCCGCACTGGCTGTTGATAAAAGACCAATTCATTTCTAAAATACGAATAATTTTATAGAATCCTCTTATGGATTACCCTGTTTTAATAACAAAAAAAATAAATTTTCCTTTAACTTATAAATCAGGAGCTCTTGGCAAACTTAAGGTGGGGGATATTGTTACAGTACCCTTTGGTAAATCAGAAGAAATCGGTGTTATTTGGGATAAAAAACAAATAACAAAAAAGAAATTTAAAACAAAAACAATAAAAAAAAAACTCAATTATAAATTAGACAATAAATTAATAAAATTTATTAACAATTTTTCAGCTTATAATTTATCATCAAAAGGTATGGCTTTGAAAATGTGCCTGGGAAATATTAACAATTTTAAAAAGGACGAAAAATATTATCAGGAAAAAAATTTTAATGAGAAGAATAATTTTAAATTAAATTTCGAACAAAAAAAAGCACTTGATGAACTCTTGGATCAAAATAAATCTTTTAAAGTAAGTGTATTGCAAGGTATTACTGGCTCTGGCAAAACCCATGTATATTTTGAAAATGTAAAAAAGATATTAATGAGCAATAATCAAGTCTTGATATTATTCCCTGAAATTACGCTAACAAATCAATTTGAAAAAAGATTTAAAGATTTTTTTGGATTCAAACCAAGTGTTTGGCATTCTCGAGTAACGGTCAAAGAGCGAAGAAAGATATGGCAAGGGGTTTCAAAAAACAAGATTAAAGTGGTATTAGGTGCTAGATCTGCACTACTCTTGCCTTTTAAATCTTTAAAATTAATTATTGTAGATGAGGAACATGACGCCTCGTATAAGCAAGAGGAAGGACCAATTTATAATGCAAGAGACATGGCAATTTTGCGATCGTCGATAGAAAAAATACCCATCAATTTAATATCATCTATTCCTTCAATTGAAACGTATAATAATTGTGTAAATAATAAATACAAATTAATAAAGATAAAGAAAAGATATCAAAATTATCCTCTTGCTAAAACAAAAATTGTTGGAATTAGTTTAGAAAACAAAAGAAATTATATATCTGAAGAGTCATTTAAAATTGCAAAAAAATTTTTGGATAAAAATAACCAAGTATTATTTTTTTTGAATAGGAGAGGCCATTCAACTTTACTAATTTGTAAAAAATGTGGTTACAGATTTACATGCCCCAATTGCTCTGTTTATTTAACTTATCACAAAAACCAGGAAAAATTGATCTGTCATTATTGCGGTATCAAAAAAGATCCCACTAATAAATGTAAACATAAAGAAGAACAATGTGATTTTTATAAATACGGCCCTGGTGTTGAAAAGATATTTGAAGAAGTAAAATATAGATTTCCAAAAAAAAAAGTAAAGATTTTTTCAAGCGATTATTTGATTAATAAAAAAAAGGGTCATGATATTATTGAAGAAATTGAAAACAATAAAATTGACATAATTATTGGCACGCAATTAATTTCTAAAGGCTTTAACTTCAAAAATCTTAATTGTATTATCGTTGTGGACTCAGACTTTTCAGGAAAGGGATATGACTTAAGATCGACAGAAAAAAATATACAACTTTTTAATCAATTAAGTGGTCGAGCTGGGAGGCATTCATCTGACTCGATCGTAGTTTATCAAACACTTACCCCTAACAATTTTTTATTAACTGAGAGTATGATTAATAATCCCGAAACGTTTTTAGATGATGAATTAGATTTAAGAAAAAGTCATAATTTACCTCCATTTAAAAGATTAATTGCAATTATTATTTCAGCAAAATCTCAAGAATTAAGTTTTAAAGGAGCCCAACAACTAAAAAATGAATTAAAAAAAATTAGTGATATTGATATTCTTGGTCCAGTTGAATCACCTCTCGCTAAAATTAAAAATACCTATAGATCAAGGCTTTTGATAAAATCAGAAAGTAGCAAATTTATTCAGAAAAAAATTGCTATATCGTTAGAAAATCTAAAAATTTCATCGAAAATTAAACTTACGGTTGATGTAGATCCTATTAATTTTAGCTAATTATCATATCATCTTGAAGCAACTAATTTGTTATGATACGACCTCATAAATTCATTTTATCAACAAGGTAATTAAACGTGAGTAATACTAAATCATTCTCTTCAGAAACCTCGGATAGGTACGCGCTTGCATTGTATGAAATTGGTAAAGAAAATAACGATTTGGAAAAATTATCAAAAAATCTTACGTTTGTAAAAAGTTTGTATGATACCAATACCGACTTTGTAAGTTTCGTAAAAAATCCAACTTATCTAAAAAATCAACAAAATGAAATTGTAAATAGATTATCAGATTTGATGAAATTCGATTTAACCTTAAAAAACTTTCTTTTATTATTGATAAAAAAAAGTAGATTATTTTATTTACGAAAGATAATAGATAGTTTTTTCAAATTGCTATCTAAAGATAAAAACGAGATTGATGCATCGTTAACTTCAGCAAAGAAACTCGATGACAATGAGATAAACAATATCAATACAGAACTGGCTCAAGCTTTAAAAAGCACTATAAAATTTAAATATAAAGTCGATGAAAGTTTAATAGGAGGTTTGAAGATACAACTTGGTAGCTTGATGATAGATACGTCAATAAAAAACAAATTAAAAAAATATGAAAAAATAATGATGGGGCAATAATGGAAATCAATCCCTCTGAAATTACTAAAATATTGAAAGAACAAATAAAAAATTTTGGTAAATCTGCTGAAGTATCTGAAGTTGGTAAAGTTTTATCAGTAGGTGACGGTATCGCAAGAGTTTACGGATTGGACCATGTTCAAGCCGGTGAGATGGTTGAATTTAATGATGGCTCTAAAGGAATGGCTCTGAATTTGGAAAATGACAATGTTGGTATAGTGATATTTGGAGATGATAGGCAAATCAAAGAAGGTGACACTGTAAAAAGAACAAAAGCAATTGTTGACGTGCCAGTAGGTAAAGAATTATTAGGTAGGGTTTTGGACGGGCTTGGCAATCCGATTGATGGCAAAGGAAGTTTGAATAAATCAATTAAGAGGAAAAGAGTTGAAGTAAAAGCTCCGGGAATAATACCAAGAAAATCAGTTAATGAACCTATGCAAACAGGATTGAAAGCTATTGATAGTTTGATCCCAATTGGTAGAGGACAGAGGGAGTTAATTATTGGTGACAGACAAACCGGGAAAACAGCTGTAGCAGTTGATACTATAATTAATCAAAAAAAAATTAATGAAACTAATGATGAAAAAAAGAAACTGTACTGTGTTTATGTGGCCATTGGGCAAAAAAGATCAACGGTTGCACAAATAGTAAAAACACTTGAAGATGCCGGCGCCATGAAATATACAACTGTCGTTTCAGCTACGGCGTCAGACTCAGCTCCACTACAATTTTTAGCGCCATATACAGGGTGTACTATTGGTGAATATTTCAGAGATAATGGAATGCATGCTTTAATAATATACGATGATTTATCCAAGCAAGCAGTTGCTTACAGACAGATGTCCCTTTTATTAAGGAGACCACCAGGAAGGGAAGCTTATCCAGGTGACGTATTTTACTTACATAGTCGACTTCTGGAAAGAGCGGCTAAACTTAATGAAAATGAAGGCGGCGGCTCTTTAACAGCTCTTCCAATTATTGAAACACAAGCTGGTGACGTATCAGCATATATTCCTACAAATGTAATTTCAATTACTGATGGTCAAATTTTTTTAGAGACCGAACTTTTCAATCAAGGTATCAGACCAGCTGTGAACGTTGGTTTATCTGTTTCAAGAGTTGGCTCTGCTGCACAGACTAAAGCAATGAAAAAAGTCGCAGGATCTATCAAGCTTGAATTAGCTCAGTATAGAGAAATGGCAGCTTTTGCACAATTTGGATCTGACTTGGACGCATCGACACAAAAATTACTAAATAGAGGTTCAAAACTAACTGAATTATTGAAACAAAATCAATATTCTCCCCTAACCGTTGCTGAACAAGTGGTCGTTATTTTTTCAGGTGTGAAAGGGTTTTTGGACAATATAGAACTAAATAAAATTAAGGAATTTGAAAATAAACTTTTAGATAAAATAAAGGCAGATAATATGGAACTATTAAACTCAATTGATACTACAGGTAAACTTGATGAGAACAATGAAATAATTTTGACAAAAATAATTGAGGATTTAAAAAAATAGATCATGCCAAGTTTAGACGATTTAAAAAAGAGAATAAAAAGCGTTAAGTCTACACAAAAGATTACAAAAGCTATGAAAATGGTTGCGGCCGCTAAATTAAAAAAGGCTCAAGAAAGTGCAGAAAAAGGAAGACCTTACAGTGATAAGATGCAAAATATAATATTGAATTTAACAAAATCATTTAAGGAAAATTCTAATGCACCAAAGTTACTTATAGGCTCGGGCGAGGACAGCACATATCTTTGCGTAATAATGACAGCAGATAGAGGTCTATGTGGAGGATTTAATACTAATATATGTAAACTTGCAAAAAAGAAAATGAGAGAGTTTTTAAGTAACGGCAAAAAGATAAAGATTATTACTGTTGGATCAAAAGGATACGACCAGCTTAAAAAAGAGTTCAAAAAATTCATAATCGAAAAAAAATCTCTTAAGGATAAAAAAAAGATTTCTTTTGATGATGCTGCTTTAATAGGAAAAAGAATAGTTGAATTATTCGAGAAAAATGAATTTGATAAGTGTATAATCTTTTATAATAATTTTAAAAATGTGATTACTCAAATACCTCAAGCACAACAAATAATCCCTGCTAAAATAGATAGAGTTGAAACTAAGTCTGAGGAAAAAGAAGAGTTTTATGAATTTGAGCCAGAAGAGGATGAAATACTTGAAGATTTATTGCCAAAAAATATTTCAACTCAAATTTTTAAGGCATTTCTCGAAAATTCAGCTAGCGAACAAGGATCTAGAATGACAGCAATGGATAATGCTACCCGTAATGCTGGAGATCTGGTTGACAAACTTACAATTAATTATAATAGAAGCAGACAAGCATCAATTACAAAAGAATTAATAGAAATAATATCTGGAGCAGAAAGTTTATAATATGACCAAAGAAGGAGTCATAACACAATTAATCGGAGCAGTAGTAGATGTAAAATTCGATGGTGAATTGCCTGAGATATATACTGCGCTGGAAGCTAACAATAATGGAAATAGGTTAATATTGGAAGTTGCTCAACACTTAGGAGAAAGTAGCGTTAGAACTATCGCTATGGATGCAACTGAAGGCCTAAAAAGAGGAGATAAAGTAATTAACACCGCAGCTCCGATAAGTGTACCCGTTGGTCCAGAAACACTTGGAAGAATTATTAATGTTATAGGGGATCCGATTGATGAGAAAGGCAAAGTGAGCACTAAAGAAAAATGGCCAATACACAGGCAGGCTCCAAAATTTACCGATCAATCTACTGAGACAGAAATTTTAGTTACTGGCATAAAGGTAATAGATTTACTAGCACCATATGCTAAAGGTGGAAAAATTGGTTTATTCGGCGGGGCTGGAGTGGGTAAAACTGTAACAATAATGGAATTGATTAATAATATTGCAAAAGCACACGGGGGCTTCTCAGTATTTGCAGGCGTAGGAGAAAGAACGCGTGAGGGAAATGACCTTTATCATGAAATGATAGAGTCTGGTGTAATTAAAAAAGATGGCAAGGGATCTAAGGCCGCCTTAGTTTATGGACAAATGAATGAACCACCTGGAGCGAGAGCAAGAGTTGCTCTAACAGGTTTAACTGTTGCAGAGTATTTTAGAGATAAAGAAGGTCAGGATGTTTTATTTTTTGTTGATAACATTTTTAGATTTACTCAAGCTGGATCTGAAGTATCCGCTTTGTTAGGCAGAATACCTTCGGCTGTGGGTTACCAACCTACTTTAGCAACAGATATGGGAAATTTACAGGAGAGAATTACATCTACAGGTAAAGGCTCCATTACATCGGTCCAGGCTATTTATGTGCCTGCTGATGACTTAACTGACCCAGCCCCAGCAACATCGTTTTCACATTTAGACGCTACTACAGTTTTATCTAGGCAAATTGCGGAGCTAGGTATTTATCCTGCAGTTGACCCCTTAGACTCAACTTCTCGAATATTGGACCCAAGAATAGTAGGAGACAATCATTACAGGGTAGCTAGAGACGTTCAGAAAATTCTCCAAGCTTATAAATCCTTACAAGATATTATTGCGATTTTAGGCATGGATGAACTTTCTGAAGAAGATAAACTAACAGTTGCTAGAGCTAGAAAAATACAGAGATTTTTGTCTCAACCATTTTTTGTTGCTGAGGTATTCACTGGATCACCAGGAAAGCTTGTAGACCTTGAGTCGACAATAAAAGGTTTTGACGCCATATGCAAAGGTGAATATGATCATTTGCCCGAGGCAGCCTTTTATATGGTGGGCTCTATAGAGGAAGTTGTACAAAAAGCTGAAAAATTAGAAAAAGATAAATAGTAAATGGCTTCAAATTTTAAATTAGAAATTATCACTCCAGAAAAAACCATTTTTACTTCAGAAGTTGATCAAGTAACTATACCATCCTATGAAGGGGAAATGACAATCTTAAAAGATCATATTGCTTTAGTCACCTTTTTAAGACCAGGAATAATTAAAATAGGGGAAAAAGATTTAGAAAATTTTTACTTGGATGATGGAATAGTAGAGTTCTCAGATAATATTCTTTTAATACTTACAGCCTCAGCAAGGAACTTAAAGGAGTTTAGTAACAATGATATAGCGGCTTTACTAAAAGAAGTAAATGTGGGACTAGGCAAATCAAATTTAAGTGATAAAGAGAAATACATATTGTCTCATAAAGCAGATACTTTAGAGGCGATTAGGAAATAATTTTTTTAATTTCCATTAATAATTCTTCGTAAACTTTTTTTTTAAAATCAACAATTATATCGGGTAGACTTTCAATATCGACCCACTTCCATTCTAAAAATTCAGGTTTTTTTGTATTCACGTTAATTTCACTTTCTTCTCCAGAAAATCTTAGTATGAACCACTTTTGTTTTTGACCTCTATATTTTCCTCTCCATATTTTCCCTAACAAGTTTTCAGGCAGTTCATATGTCAGCCATCTGTCTAATTCATGAATAATTTTGTAACTTTTTACACTCGTTTCCTCGTATAATTCTCGTTTTAGCGCATCAACCAGCTTTTCATTATTATCAACTCCTCCTTGTGGCATTTGCCATTTATTTATCGGATTATCTCTTCTCTTACCCACAAATACCTGATTATTTCTATTTAATAATACTGCGCCAACCCCAATTCTTAACGGAAGAGTCTTTTTACTCATTTACGATTGAAGCAATTTAATTGCGTAATCGAGCTGATTATCAGTTTCAGTATCAATCTTAAAATTCGACTCCACCTCTTCAACGAAAATGTCTGGGTCTACACCTACTTCAGAAATAGATTTTCCGGACGGAAGATAATACTTTGAAATTGTTAATCTCATTCCACCACCATTTTTAAGTGGTATAATTGATTGGACTGAGCCTTTTCCATATGAAGTTTCTCCGATTAAAATAGCTCTTTTGTGATCTTTTAATGCTCCAGCTAAAATTTCTGAAGCAGACGCTGACCCATTATTTATTAATATTATTATTGGTTTGCCAGAGATGCCGTCACCAGATTTTGCAAAAAATTTTCTTGTCTCTGACCTTTTCCTTCCTTTTGTTGAAACAATTTCACCGTCATCTAAAAAAAAGTCTGTGATTCTAATTGCCTGCGCTAATAACCCTCCAGGGTTGTTTCTCACATCAATCACATAACCCAACGGATTATTTTTGTTTTCAAATATCTTAATATTGTCGATGAGTTGATTATCACTATTCTCGTTAAAAGATTTAAGCCTGACATATGCAATGTTCTTTTTCTTACCTATTAATTTTGCTTTTACCGACTTTACTTCAATGATTTTTCTCTCCACTTCAAATTCTAAAGCTTTTTTTACATTTTTTCTTCTAATGGTGAGTTTTATCGAAGTTCCTACTGGGCCTCGCATTAGTTTTACAGACTCCATAAGCGTTTTGCCTTGAACTTGTTCACCATCAATTTTAACAATGAAATCTCCAGCTTTTATGCCAGCTTTATCAGCGGGCGTTCCATCGATAGGGCTTATCACTTTTACAACTCCGGCCTCCATTCCTATCTCTATCCCAAGACCACCGAACTCTCCCCGAGTATCGGTTTGCATATCCCTAAAAAGTTCCGGACTCATGTAAGAGGAGTAGGGGTCTAATGATTGCAGAACCCCGTTTATTGCAGAGTCCATCACATCTGCTTGATCTATTTCATCAATATATTCTTTATCAATTTTTTCTAAAACTTCTCCAAATAGATCTATTTTACCATAGAGCTCATCATACTTATTAGCATTAGCAAAATTTTGAAAGTTTAAAATTAATATTATCAGAAAAATTTTTTTTATCATATTTGTGCCTTTTCTTTGGGTATTTGCTCTTGCCACATTTTTTCTAAGTCATAGAAACTTCTTTTTTCTGGGTGAAAAATATGTACAATTACGTCTAAAGCATCAACCAGTTTCCAGTCTGGACTGTCTTTTCCCTCAATTTTACAATCATTTATGCCACTTTTTTTTAATTCGGCGCATAATATTTCTGACAAAGATTGTATATGTCTCGATGAGGTACCTGATGCCACAATCATATAATCCGCAATATACGTTTTGTTTTTCAAATCAATTGTAATAATGTTAACTGCTTTATTATTGTCTAGTATTTTCTCTATTAGTTTTTTAATTTTTAAAATTTCCATTAATCAGATAACTTATTTCTTATCATAGTAGAAGATATATTAAACCTCTTATTTTTCAAAAAAATAATATTTTTCTCCCATTTTTTTGCTACAAAAGATTTTAAAGCTTTTTGGTCATATCCGGTACGGGAAAAAACTACCAATTTACAATTATTTATAATTTTTCTGTAATTTTGCCATTTATGAAAGTTTATTAAAGTATCCGAACCCATTATAAAAAAAATTTTTTTTGATTTTACTCTACTTTTAAAAAAAGTAATTATATTTACAGTTCTAGAAGATTTTATCTTTTCATCCAAGTATACCACTTCGATCTTTTTTACTTTCTTAACTATTTTAACGCATTTTCTAATTCGATTTTTCAAATCGTAAAAAGGTCTATTTTTAAACGGATTTTTTTTTGTTATTACCCAATACAATTTCTTTATTGGTAGAATTCTAAGAGCCTGTTTAGAAATATTTAAGTGTCCTATATGTGGAGGATCAAATGAACCTCCTAATAGCGCAATTGAATAAGTTTTTGGAATTTTCATTACCTAAGATCTAGTAATTCCTTTACCATGAACTTCATATTTATAAGATGTAAGTTGATTTATTCCAACCGGCCCTCTTGGCGGAAGTTTATTAGTTGATATTCCGATCTCCCCACCGAATCCGAATTCACCTCCATCCGCAAACTGTGTAGAGACATTATGCATTGCAATTGAACTGTTAACATTTTTTAAAAAATAATCAGAAGAGCTTTGACTCTTTGTAATAATAGAGTCTGTATGCATAGTACCGTATTTGAGAATATGTTCTACAGCTTCTTTAACGTTAGCAACAGATTTTACAGATAAAATTTTATCCAAATACTCAGTGCTCCAATCTTTGTTACTAGCTAATTTAAGTTCACCTTTAAATATTTTATTTATCTTTTTATCAACTCTAACTTCGCATCCTTTTTTAATCAAAGACTCAATTATTGGAATACCATGTGATTGCAGTGCTGACTCTTGAATTAAGAGTGACTCCAAAGCCCCACAAATGCTTGTTCTTCTCAATTTAGAATTCAAGACTAGACTTTTGGCCATTTGAATGTTCGAGGATTTTTCAACATATGTATGGCAAAGTCCCTCTAAATGACCAATGACATGAACTTTTGAAATTTCTTGAACTTTTTTTACCAGACCTTTCCCACCTCTAGGCACTATAACATCAATATAATTATTCATGCTTGAAAGCATGTAGTCTACAATTGATCTATTCTTTTTTTCAATAAACTGAACACAATTTTGATCTATATTTTTTGATCTTAGACTCTCTCTAAACAGATCTGATAGAATTTTGTTTGAGTAAAACGCTTCGCTTCCACCTCTCAAGATTGCACAGTTACCAGATTTAAGACAAAGAGCTGCAACATCAGCTGTAACATTTGGCCTGCTCTCATAAATTACACCAATAACCCCAATCGGTGTAGTGACTCTTTTTATCAACAATTTATTAGGCTGTTTCCATTTAGCTAAAGTTTTTCCTACCGGATTCTCAAATTTCGCTATTTGATTAATAGAAGACCTAATAGAGTCTAATCTATCCTCATTTAGTACCAACCTATCAACCAGACTTTTTCTAATCACATTTTTAACATCTCTTTGATTGTTTTTAATTATTAAAAATTTATTATCTCGAAGCTTTTTATTGTAATCCTCTAAAACTTTTTTAATAATTTTATGGTCAACTTTCTTAAGTTTTTCAAAAGATTTTTTTGCTCTGGCCCCAATTTTTTTTAAATAAATCATTATATATCTACCATATCATCTTTATGAATTATTTCAGACTTACTTGGATAGCCTAAAATTTTTTCAATGTCACTGCTCTGTTTACCTTTAATTTTATTTATTTCATCCGATGAAAATGAGGATAATCCTCTTGCTAATTCCTTATTGTTTTCGTCAATTACTAATACATTTTCACCTTTTGAAAATGTTCCCTCAACTTTTTTAACACCTGCCGCAAGCAAACTTTTCCCATTCGATATTGCAACCATGGCGCCAGTGTCTATGCAAATTTTACCTGAGGATGAAAGAGAACTCACTATCCATTTTTTTCTTGCGTCTAAAGTTGAAATTTTTGGATTAAACCTTGTGTATAAACCGGTGTTAATCATACTTTTTATGGGATTTTTTTTCTTTCCGTTTGCGATGAACATATTGCATCCCGCATTCATACAAATCTTTGCAGCCTCAATTTTAGTAATCATACCTCCAGATCCATAACTATTAGTCTTTTTTCCCGCTAAACTTAAAACTTTATCATCGATATTATCAATTTTAGATATTAATTTTTTTGATTTATCGTATAAGCCATCTGTATCAGAGAACAATATTAAAGTGTCCGCTCCAATAATTTGCGCTACTCTAGCCGCTAATCTATCATTGTCTCCATATTTAATTTCGGTAGTTGCTGTTGTGTCGTTTTCATTTACCACAGGAATTACCCCCATTTTGAATAAATTTTCAAATGTTCTTCTAACATTTAGTGCTCTACGCCTTTGTTCTGTATCAGACAATGAAATTAATATTTGAGCTGTTTCGAAATTATTTTTACGAAATATTTTTTGGAATTTTTCAGCTAAATGAATCTGGCCAACTGCTGCAACAGCTTGACTCATATCGATTTTTATTTTTTTTTGTTTTATTTTTAAGTAGCTTTGCCCCAAAGCTATCGCCCCTGACGAAACTATAACAATAGATAGTTTTTTATAATATTTCTTTAAGTCTTTTATTAAACTATCTACCCAATCAGATTTGAATTTTCCATTTTTATCAACAACAGTTGATGAACCTAGTTTTATTACTATTTTTTTTGAGTTTTTAATTAACATTTTTTAATAAAATTTTTTTTACTTTATCCAAGTCTGTCTTGTTGTACGTAGATATTATTGAATAATCTGATTTATTTTTAAATTTAAAATTTTGTAATTTTACATCAACTGTCTTTTTATCCATACAATCTGATTTATTAAAAAATATAATCTCCTTTTTTTTTACTAAAGATTTATCATAAGATGCTAGTTCAGACCTTATTTTTTTGTAGTTTGATAATAGATTGTCTGCAGTCAAATCTATTAAGTGAATAAGAACCTTACATCTTTCTATATGTCTTAGAAATTTATCTCCTAATCCCACTCCTTTATGAGCTCCTTCAATTAAACCAGGTATATCCGCTAAAGTAACCTCCCTATTCTTGTAAAAACAAACTCCTAAGTTAGGGTTTAAGGTTGTAAATGGATAATCCGCAATTTTAGGTTTTGCTCTTGTTAAAGCTGCTAGCAAACTTGATTTACCTGCATTCGGCAAACCAACAATGCCAATATCAGCAATTACTTTAAGTTGTAACCAAATCCAAAACTCTTCACCGACCCTTCCATTAGTTTTTTTTCTTGGCGCTCTATTAACTGAGCTCTTAAATCTTACATTTCCTAAACCACCCTCACCTCCACTGGCTACTAAAAATCTATCTTTAGTCTTTGTAAAATCATATATTAAAGTGTTGTTGTCCTCTTCGTATATTTGAGTACCTACTGGCACCTTAAGAATTAGATCTTTGCCTTTGGCACCCGATTTATTTCTTTTACTTCCAGGCGACCCATGGCTTGCTTTAAAGTGTTGCGTATATCTGTAATCAATTAATGTATTTAAATTTCTATCTGACTCAAAAACTATTGATCCCCCATCACCCCCATCACCACCGTCTGGCCCTCCAAATTCAACAAACTTTTCTCGACGAAAGCTAGCTGATCCAGAGCCACCATTGCCTGCTTTTATAAATATTTTTGCTTGATCCAAGAATTTCATTTTAATAATTTTAAATAACTTAAGTTATTTATAAACTTAATTGGGGATTACAGATACAAAAGTTCTGTTTAATTTTGATTTTTTGAACTTAACTTTACCTTTGATAAGAGAAAAAATTGAGTGATCTCTTCCCATCCCAACATTGCTCCCTGGATGAATTTTCGTGCCTCTTTGTCTTACTATTATATTGCCAGGTATAACAAATTGATCGCCAAATTTTTTAACACCAAGCCTACGACCTTTACTATCTCGGCCGTTTCGCGATGATCCACCTGCTTTTTTTGTTGCCATCTTGTTACCCTATTTTTTTACCGACTTTTTTATCTCTTTTTTTTCTGTTTTAACAGCTTTCTTTTTATTGACTATATCAGCCTCATCAATAATTTTACCGTTTTTTGCTAAAATCTTTGTTATTTGAATTTTTGAATGTCTTTGTCTATGGCCATTCTTTTTTCTAGAATTTTTTCTTCTTCTTTTATGGAAAACTAAAATTGTTCTATCTTTTACATTATCTAAAAGTTTAGCTTCCACAGATGCACCTTCAATACTTGGGTTTCCAATCTCGGTGTTTTGTTTATCATTTAAAAGCAAAACTTTTTTGAACTTAATCGTTTCACCTTTTTTCGCGTCGAGTTTCTCAACCTCTAATATTTTACTAGTAGAAACTTTGTATTGTTTACCACCAGTTTCAATTATAGCAAATGACATAAAAATTTTTCCTTAAGTTTTGAGGCAATATAGCTCTCAATTACATCAAGTCAAGATTATTGAAGCTAAAAATTATCCTTTAAATCCCTTAATTTACTAAATATTTCTTGATCTGTAGAATTCTCCAGTTTTAAAGCTTTTTTAATTGTCGTATCATCACATCTCAAAAAAATATTAGTTTTTAACTCTTCTTCTAAAGTTGTAGGTATAGTTGGTTGGTGGCTACCTAACTTAGAATTGATCATTAGAGCTTTTTTTTTTAAAAATGAGTTATGAGTATCAATATCCAAGCAAAATTCTAAATTTTTTTTTGTATATTCATGACCGCAGTATAGACTTGTTTCTGGATCGAGATTTTTTAGTTTGTTTATAGAGTTAAACATTTGCTCGTGCGTACCCTCAAAAACTCTACCGCAACCCAAAGAAAATAAGGTATCTCCGGTGAAAACGATTTTTTCCTTTTCGAAGTGGAAAGCTATATGCCCACTAGTGTGACCAGGTACGAAGATTACTTTAAACACTAAATTACCTATTTTATAGAATCCATTATCGGATAAAAGAATATCAATTCCTGGTATACGATTTTTATCTTTAACAAAGCCAAAAATTTTTGAATTGTATTTTTCTTTTAATCTTAAGTTTCCATCAACATGATCTGCATGATGATGGGTATTTAAAATATTGTCTAATTTTTTATATTTTTTTATAACTTTGTCACATGCATCAAATTCTGAGGGATCAATTATAGAAACGATATTCGATTTTTCTTCATGAATTAAATAACTATAATTGTCACTTAGGCAAGAAATAATTTCTATCTTCATGTTACCCAATCAAAAAAATTCCTATTTCTGAAAAAAAATTCTTAATTTCCAGATTGTTATTATTTATTAGAGAGGTTTTATCATTATTTATACCGATAACTCTTTTTATTTTAATTCTTTTATCCTCACAGTAATTAAATAAATCTTTAATGGTGCACATATGTAAGTTAGGGGTGTTATACCAAGTGTTCGGTAAAGTTTTTGTAACTGGCATTTTTCCAAAAAATAAAAGATTTATTCTTACTTTCCAGAATCCAAAATTAGGTATTGAAACTATAACTGATTTGCCGATTCTCAAAAGTTCTCTCATAACTTTGTTTGGATCGTAAAAAGCTTGAAGTGTTTGACTTAAAATTACATAATCAAAAGATTGATTTGGAAATTGGTGAAGTTCTGTTTCAGCATTACCTTGAATAACAGGTAGACCTTTATGAATACATTGCTGAACATTATTTTGATTAAGCTCTAAACCTCTAACTTCTATGTTTTTATCTTTCCTAAGCAAACTCATTAAGGATCCGTCTCCACAACCTACATCTAAGACTCTGGTGTTGTTAGGCAATAAATTTGCGATTACTTTAAATTCACTTTTCATTTTTAAATTTCTCATACATGGAGTCTATAAAACCCTTTAATGTTTTTAAAAAATCTGGTTCATCTAACAAGAAAGAATCGTGGCCCTTATCTGTAGTTATTTCAGAATATGAGACATCAGCACCAGATGCATTCAAGGCAATAACTATATCTTTATTATCTTTGGTTGTATAAAGCCAATCAGAGGAGAAAGATATTACCAGAAATTTTGTTCTCTGATTTTTGAAAGCTTCAACTAAGCCTCCCTTAAATTGTTTTGAAAGATCAAAATAATCCATGGCTCTGGTTATATACAAAATTGAATTTGCATCAAACCTTTCAACAAATGCGTAACCTTGATGTCTTAAATAGCTCTCGACTTGAAAATCCGCATTAAAACTAAATTCGTAATCAGCCTTTTCCTGCAACTTACGTCCAAATTTTTCCTGCATACCTTTTTCGGATAAATAACTTATATGTCCAACCATCCTTGCTACTGCTAAACCATTCTTTGGCTGAACATTCTTAAGAAAATATTTTCCGTTATCCCACACAGGGTCAGCCATTATTGATTGACGAGCTAATTCATTTAATGCAATATTTTGTGCACTATGACTTGCACTACAAGCAATTGGAATTGCTGAAAAAGTTTTATCAGGAAAAGTTGAGCAGAATTGAAGTAATTGCATCCCGCCCATAGAGCCACCTGTAGCACAAAGTAGTTTTTTAATACCAAGATTTTCAAGTAAAGT
Source organism: uncultured Pelagibacteraceae bacterium (assembly GCA_902622825.1). Classification (GTDB taxonomy): domain Bacteria; phylum Pseudomonadota; class Alphaproteobacteria; order Pelagibacterales; family Pelagibacteraceae; genus Pelagilacustribacter. The sequence continues at coordinate 36,513 of CACNRH010000006.1, forward strand.
CTCTTGAGCTCTTACCATGTCTCTTATAGTAATTACTGGAAAATTTAATCCATAAGGCTGATTAGTTTCAGGATTAATATTTCTAGGACCTAGTGAGCCCATACAGCCACCTATTACATTAGCGCAAATAACAAAATATTTGTTAGTATCTATAGCTTTGCCTGGACCTACGGCGGTAACCCACCATCCTTCCTTATTGGTAATAGGGTTAGTTCCGGTAACATATTGATCACCTGTTAGAGCATGAAAAACAAGTATTGCATTATTTTTGTCTGAGTTTAATTTTCCATATGTTTCATATGCCAAAGGAAAATTATTTATTGTTTTTCCACAATCTAGTTTTAGTGGTTTTGAAACTTCAAGTTTTCTAATATTTTCAAGTTTTATATTCATCCAAAAAAAAAGCCCAGCTAAACTGGGCATCTACCCCTTTTAGCAAAATTTATTCAGCGCTTGCAATTTGGTTAAATCAGCGCTTCGAATTAGTACTAAATCGTCTTAAACTTGTCAAATTAGTATGCAAAGAGTTATAGCAATATTGATATTTTTTATATAAAAAATTACTAATTATGAGTTTTCCAAAAGCAAACAAGATAAATGCTGAAAAATACGTGGCTGGGTTAAGCTTATTTAAGCAAAAGGTAGCCAAAGTAAAATTGTCAGCCAACGAGTCAGCTTTAGGACCAAGCCCAAAAGCAATCCAAGAGTATAAAAAGGTAGCTAATAATTTTAAAAGATACCCAGATTCTGACGGTACGTTTTTGAGAAAATTATTAGCAAAAAAGTTTCATTTAGATTTCAAAAGAATTATTTTAGGCTCAGGATCAGATCAAATATTTGAATTAATATGTAAAGCTTTTATTAGAAAAGGAGATGAGGTAATTGTTCCTCAATTTAGTTTTATAATCTATAGAATTTACAGTAAAATAAACGGAGCAAAAATTGTTTATGCTAAAGAAAAAGATTTAAAGGTATCTGTTGAGAATATCTTAGCTAAAGTAACAAATAAAACTAAGCTAGTATTTTTGGCAAATCCTAATAACCCAACGGGGACTTATATTTCCAAGAAAGATATTTTAAAACTAAGAAAAAAATTAAGAAAAAATATTTTGCTTGTGGTTGACGATGCATACTTCGAATATGCTCAAATTAATAAAAACTTTGATTCCGGTCTTAGCCTTTTCAAAAATTATAAAAATGTTTTAGTTACTAGAACTTTCTCCAAAATATATGGTTTGGCTGGATTACGAGTAGGTTGGGGATATTCCTCGAATGAAATCATTAAATCTTTAAATATGTTAAAACCTCCTTTTAATGTAAACAGGGCTGCATTATTCGCTGCATCAGCATCTGTTAAAGATACCAAATGGTTAAGAAAAGAAATTAAACACGTTAGCAAGTGGGCAAAAAAGTTTTTTAAAATATTTCAAAGCTTAAATATAGAGACTAATTATGGTCACGCAAATTTTATGTTAATAAATTTTGACAAGATTAGAAAAAACTCAAAAAAAATTTTTCTTAGATTAGCTAACGCAGGTATTTTAGTTAGAAAGATGGAAGTTTATAAAATTAAAAACTCATTACGAGTAACCATTGGAAGTTCTAAAGAAAATATTAAATTTTTAAGAGCTCTTAAAAAGGCAGTAAATGTTTAAAAATATTTGCATAATAGGTTGCGGATTAATTGGATCTTCAATTTTAAGGTCTGCAAAAAAAAAGAAATTATCAAAAAAAATAACTGTCTTTGATAAGTCAATATCTGTTCGAAGGTATTTAAAAAGAAACAAATTATGCAATAATATTTCAGCAAATTTAAAAAAATCAGTTATTGGAGCGGATTTAGTTATTATCGCCTCTCCATTAAGTTCATATGATGGAATATTAAGGACGATCAAAGATAATCTCAAAGTAGGCACAATACTTACAGATACAGGGTCAGTTAAAAGAAAAATTAATGATGTCACAAAAAAGTTAAAAATTAAGAACGTATCCTGGATCGCTTCACATCCAATTGCGGGAACTGAGGAGAGCGGACCAGAAGCTGGTGACCTAAATCTTTTTAAGGGGAGATGGTGCGTTTTATCTCCGTCAAAAAAATCAAAAAAAAAAGATCTTATAAAATTAGAAAAATTTTGGATGCAATTAGGCAGCAAAGTCAAAATTATGAGCTTTTCAGAACATGACTACATATTATCCTTAACAAGTCATTTACCTCATGCGATAGCATATAATTTGGTAATAACTGCAATTCAAAATGACAATAAATCTAAAAAAGAAATTGTAAAATATAGCGCTGGCGGCTTAAGAGATTTTACCAGAATAGCTTCGTCTAATCCAATAATGTGGAAGGATATATTTTTGGATAATTCAGACAATATGGTTAAGATTCTAAGCTTGTTTATTAAGAATATAAATAAATTTAAAAATGCAATTCGTAGAGGAGATAGTGCGAAATTACTTAATATTTTTAAATTAACAAAAACTGTAAGGGAAGATATTATTAAAGCTGGTCAGGATACTGATAAACCAGATTTTGGCAGAAAAAAAAGTTAAATTGATTTTTCTGACTCCATATAGATTTTGTTTTCTAATTCTTCCATAAATTCCTTCCGATCTTTCCCGGGTTCGATAGGTTCTAAGAAGGTGATTATTATATCTCCATTATATTTTAGGAAACTATTTTTTGGCCAAACTTTGCCAGAGTTTAAAGCTACCGGCACACAGGCCATATTCAAAGTTTCATAAATTTTACCGACACCTTTTTTGAATGGAACTCTTTCACCTAATTTGACTCTTGTTCCCTGAGGAAAGATCAGTAATGGCCTTTTCTCCACAGATAAAGTATTCTTAATTTTTTCAAAGAAACCTAAATTTTCTTTTGTGGTGGTATCTCTTATTATTTCAATTGAATTAATTTTTCTTAAATACCAACCAAATAAGGGAATTCTAAGAAGTTCCTTCTTCAAGATAAAAATTGGATAATCTATTGGCGCTTGGAGTGCGAATGTTTCGAACATAGATTGGTGTGCAGAAGCAATGAAGAACTTTTCCTGTTTTTTTAAATTTTCTAAACCATTAAAAATTACTTTTGATCTTAAAATATTTTTCACTAGAAATATTACATAATGAGCCAAAAACTTTCCAAACGATAAAGTGCCTTTTTTTGGGAGCGCTAAAGTTGGGAACGCAATTATTAAAACTAGGGCAATACCAAAGAACAAAAAAAAATTGAATATCAATGATTTTAAAAACTGCATTAGTTTTTTATAATTTCAGATAGACTTTGTCTCTTTCTAATTATTTTCACGTGATTTTTATCTATTAAAATTTCAGCGGGAAGTGGTTTTGTATTGTAATTAGATGATAATACTGACCCATACGCACCAACATCTAATATAGCTACATAATCTTCCTCTTTTATTTTGTAATATTTTTTGTAACTTGAGAATTTACAGCTTGTTTCGCATATTGGACCAACAAATTCTAAATTTTTCATGCTTTGACTTTTCGATTTTATTAAAGGAACTATAGAATGATATGCGCCGTAAAGTGCTGGCCGCATAAAATCATTCATTCCAGCATCAATAATTACAAAAGATTTTGAAATAGAATTTTTGATGTATTGGATTTTTGAAACTAGTATACCTGTATTTCCGATAATTGCTCTTCCCGGTTCAAAAATGATATTGCAATTATACTTTTTTTTAAACTTATTAACTAAATTAGAATAATTATTTAATTTAATTCTTTTTTCTTTAGAACTATAGGAGATACCAAAACCACCTCCTAGATCAATAAATTTAAAATGAGTTTTTGTTTTTCTAATAATTTCCTCTATTACTTTTAAAGTTTTTTTAAAAGGGATATCTGATAGTATTTGACTACCAATATGTACACTCAAAGAATTCAATTCAATATGTTTAAACTCTTTTAAATTTTTACATACTTCTATAAGTTTTTTTCTTGATAACCCGAACTTATCCACTGCTCTTCCCGTTGAAATTTTTCCAAGAGTTTTCGCGTCTATATCAGGGTTTAATCTTAAACCAATAGATGTTTTTCTTTTACTTGATTTAGATAATTTATTTATTAAAGCAATTTCACTGTATGACTCTGCATTAATCAACAAAATTTTTCTTTTAATTGCCATCTTTAATTCATCAGTGCTTTTTCCAACACCAGAAAAAACTATCTTTTTAGGGCTTATTCCAGCATTTAAAACTTTTAATAACTCCCCACCTGAGACAACATCAGCTCCAGCACCGAGACCTTTAAGTATTCTCAATATTTTTGGGTTAGAATTTGATTTAACTGAGAAGCAAATCAAAGGATTTATTTTTTTAAATACTCTGCAAAACTGTTCAAAATTATCTTTAATAGCTTTAGCGGAATATAAATAAAATGGCGTTTGATTGTTTTTTGCAATTTTCAAAACATATTTATTTTCAACTGATAATTTATTACCTCTATAATTAATCATAATTGTAGCTCAATATATTTATTTAATTCTTTTTTTTCACTAAACTTAGGATCTGACTTTTTTCCACATGAGGAAATAAGAAGAAAAAAAATAATCACGGATAATGTTAAATTTTTCATAGATCTTTTTTATATCTTTTAATCATATTTTTTACATTTTTGCTCGAAGTTCCTCCATATGATTTTTTGGAGTTCATTGAATTTTTTACCTCAAATATTTGTAATATCTTTTTATCTAAATTCTTGTAAAATTTTTTTACCTCATCAAAACTGAGTTCGTTTAGATTCTTACCTTTTTTTTCTGCATAGTTTACTAATTTTGAGGAAATGTTGTAAGACTCCCTAAATGGAATCTTTTTTTGCTTTACTAAATAATCTGCAAAATCGGTTGCAGTAGTAAAACCACTGTTTGCCATATTTAACATTCTTTTTTTATTGGGTTTAAGATTTTTAATTAATTCAGAGCTTAATGAAAGGGTATCTTTCAAAGTGTCAAATCCATCAAAAACTAAAGATTTATCATCTTGCAAATCTTTGAAATAAGATATTGGCAAACCTTTCATTATAGTAAGCATAGAATTAAGTTTTCCGTAATTGATCCCGGTTCTTCCTCTGATTAATTCAGCAGGATCAGGGTTCTTTTTTTGCGGCATAATTGATGATCCAGTTAACATTTTATCGTCAAAATCAATTAATTTATAAGCGTCTGAATTCAATATGATAAAGTCTTCCGCCAATCTAGATAAATGCATCGCACAAACTGCACAAGCATAAAGAAAATCTATAGCAAAATCCCTATCCGAAACCGTATCAATAGAATTGGAAGTCGGTTGCTTAAAACCAAGTTTTTTTGAGGTATAAAATCTATCTATGTTGTAAGAAGTACCTGATAATGCCGCAACTCCAAGAGGTGACTCATCTAATAAATCTAAATTATTATTAAATCTCTCTCTATCTCTTTTTAACATTTCAAAATAGGCTAAGAGATAATGAGCAAAAGACACTGGCTGAGCATTTTTCAAATGAGTAAACCCTGGCATTACAGTATCTATATTCTTTTCTGATTTTAAAAGAATAGATCTCATTAATTTACTAATCTCATAAATAATTTCTTTAGTTGATTTTTTAACCCATAACTTAAAATCTGTTACTACTTGATCATTTCTGGATCTAGCAGTATGAAGAAAGCCTGCGGAGGGGCCAATAATTTCAAAAAGTTTTTTTTCAATATTTAAATGAATGTCTTCATACTTGGCCTCGAACTTAAATTTTTTACTATCAATAAGTTTTTCAATTTTTTTTAATCCAGCTATAATTTTATTTCCATCTTTAATAGGAATAATTTTTTGTTTTATAAGCATTTGAGTATGCACTTTTGAGGCAAAAATATCTTGCTTATACAACCTTTTATCAATATGAACTGACGCGCCTATTCTTTCAAATAACTTTGAAGGTGATCCTTTAAGTCTTTTTGACCATACGGTTTTATTTTTATTTTTCATTTTAGTATGCTATTCAATTTAAATTAATATGAAAATTAGTAAATCTTTTAAAGTCTATATTCACACTTTGTTGATTACATTTATCTGCTCTTATTCATATGCAGATCAACAAATTATCAAGAATTTTAGTGTTCACGAAAGTCCTATTCTTATTAAGAACATAAAATTCAAAGATTTCAATCTCCAAGACGTGGATCTAAATCAAAATAAAGGCAACATCGTGGTATTAAATTTTTGGGCTACTTGGTGCGCTCCTTGTAAAAAAGAAATGCCATCTTTAAGCGAATTATCAAGAAAATTACCTAATTTGAAAGTATATGCAATAAATATGGAAAAACCGAATATTAAAAAGGTGCAAAATTTTTACAATAAATTGGAAATTAATAATATCAAAATTTACTTTGATCCTGAATTTAATTTAGCAAAAAAATTTAGAATGCGAGGTCTTCCAACAACTATTTTTTTAGACAAATCTGGAAATGAGTTTGCAAGAGCTATCGGTGAAATTGATTTTAATTCTAAAAAATTAATAGAGTTGCTAGAAAAAAAAATTAATCTTTGAAAAAATAAGCCAAAATTACAAGAATAATTATTGCTATAAATTGTAAAAGCACCCTTAATTGCATTAACTTATTTGAGTATTTTTTGCTGGTACTTCCACCTTTAAATAAAGTATAAATACCCAAAATTAAAACAATGGCAACAGCACCTAATAATGTGAAACCTATTAGATTAAAAATAAACTCGGACATAATAAACTTACTATCATGAGCTACTCGTTGAATACAACAATTATTAATCCTATTTCAAAACAAAAACCAAAAAATGCAGTGATACTTTGTCATGGTTATGGTGGGGATGGTAACGATATTTCAATATTAGCGAATTATTGGAAAAATTATTTACCTGATACAATATTTCTATGTCCTGATGCTCCAGAAAAGTGCGCTGTCAGTTCAGTCGGATATCAATGGTTCGATTTAATGGATCAGAGCAAACAACAAATTCTAACTAAATCTCTTGTTGCGGAGATGAAACTTAATCAATTAATTGATGAAGTGAAAGTTCAAAATAATTTAGAAGCTAACAAAATAATTTTAGGAGGATTCAGTCAAGGATGCATGATATCTTTACAGACAGGTATCAAAAGAAAAGATAAAATTAATTCTATAATAGGTTACTCAGGAAAAATAATTGATACTGAACACTTATCTAAAAATATTGTATCAAGACCAAAAGTCATTTTGATGCATGGGGATAAAGATGAGATTGTACCAATAAATTTTTTTCTGGAAGCAAAAGAATTTTTCATTAAGAATAATTATCCAATTGAGTTGAAATCCTTCAAAAACTGCGAACATAGGATACCTCAAGAAGGATCAAGCTTAGGGTTAGAGTTTATAAAAAAAAATTTATATTAATTACCAAAATTACACCTTGATATAGTTTTTAGTTTCAGATAACTTTTAAGTATGATTATTTCTTCTAGTGATCGAGTACCTTTAGAAAAATGTCCTGCTTTAGTATTGAATGCAGACTTTAGACCTTTAAGTTACTACCCACTTTCATTATGGTGTTGGCAGGACGCTGTAAAGTCAGTTTTTTTAGATCGAGTAAGTATTGTTTCAAATTACAAAAGAAAAATAAGAAGTCCATCCTTTGAAATGAATTTACCGAGTGTAATAGCTTTAAAAAATTTTATAAAGCCTTCGGAGAATCCAAATTTTACAAGGTTCAACGTTTTTTTAAGAGATAAGTTTGCATGCCAATATTGTGGGGATAAAAAAGATTTAACTTTCGATCACTTACTACCTAAATCTAAAGGAGGTATAACTGATTGGGAGAATGTTGTTACAGCTTGTTCAACTTGCAACGTAAAAAAAGGTGGAAAGCTTTACGAAAAAAGTGGCATGAAACTTTTTAATAAACCTTACAGACCATCAGTTGATGACCTTCACAGAAATGGCAGAAATTTTCCTCCGAATTTTTTACACGAAAGTTGGATGGATTATCTTTATTGGGATATAGAACTTGAACCTTAATTAGTACTTTTCTGAAATCGCTATTGCGATCCTAGAAGAAGTTTTAATTACCTTATCTAAAACTTTATAAACTCCTTTTTTAGTAGCACCTTCCTCATAAGCAATGTCCTTGTGATCTAACTCATCCTGTCTAAACTTAACTATTTTTGATTTTAAATCTTTTTCATCATCACCTAATTTATAAGTTTGGCTCTTGTAATGATCATCAATTACTTCCTCTACGGATGCAGTACATAACATTGCAGCTTTTTTTCCTAACATTGCAGTTCCAAAACCTAACGTTATTCCTAATAGATCCCATACAGGTAGGAACCTAGTTGGTTTAATATTTCTTTTTTTTATTTCACTATCAAAGAATTCATAATGCTCGGTTTCATGAACCTTCATGTCTTCTATTTTTCTTTTCAGCTCTTCATCTTGCTTAAATGTTTTGAGTGCTAAAAGTTGACCTTCATAGATCTTGATAGCACCTCTTTCGCCGGCATGATCTACTCTGATAATTTCTTCAAGTTCTACTTTATTTGTTTTTTTCATATTTTTTTATTAATACACTCGTTATAGCAATAATTAATAGTGAAAAAATAAGATTAATTGTAGCAAGCGAAAGGCCAAATAGTTTAAAATTTACTGTTTTACAGCTGATTTGTA
>CACNRH010000007.1 GCA_902622825.1 uncultured Pelagibacteraceae bacterium
CCTGGGTACAAATCTGGACTATTTTGAAAATTTTCTTTAAATTTAATTTCTCTTATTCTTAAATAAACAGATTTAACAAAATTATTAATTTGAACACCATAATCATTTATATAGTATTCCTTGATGACCTTATTTCCATTAAATAACAATAGATTACTTATTACATCGCCTAAAACTGCCCCCCTGCAGTGACCAACGTGCATTGGTCCGGTAGGATTAGCTGAAACAAATTCAATATTTATTTTTTTGTTTTGCTTTTGTGAACCGTACTTATCCTTATCTTTTAAAATTTTTTCTATTATTTTAAGTATAGAATTTTCTGTTAAAGATATATTAAGAAATCCCGAACCAGCAATTTCAATATTTTGAAAATCTTTTATTTTTTTGATTAATAAATCTTTTAAATCATGGCTAAATAATTGAAGATCTTTTTTGTTTCTTTTCGTAAGTAACATTGCAATATTAGTTGAAATATCACAATTAAACTTTTCTGGAGCGAGCTCCACTTGCATTCCATTAAAATTAACTTCACTGATTTTAAGAATTTTTTTATTTTTTTTAATAGTTTCGATAATTTTTTTTTGATAAAAATCAAATATATTCATGTTAATTTTTTATATAATCTTAAAGCATACCTATCAGTCATTCCTGCAATAAAATCACTGACCTGACGATAAATATTTTGTTTTTTATTTATATTTATTTCTTTAATTTTGTTCGGTGACTTTATTATTTTTTTAAATAGCAAAGCAATAACTTTTTTTCCCTTATTTGTCCTTTTCAAAACTTCTGGTGAATAGTACATTTTTCTTTTTAAAAAGTTTTTAATTTGAGCATCTAATACCTTAACTTCTGAAGAAAAATTAACCACATTAATATTTGAATTATATATGGAATTCAAACTTTTAATATTATTTTTTTTAAGATTGTTTTTTGTATTTTTAATAACATCTATAACTAAATAATTTATAAGTTCTCTTGAAATAATTCTTTTAATCAATTCATCAGTAATCATTTTAGATTTATATTTTTTTATAAATAATTTAATAATATCAATTTCTTGTAAATCTTTAACTTTAAATAATCCAGCTTTCAATCCATCCTCTAAATCGTGAGAATTATAGGCTATATCATCAGAAATAGCTGCAAGCTGTGCTTCAAATGATGGACGATTTTGAAAAATTATCTTTTTTTTAAAATATTTTAATCCAATCATACTTTCTAATTTTTTTGTATCTCTTAATGGTCCATTATGTTTTAACAAACCATCAAGTGTTTCAACGGTAAGATTTAACCCTTTAAATTTTAGATATTTGTTTTCTAATAAAGTTACTACTCTTATAGTTTGTAAATTATGGTCAAAACCACCGTGATGAATCATGCATTCATTTAAAGACTCTTCACCAGCATGGCCGAAAGGTGTATGGCCAAGATCATGCGCAAGACTCAATGTCTCACAAAGATCTTCGTTTAAATTAAAATGCTTGGCCAATGTTCTGGCTATTTGTGAAACTTCTAGTGAGTGAGTAATTCTAGTTCGATAGTGATCATCTGTAGTGTTAACAAAAACTTGGGTTTTGTGCTTTAGCCTTCTAAAGGCTGTTGAATGTATGACGCGATCTCTATCTCTTTGAAATTCAGTTCTTAAATCATGAGAAGCCTCTTTAGTTAAACGACCTGAGGATTTGATAGGTGTTGCTAAATTTGAATAGTAATTTTTGATTTTTTTTTGCATATAACGTATTAAAATTGTATACTATATTTTTTAGAATTATGATTGAAAAAGTTACTTTTACAAACAATGCTGAGAATCAAATAAATAAGATTACTGGTGATGCAAAAAACAAAAGCTTTTTTAGAATATCGGTAAAAGGTGGCGGCTGTTCTGGTTTCAAATACAACTTTTCAATAGATAATAAAATCAATGATAATGATGTTAAATTTAATAATGCTGTAATTGATAAAGATTCTTTAAAATTATTAAATGGCTCGATTGTTGATTTCAAATCGCAAATGATCGGTGAAAGTTTTGTAATAGAAAATCCTAAAGCAAAATCTTCTTGTGGCTGCGGTTTATCTTTTTCTGCTTAATGCGTATCTCTTCATGGAATGTTAACTCGGTAAGGGCTAGACTTGAAAATATTTTAGATTACTTAAAAAAAGAGAAGCCTGAAATTTTAATGTTACAAGAGATTAAAGCACAAGAAATAAATTTTCCTAAAGAAAGTTTTGAGAAAATTGGATACAAAAATTATGTATTTGGTCAAAAAAGCTACAATGGAGTTGCTTTTTTATCGAAAGTTGATATTTCAAACGTGAATACAAAATTTATTAATGATCCTTTAGGTCAAGCAAGAATTATTTGTGGCAGCATATCTTTAAAAGAAAAGGAAATTCTTCTCATAAACATCTATGTTCCAAATGGTAACCCAATAGAAAGTGAAAAATATAATTATAAAAAAAAATGGTTAAATTTATTTACGAATAAAATTGCAGAAATTTTAAATAAAAATAAAAATATAATTATTTCTGGAGATTTTAATATTATTCCTGAGGAAATTGACGTTTATGATTACAAAAGATATGAAAATGATGCTCTATATAAAATAGAGATTAGAAAAAAATTTAGAGAATTGATTAATTTGGGCTTAACAGACGTTTATAGATATTTTTTTAAGGATAAAATTGAATACACTTTTTGGGATTATTTTGCTGGATCTTGGCAAAAAAATTACGGAATGCGGATTGATCATTTTCTTGCTTCAAATAACGTACTTAGAGATATTAAATCTATAAAAATTAATAAAACTCCAAGAGGAAAATTAAAGCCCTCTGATCACACACCTATTGAGATAAACATTACTTAATACGACCATAAATATCTTGATATCTTACAATATCTGACTCTTTTAAAATTGTACCAATTTGAGCCTCAATGATTTTAACTGTTTTTTTAAACGGATTGTATATTCTATGTTTAGCGCCTCTTGGAATAAAAATAGATTCGTTTGGTTTTTTTATAAAGGATTTTTTATTTAATGTTATCATTGGCTTCCCATTAATTATTAGCCAATGCTCAGACCTGTGATAATGTTTTTGTAAACTTAAAATGCCTTTTGGTTTAATAATCAATTCTTTTATTAAAAATTTATTACCTTTAAATAAATTAATATATTTGCCCCATGGTTTATAAAAAATATTTTTTCTTTTAAAATATTTACTCTTATTTGTATTAAACATTGAGCATATTTCTCTCCAACTACCAAGATCTGACCAAGGAATATTAAGTTTTATAGCATTTATTTCTTTAGATTTTTCTAAAATTGCTCGATCAAAAGGAATAGACTTATTCTTTTTAAATTCTTTTATATTTAAATAGATAATATTATTCTTGTACTTCGCTTTATCAACTGCTTTTTTACAATATAGATAGATTTGCTTTTCGTATTTTTTAAAATTATATATTAGTGAGTCTTTTCTTGCTAAAAAAATTCCAGAGTTCCAAAATCCATTTTGTTTAATTATCTTTTTTGCAATTGATATTTTTGGCTTTTCAATGAATTTATAAACATTATTAAAAATTTTTTTTCTTCTAGTTAAGAAATATCCAAATTGATCTGAGGCATTTTTTGGTTTAATTCCAAAAACAAAAATATTTTTCTTGTCAAGATTGGGAAGAGATTTTTTGATAGATTTGTTAAATAAAGTTGTCTTATCTATTAAATGATCCGACGACAAAAATACTATTGCTTGCTCGTTTGGTATTTCTTTTATCAGTGATGTTGCTAACATAGCTGGTCCTGTGTTTTTTCTTACTGGCTCAACAATTATCTTAAATTTCCCTATTTTATGTTTTTTGAGATATTTTTTTACGAATTTTATATAATTCTTATTAGTACTTATGATTGGGGAGTCAAATAGTGGATTATTAACTCTGTCTAGGGTTTTTCCAAACAGTGTCCAATTGCCAAAGTCAATAAATTGCTTCACAGGATTTTTCTTAGTATTATCCCATAATCTTGTTCCAGCTCCTCCACATAAAATAACTGGTCTAATTTTCATTAAATTTTAGAATATTCTTTAACTTCTTTTTTCTTACCAGGATGAGTTGGTGCACCTAAATAAGCTGGACCAACTGTTTGTGCATATTTCCAAAGTGTACCGGAACCAAAATCTGTTTTTCTTGCTTTCCATTTTCTCTTTCTTGATGCTAATTGTGATTTGGTTAATCTTACGTTTATAGAACCCTTTTTTGCATCAATATCAATTAAATCCCCATTTTTTAATAGTGCTATAGGTCCGCCTAGTGCTGCTTCAGGTCCTACATGTCCTACACAAAATCCTCTTGTGGCTCCAGAAAACCTTCCATCGGTTATTAGAGCAACTTTTTCTCCTTTGCCCTGACCATATATTGCTCCAGTTGTTGAAAGCATTTCTCTCATTCCAGGCCCTCCCCTTGGACCCTCGTACCTTATTATTATAACATCTCCATCTTTATATTTCTTTTTTTGAACAGCCTTCATTGCGTCTTCTTCATTATCAAAACATCTTGCTTTGCCGGTAAATTGTAGTTTTTTTAAACCTGCAATTTTAACTATCGCTCCGTCTGGTGCTAGATTTCCTTTCAATCCAACTACACCACCGTCAGGTGATAATGGATTGTTATACTCTCGTAAAACTTTTTGATTAGGATTAAATTTTATATCCTTTAAATTCTCCTTCATTGTTTTACCTGTAACAGTCATACATTCACCGTGAATAAAGCCACCGTCATATAATGTCTTGAGGAGCATAGGTACACCTCCTGCTTCCCACATATCTTTGGCAACATATTTTCCACCTGGTTTCAAATCTGCTAAGTAAGGTGTTTTCTTAAAAATCTTAGCCACATCCATTAAATCAAACTTTACTCCTATCTCGTTAGCAAGAGCTGGTAGGTGTAAAGCAGCATTTGTTGAGCCACCCGTTGCAGCAACAATGGTGGCTGCATTTTCTAGAGATTTTTTTGTAACTATGTCTCTGGGTTTTATATTTTTTTCTAATAAAGACATCACAGTTTTACCGCTTTCGTGCGCATATTTGTCTCGTTCTTCGTAAGGGGCTGGTGTACCCGCAGAATACGGTAATGCAAGTCCTATAGCTTCTGAAACACATGCCATAGTATTAGCGGTGAATTGACCACCACAAGCACCAGCGCTTGGACAAGCGACCAATTCTAATTCTCTAAGTTCTTCGGCGGTCATTGAGCCTGATGAGTGTTTTCCAACTGCCTCAAACACATCCACTACTGTAACGTCTTTCCCTTTGTATTTTCCTGGTAAAATTGAACCACCATAAATAAAAACACTTGGGACGTTTAGTCTTAACATTGACATCATTAATCCAGGTAAAGATTTGTCACAACCAGCAATACCTACCAAAGCATCATAGCAATGACCTCGTACGGTTAATTCGGCAGAGTCAGCAATTATCTCTCTAGAAATTAAAGATGATTTCATACCTTCATGGCCCATTGCTATACCATCAGTTACGGTTATTGTGCAAAATTCTCTTGGCGTACCCCCAGTTTCTTTAACCCCTTTTTTTACCGACTGTGCTTGCCTCATGAGAGCTGTATTACATGGTGCTGCCTCGTTCCAAGTTGATACTACTCCAACGAAAGGTTTAGCAACGTCTTGTTCTGTTTCGCCCATTGCATAATAAAAAGATCTGTGAGGAGCTCTATCTGCGCCTAAAGATGTATGACGACTAGGTAATTTTTTTTTATCTATTTTAGACATATTTAATTAATACTGGATACAATACTTCTTAATTTTTCATCTTCAACTGTTAATTCTTTTACTAATTTTTTATCATTTTGTACAATTTCATTAGGGGCTTTCTTTAAATAAGCCTTATTTTTAAGCTTATTGTTTAATTGGTTAATTTGACTATTTATGTTTTCAATCTTTTTGAAAATTCGCTCCTTTTGTGAAATTAAGTCAACATCTTCAGAAAATTCCAAGGTAATTTTTTCTTTTAAGGCTAAAATTTCTAGTGAGTTTTTATCATTTTTTATTTTCCCAATAATATCATTTACTCTTCCGACTTGCTTAAATAAACTTAAATTGTTCTCAATCAATTTCTTAATTTTAGACGATTTTTCATTAAAAGAAATATTGCAAAAAAGTTTAGGGGTTATTTTTAACTCAGCTTTAGCAGACCTGATACTCGAGATTAATTCGATCAAGTTATTTATATCGTCTTGATTTTTTTTATATTTGTTTAATCTCTGATAATTTGGCCAGTCTGATGTGATTAAATCTTTTTTAAAAAAAGTCTTATAATTATTTTTATTCCAAACAGTCTCTGTAAAGAAAGGAATAAATGGATGCAATAATCTAAGAATATTAGCCATCATTAAAGAGGCGAAATGTTTAGATTCATTAATTTGTTCTTTGTTTTTTGAATTAAATATCGGCTTTAAAAATTCTAAATACCAGTCACAATATAAATGCCAAACAAATTGATAGACCTTTTTAGCTGCCTCATCAAAACGAAATGACTCAATATTTTTTGATACTTCATTTTGAGTTTCAATATATTCATTAAATATCCATTGATTTATTGGCGTCTTAATTAATTTAATATTAGCCTTTTTATTCAATTTACAATTATTTAATTTTAGAAAATTATTTGCACTCCAAATCTTTGTAATAAAATTTCTATTCCCTGTTACTCTTTCTTTAGATAATTTTACGTCTCTTCCGGGAGATGCCATTGAAATTAGGGTAAATCTTAAACTGTCAGCTCCATATTCATTAATTAATTCCAATGGATCAATGACATTGCCTTTTGATTTTGACATTTTTTGTCCCTTTTCATCTCTCACTAAAGCATGAACATAAACTTTTTGAAAAGGAGTATTCTTATTGAAGAAATTACCCATCATTAACATTCTAGCTACCCAAAAAAATATTATATCAAAGCCCGTAACTAATACTGAGGTAGGGTAAAATTTTTTAAGTTCTTTAGTTTTATTCGGCCAACCTAAAGTAGCAAATGGCCACAAAGCAGATGAAAACCAAGTGTCTAATACATCTGTTTCTTGTTTTAATTTAACAATTTTCTTTTTATTTTTTTTTCTAGCTAAGTCTAATGCAATCTTTTCATTTTCAGCGACAAAGATATTTTCGCTTTCATCATACCAGGCTGGAATTCTATGGCCCCACCATATTTGTCGCGATATACACCAAGGCTCGATGTCACGCATCCATTGATAAAATATCTTTGTCCAATTAGCTGGAAAAAAAGAAGTTTTACCTTGATGAACAATTTTAATTGGTTTTAGAGATAATTTTTTAGCATTAACAAACCATTGTTCGGTAAGAAGTGGTTCAATTATTGAATTAGATCTATCTCCAAAAGGAACTTTATTTTTAATAGTTTCTATTTTTTTTAAAAAGCCTTTTTCCTTTAATCGACTGACCAATAGCTTTCTGGCTTCAAATCTATCTAATCCAATATATTCTTTAATTCCGTTTTTATTAATTTTACCATCTTTTTCAAAAATATTAATTAATTCTAATCTATTTCTTTTGCCAACCTCATAGTCATTAAAATCATGCGCTGGGGTTATTTTAACAGCACCCGACCCTTGATCTGGATCTGCATGTGTATCACTGATAATTTTAATGACCCTATTTACTAATGGAATTTTAACATTTTTTCCAATTAGTTTAGTATATCTTTGATCCTTCGGATTGACCGCAACAGCTGTATCTCCCATCATTGTTTCAGGTCTAGTTGTTGCAATAGTTATTTTCTGATCAGAGTCTTCAACTTGATAATCGATGTAAAATAATTGAGATTGAACATCTTTTTGGTTAACTTCTAGATCTGATATAGCTGTTTGAAGTTGTGTATCCCAATTTACCAATTTTTTATCTTTGTATATAAGTTTGTTGTTATACAAATCGACAAATACTCTAATTACGGCGGCAGAGAGATCTTTATCCATTGTAAATCTTGTTCTTGTCCAATCACATGAGCAGCCTAGTTTTTTTAATTGGTCTAAAATTATTCCACCAGATTTTTCTTTCCATTTCCAAACTTCTTCAATAAATTTTTCTCTCCCTAATTGGTTTTTCTTAACTCCTTCAGTTTCTAGATTTTTTTCTACAATCGCTTGAGTAGCTATACCAGCGTGATCAGTGCCGGGTTGCCATAATGTTTCAAAACCTTTCATTCTCTTAAACCTTACTAGAACATCTTGAAGACTATTATTTAAGGCGTGCCCCATATGCAGTCTTCCAGTTATATTAGGTGGGGGGATTACTATTGAAAACTTTTTTTTACTCTTACCTTTTCTTGGTTTAAACAATCCTTTTTTTATCCAAAAATCAGAGATTTTTTTTTCTTCTTGTGTATGATTGTATTTTTTAAATTCCATTTTTATGATTATTATAGTTTATATCAGATGGACAAAAACCTAAAAGACATAGATTTTGCTTTATTGAAGCTATTAAATGATTTAAAAGAAGCATTATTGGCCACGTGGCGGAATGGTTACGCAGAGGATTGCAAATCCTTGTATCCCAGTTCGATTCTGGGCGTGGCCTCCAAAAAATTAGTTGTTTTATTATTTTAAAGAAAGTATGTTCAAAATCATTCCTCGGTAGCTCAGTTGGTAGAGCAGTTGACTGTTAATCAATTGGTCGCAGGTTCGAGTCCTGCCCGAGGAGCCAATTAACCAGTTTTCTCGTAGGCTACTGTATTTTTAAGAACTTGTAGGATTTTCTCTTTTTGCGATCTTGAAAGAGAAGAAAATGTTTTGCTCAGAAACGAGTAATTCAGATCATCTCCCTCTACTTTAGTTTGATTATTAGCATTAAAATCTC
This sequence comes from uncultured Pelagibacteraceae bacterium, assembly GCA_902622825.1. GTDB lineage: Bacteria > Pseudomonadota > Alphaproteobacteria > Pelagibacterales > Pelagibacteraceae > Pelagilacustribacter. The sequence continues at coordinate 8,880 of CACNRH010000007.1, forward strand.
TGAAATCCTCGAAGAAATAAGTAATAGGTACTTTCAGAAACGATGAAAGCTGCATAAGCCTACTAGAGCTTACTCCATTTGTGCCCTTTTCATATTTTTGAATTTGTTGGAAGGTAACGTTGATTGCTTGAGCTACTTTTGTTTGGGTTAATCCTAAAGATAGTCTTCTCATTCGTAATTTTTTGCCCAAATGTATATTAAAATTTTCTTCCATTAATCTCCCCAAAAATCAAATTGAACATTAAATTTTATAGTTTGGCAATGATAAAGTTCAAGATGGGTCCACTTTTTTTTTTAATTTTTTAGGGCTAAAAACCTTAAAAAAAAAGATAATAGGTATTGACTTTATTTAATAATATGCCTGTTTTTTAATAAAATTACCTAACTTCTTTTAGCCTATATTCCCAATAACCTCTTTTATCAAAAGAAGCTTTTAGCCATAAAAATGTTTTTTCTTCATACCATATGTCAGTGTTTAATTTTTTGTTATCGGGTAATGTCTCGTCAGACGATTTAAAGTTAAAATGTAACGAATTGTATTCTTTTCCATTAATAGTAATTTGTTTTTTTCCCAAAAATGTTACTTTTTGACCAATTATTCTACCTGATATTGCACTTATTTGAGCTTTTGCCTTTACAATTTCGTGATTCCACCAGGTTCCAATAATAGCATCTATGCTGGCTGAACCCTTGTACGATGATCCGTCTATAATTAACTGTTTTTGGCTATCGTCGACTTTAATATTTACATATTTATCTTTTTTATTTTGTTTAGTTTTTGAATTAAATGACAAAAATTTACTATTTTTATATTTTTCCCTACTTGACGCGAAATATTTATATAGATCTACTCCAAATTTTGAAATTTTAAATTCCACGATACTATTTACCGTTAAATTATTGTTATTTCTGACAAATTCATATTTGTGATAACCTATAGGCTGATTATTTCTGAAAAGTTCATATTCTAAATAATCATAATTTTTGTAATGGTCGACATGGCCTAATATAAATGTGAATGATATTAAAAAGTAAAAAGTAATTGAAAGGATTATTTTTTTCATTTATTTTAGTTTATGATTAATAATAATTTAATTGCTAGAATTGGGAATACACCATTAATTCGATTAAAACAAGCCTCTGAAATAACTGGTTGTAACATTTATGGGAAGGCTGAATATTTTAATCCTGGACAATCTGTTAAAGATAGAGCTGCATTGTTTATTATAAATGATGCAATAAAAAAAGGTAAAATCAAAAAAGGCGGAACAATTGTAGAGGGTACAGCTGGGAATACAGGTATTGGGCTTGCAGTAATTTGTAGAGAATTAGGTATTAATCTAAAAATAGTAATTCCAAATACACAGTCAATTGAAAAAAAGAATACATTAAAAGATTTAGGTGCTGAACTTATCGAGGTTGATGCTGTTCCTTACACAAATCCTGAAAATTATATTAAAAAATCGAAAAAAATAGCCGACGAATTATCTAAGAAAAATAAAAATGGTGTTATATGGGCTAATCAATTTGATAATACAGTCAATACTGAAGCACACATTAAAACAACTTCTCAAGAAATATGGTGTCAGACTGGAGGAAATATAGATGGATTCATATGTGCTGTAGGAACAGGTGGGACCTTAGCTGGTGTTTCAATAGGATTAAAAGAAAAAAACAAAAATATTAAGATAGGACTATCTGATCCAATGGGTTCTTCGTTATATTCATATTTTAAAGATAAGAAATTGAAAAGTCAGGGAAATTCTATAACTGAAGGTATAGGCACTGGTAGAATTACGAATAACTATGAAAAAGCAATTGTTGATGAAGCTTTTCAAACTTCTGATGTAGAAGCTTTAAATATAGTTTATGATTTGATAATTAGCCAAAAAATAATACTTGGAGGTTCATCAGGCATTAATATAGCTGGTGCAATTAAACTAGCAAAGAAATTAGGACCAAATAAGAATATAGTTACTATTTTGTGCGATGATGGAAGAAGGTATGCAAGCAAAATATTTAATAAGAAATTTTTGAAAGATAAAAATTTACCTATTCCAAAGTGGCTATAAAATTTGACTTAAAAACAATTTAGTTCTATCTGATTTAGGATTATCAAAAAATTCTTTAGTTTTTGCTTTTTCAACAATTTTTCCCTCATCCATAAAGATCATATTATCGGCGACCTCTTTTGCAAAACCCATTTCATGCGTCACAACTATCATTGTCATTCCACCTTTAGCTAAATCTACCATAGAGTCTAATACCTCTTTAATCATTTCAGGATCTAAAGCAGAAGTAGGTTCGTCAAATAACATAATCTTTGGTTCCATACATAATGCTCTTGCGATTGCAGAACGTTGTTGTTGTCCTCCAGATAATTGACCAGGAAATTTTTTAGCTTGATCAGCAATTTGGACTCTTTCTAAATTTTGCATAGCAATTTCTTCTGCTTGTTTTTTAGGCATTTTTTTTACCCATATAGGTGCGAGAGTACAATTATCTAAAATTGACAAATGGGGAAATAAATTGAACTGTTGAAAAACCATTCCAACTTCTGCCCTGATTTTTTCTATATCTTTTGTATTTTCAGAAATTTCGTTACCATCTACAATTATTTGTCCGTCTTGATGTTCCTCAAGTCTGTTAATACATCTTATTAAAGTAGACTTGCCAGAACCTGAGGGTCCACAAATAACAATTTTTTCTTGCTGATTAACTTCTAAACTAACGTCTTTTAAAGCTTGAAATTTATCAAACCATTTATTAACATTTTTAAGTTCAATTATTTTTGTCATTGTCTTTCAGTACTCAATTTTTTCTCTAAATTTTGACTATATCTACTCATAGCATAACAAATTACCCAGAAAACTAAACCTGCAAAAACATACCCTTCCATCGCCATTCCTAGCCATTTAGGATTAGTTTTTGCTAAATTTACCATCCCCGCAAGCTCTAACAAGCCGACAACGAATATGAGTGGTGTATCCTTAACCAAAGCTAAAAAAGTATTAGCTATACCAGGTATAACCAGTTTCAACGCTTGTGGTAAAACAATCAGAAAATGCATTCTCCAATATCCCATTCCTAATGATTTAGCAGCCTCATATTGCCCTTTAGGTAGAGCCTGAAGGCCACCTCTGATAACTTCGGCCATATAGGCAGCTTCAAATAAAGTTATAGCAATTAGAACTCTTATTAATTTATCTACATAAGTTCCATCTGGTAGAAACATAGGAAACATTACAGCTGACATAAACAAAACTGTTATTAAAGGAACTCCTCTCCATAGTTCAATGAATCCTATTGATGAATATCTTATTGCTGGAAGATTTGACCTTCTACCTAACGCTAACAACATTCCTATTGGAAAACACAAAATTAAAGCAAATGCTGAAACAATGAATGTTAGAGATAATCCGCCCCAAGCTCCGGTTTCAACATATTTTAATCCAAAATCTCCACCAGATATTAATTTAAGCCCAATGAATGGATAGACAAAAACCAAAAAAATAAGAAGATATTTTTTATACTTTGATGGAACAAAAAACGAGGCTCCAACAAGTAAAAAAAGCATTATAAATGCTGAATTAATTCTCCACTGTTCAGCATCTGGATACATGCCATATACAAATCTATTAAACCAGACCTTAACAAACACCCAGCAAGCACCGCCACTTGTACAATCTTCTTTCTTATTTCCAATAAAATCAGCATCAAATATAAACCAGTTCAAAAGTGGAGGCACATATTTTATTAAAGCAAAAATGACTAAAAGTGTTAAAATAGCATTAAAGCTACTCGAGTTAAAATTTTTGTTTATTTTGTCTAATAATTTATTTCCACTAAATTCAATTCTGATTAAATATAAACCTAATGCACCAAATATAAGTGGCGCAATAAAACTTATTTTTTCAGGTAAAAAAGAGGTCAAATTGAAATTAAATAAGCTATTAAGAATAATATCAATTAAGCCCATAGAGATCAAAAATATACCAACAGGCAATGTGCTTTTAAGGTTGTCTTTGTTTGGTTTAAAGTAAGCAATTTTCATCATTTTTCCCTTATAGCCATTTTTTTGTTATACCAATTCATGAATACAGAAATCGATAAGCTTAAAGATAAGTATGTAAGCATAGTAATTGATATAATTTCAATCGCCCTACCAGTTTGCATTAAGGCTGTTCCTGCAAAAACTAAAACAATATCTGGATAAGCTATAGCGGCTGCTAGTGAAGAATTTTTTGTTAAGTTAAGATATTGATTAGTAGTTGGAGGAATAATTATTCTTAAAGCCTGGGGCATGACAACAAGTTTTAAAATTTGACCTTTGGTCAAACCAATCGACGCTGCAGCCTCTTTTTGTCCTTTACTCACCCCTAATATACCAGCTCTTACGTTCTCGGCAATAAAAGTTGCTGTGTACATCGAAAGTGCCAGTGCTAAGGCTATAAGTTCAGGAATTATACTAACTCCACCTTTATAAACATAAACCGTTTTAGATAATTGTGTAAGCTCAGGTATTTCAAAAGTCAGCGATACACCACCAATTAAAAAGGTTAATGTCGGCAAAATAAAAAGTATTGCTAAAGATATATAAAATGTTGGAAATTGTTTTCCAAATTCATCTCTTTGTTTTTTGGCATATCTCAAAAAAAAGATTACTATAATGATTGCAAATATTATTGAATAAAGAAATAGTGAAAAATTCGTCCACAAAAATTTAGGCACATACCAACCTTTAACATTCAAAAAACTTATATCGTAAAAATTTATTGAATCTATTGTCAGTGGCAATGCCCTCAATGCTGCAAAGTACCAAAAAAAGATTTGTAAAATTAAAGGAATATTTCTGAATATCTCTACATACCATTCAGCTGTTTTTGCTATCAGGTAGTTTTGAGATAATCGTGAAATACCTACAGTGACACCTAATATAGTAGCGAAAAATATACCTATTACGGAAACTAAAATTGTATTTAATAATCCTACCAAGAAAGCTCTAGCATAAGAATGCGAGCCATCATAATCAATTAATGAAAATGTTATATCAAACGATGACTCTTGAGATAAAAAACCAAATCCAAAAGAAATGCCTCGATTACCCATATTATTTTGGGCATTAATGGTAAAATAGATAACTAGTAAAAGAATGAATAGTACCGTAAGTACCTGAGGTATTAAGTTTTTGTTTTTATTAGAAAGATCGAATTTAAAATTTTTAAAATTCATTTTATAGAGAATAAAAAAAAGGGCCGGATAAATCCAGCCCTTTTTAATTAATTAGCAATTATCTTGCTGGTGGTACATAAAGTATTCCGCCTTTTGTCCATAATTGATTAGGACCTCTGTTAGGCAAGATACCTGTGTCAGCTATATGTTTTTTATAGCTTTCTCCGTAATTACCAACTTGCTCGATAATTCTCAAGCTCCACTCATTATCTAGACCAAAAGCTGCGCCTAATTCACCCTCAGCACCAACTAATCTTTTGATTGCTGGGTTCTCTGAGTCTTTAAGGCTAGAAGCGTTAGATGAATTAACACCGTACTCTTCTGCTTCGATCATAGTATTTAGAGACCATCTTACGATATCTTCCCATACAGCATCCCCTTGTCTTACTACAGGACCTAATGGTTCTTTAGAAATCGTTTCTGGTAATACTTTGTGTTCATCTGGATTTGACATTTTAGTTCTTTGTGCCGCTAAACCAGATTTATCAGTTGTATATGTATCACATCTTCCAGCATCATAAGCTTGAACAACTTCGTCTGCTTTTTCAAACGCTATTGGTTCATACTTAATGTTTTTGGAATTAAAGAAGTCTCTCATGTTAAGCTCGGTAGTTGTACCTGTATTTGTACAAGCAGAAATACCATTTTTGAAATCATTCACGGAATTAATTCCAGAATTTTTTCTTACCATGAAACCTTGTCCATCATAAAAGTTAACACCAACAAACGTTAAGCCAATGTCAGCATCCCTAGATAATGTCCAAGTTGTGTTTCGTGCTAATACATCGATTTCACCAGAAGTTAATGCTGTAAATCTTTCTTTAGCACTTAAGGGTGTATATTTTACTTTATCAGCATCGCCTAAAACAGCAGCTGCAACAGCTCTACATACATCCACGTCTATGCCGGTCCAATTTCCTGATGCATCTGCATTAGAAAATCCTGGAAGTCCTTGAGATACTCCACATTTTACAAAACCAGCTTTTTTTGTATTTTCAAGTGTCTTTGATTTTTTTGAACCACTTCCTCCTCCTTGGCCACAAGCCACTAAAAGAATTGAAGCAAATCCAATTAAAATCCAAGTCTTAATTGATTTAATCATATCTATGATTTCCTCTCTTATATTGTTAACAATATTTTGAAATTTAATTTCAAAATTTTCTTATTATGATTTAATTATTTTTGAATTTCAACGTCACGCTTTTGCAACACTATATATGGTATTAATTTAAAGATATACTAAATATATGAATTTACACCTGTACAAAATATAAGTTTTATAAAGTATAATTTTTCTTATGCCGACATATACAATTAAATATTCAAATTTTAATATTACAAAAAAGAATATGGAAAAAATCGCAAGAGGAATTACAAAAGCACATAATATTGCAACTGGGGCCAATTCTTTTTTTGCTCAGGTAATTTTTGAAAAAAATTTAAAAGGGTCACATTTTATGGGGGGTAAAATTGTAAATAGTAAAGAGATATTTTTAAATGGTCAAATCCGATCAGGAAGAACGAATGAAATAAAACAAAATCTGCTTGATGAACTTATGAAATCTTTAATTCAAAACAGTAAATTAAAAAAAGATAACATATGGATTTATCTTGAAGAATTATTGCCAGAGCAAATGATTGAATATGGAAATGTTTTGCCTAAATCTGGAGAGGAAAAAGAATGGTTCAACAATTTATCAGTACCATTAAAAAAAAGATTAACAAAAATGGATAATTAGATATTAATTATTTTTAATTTTCAGTGAATAAATTTTACTCCCATTTTTAATTGCCTTTTGGTGATATTTTGTTTTAATTTTTGTTTTAAGATTTTGATAGAAATCTTTAATTAATTCTTTTTTTTTAAATTCGTTAACCATATTGTAAACTTGCTCGTAATAATTATAATTATCTGTTTTAAAAAAAATTTTACTATTTTTTCTTCCTTTTTTTAAAATTAATCTTAAAAAATCTTCATCGAATAGACGTCTTTTATGATGTCTTTTTTTAGGCCATGGATCTGGAAATAGAATATATAAGTCATCATAATTATAATTTTTATATTTTTTGTGAAATTTTTCAAAAACATAAGGAAATACATATAAATTTTTAATATTATTTCCCATGCAATATTTTGCTACTTTAGCCAATCCATTTTGAAAGGGATCAATTCCAATAATTGTTTTTTTTGTGAAATTTTTTGATAAATAAACCAGATGTTCTCCATGGCCGAAACCAATTTCAATTATAATTTTATTTTTTCTAAATAATGAATTTTTTATTTTTCTTGTTTTAAGAAATAAAGATGAGTTTTTTTTTTGTAGATTAGTTAAAATTCTAGACTTTACCCTACCAAAAAATAATTTTTTTTTCACTCTATTATTTTAATTTACTCCAAAATAATTTACTAAGGTTTAATCCTGACAAATCCATGAATGTTTTTAAGCCAGTGGGAGAAGTCACGTTTATATCTCCAGATAAATGATTATCTATTATATCAATACCAGCGAAATAAATATTATTCTTCTTAAGATCTTTTGCTATTGTCTTCGTTATCTTAATTTCCTTAGTGTTTAATTTTGTTAAATAAGCTCTTCCACCTTGGGAAATATTACTGAGGATAGAATTCTTTTTTGGAACCCTTTTAATAGCTCCACAAATTTTACCATTAATTATAAATACTCTTTTATCACCTTTTTTTACCCCATTTAAATATTTCTGCACCATTACATGTTTGTATCTTTTTAAAAAATTTTCTATTTCACCTTTTTTGATAGTATCTTTAATAAATTTAATATGTTTTCCACCATAACCATGTGTTGCTTTTATTACGATCTTTTTGTATTTTTTTTTAAATTTAATTATTTCAGAGTAATTTTGAGTAAAAATTGTCTCCGGCATAAACTTCTTGTATTTTATTGAAAATAACTTTTCGTGAGTTTTCATAATACCGATAGGAGAATTAATTATTTTTACTTTATCAGGCAATGATATTAATGGGTAAAGTGATGTAATATAATCGAGGTTGAAGGGAGGGTTTTGTCTAATAAGAACAAATTTTACAGAAGATAAATCTAAGTCTATTTTTCTTGAAATTTTTTTTATAGGCTCAATTTTATAGTACTCTCCCTTGGCTATAATTTTTCCATTTTTAATATTCATATCTTTACTTTGATAAAAAAAAATTTTATACCCCTCTCTTTGAGCCTCATTAGCTAACAACAAAGTGGTGTCTGTATTAACATCTAAAGTGTTTATTGGATCAGATTGTATAGCAACAATATTTTTAATTTTCATTAAACAAAATTTTACCAGATTTGTTATATTTGTTTATATTTATTTCTGCCTTGGTTAATCCGTTTTCTAAAATATTTTTTATATTTTTTAAATAGACACTTTCATTATTATTTTTTGAATTTTTTATATTTCTTTTTTTTAAGCCTTCTTCTGATAATTTAAGAAGTATTTCACTCCATCTCTTAATTGATTTTTTCTCAATTACCGTTTTGAGACCTTTTTTTGGTGCATCGTAATATGCATTCATTATATCATTTGATTTCCAATTTTTTACTAATTCCAAAGCCTCATCTAAATTTTCATATATTAAACCTAGGAAAAAGGCCGGACCTGAACAATGACAATCCCATTCGCAAGTATCTAAAGATCGTATTTCTAAATATTTTTTAAGTCTTATTTCGGTAAATATTGTCGCTAAATGCGTTGATAAATCATGCGAGGTAATCTCTCTTTTAATTGTAGAAACTTTTTTTAACAGCAAATCTTTAAAAGTATATCCTTCAGATTTAACATAGTTTTCTTTATCAATAATAAAAAGCAATGGGTAATTGATAATAAAGTCAGCATATTTTTCAAAATTCATTTTTTCAAGAAATAATTCAGGCAATCCACCTCTTGCTGTATTTTGCCATACATAAGATCTGTAAGATAAAAATTTACTCAAACTGTTTTCATAAAATGGAGAATTTGCGAATAGTGAAATTGTAAGAGGTGTGAGTTTTGCTAATAAATTAAATTTTTTTGAAAAATCTTCCTCAGATACATAGTCTAAGTTTATTTGTGTTCCAGATGTCATGTACATCATATTTAAACTTAATTTTCCCTTTTTTGGCATAACATCGGTCATTATTTTGTATCTTTTTTTAGGATTATTTGGCCTATCTTCTAATCTGGATATAGGATCATAACTTAAAGAAACAGACTTATATTCAAGTTTTTTGCAAGCACCATTTAATTCTTCCAAAAAATTATAAGACTCCGCACACACCTCATGAAGTGTGTCCTTTTGTGAGCCTGATAACTCAATTTGATTTCCCGGTTCAAGGGTAATTGTTTGGTCGTTTCTTTTTAAAGCAACTACTTGGTTATCTTCTTTAATTTCTCGCCATGAATATTTTTTAAAGTATTCAAAAAGTTTTCTAATATCTGTAAATTGAAGTCTATAATTATTTTTATCATATAAAAATCTTTCATGCTCAACACCAATTTTTAGATTTTTATTATTTTTAGAGCCATCTTTAAAATAATTTATGATTTCATCTTTTGTTTCTATGACGTGCATTTTAATTTTTGCTTAATTCCCATAATCCACCTTGATCCGTTAATATTAAAATCTTACCTCCATTTGTAATCTTTAAATCCCTTAATCTACCTATTTCATCTTTAAAAATTATATCTTCTGATTTAAAATTATTTTTTGTGAATGATATTTTCCTTAATGATTGTTCTTTAAGTGCCGCTATTAAAGCATTTCCGTTCCACTCTTTAAATTCATCCCCTTTATATATTTGACAAGCAGAAATTGCTATAGATGGAACATAATATTTTATTGGTTTATCGTAACCTGGTAGCCATTTAGGTCCACCTTTGAGACCCGAATATTTAGTTCCACCCCAGTATAATTTGTCCCATCCGTAATTTCCTCCATAATTAACTCTACCAAACCAATCTCCTCCTTTAGCTCCATGGTTGGTCATATAAACTTCATTATCAAAAGGGGATAAACACATTCCCTGAACATTTCTTATGCCTATTAGGTAAATTTCTGGCAACCATTCGTTTTTACCCTTAAATTTAGGATTATCTTTAGGAATCGACCCGTCTAAATTTATTCTTATGATACTTCCTGGATGCTTATCAGCTTCTTGGCCAATTTGTTTTCCGCCTCGCTCGCCTGATGAAACAAATAATTTATCATTTTTTATAACTATTCTTGATCCAAAATGGTAACCACTTCGTATAGGTGGCTGAGATTGGAAAATATTTTTAAAATTCATTTTATCTTCATCAAAATTTGCTACAGCTACTGATGTGCTTGACTTCATGCTATTATCTCTTTCCTCTGAATACGAAACATAAACTTTGCCTTCATGATAATAAATATCTAATAGTCCGCCCTGTCCATGTTCTAAAACTTTTAAATTATGATTGATTTTTTTTACTGTGTTGTCTGATCTATCAAATATTTTTATATTTCCAGATTTTTCATTGATTAAATAAGTATTTTTTTTTACTATAGTAATTGACCATGGAGATTGTAAATCATTAATTAAGTTGGTTAATTTAAATTCTGCATACGAATTTCCATTCAAAATAAAAATAAAAATTAAGATTTTTTTAAACATAAATTAGTGACATGATATATTGAATTTTTTTAACCTATAGTAGTTATATGGCCAGGGTGTGAGAAAACCAACCGTCAACATTATTGGTATAACCCACCAATTTAATATTGCTCCACCTGTTAATATATAATCTGTAAAATTCATTGCTATTTCCATACTTAGCATCGAAATCAGACTCATCCCCGTTGCTGTTTTAATAGCCTGTTTAAAAGTAAATTTCTGTCTTAATAAAATTATAGTTTCCAAAATTATGCTCGTTATGATTCCATTAACTATTGCTAAGGACATAATTGCGATAATTGGAAACGAAATCTTATATAATTGAAAAAATAAAATAGTACCAAAGTCTCCAATTGAACACCCCAATAAGCACCATGAAGTATTAATTGCACTTCTTTTCCAAGTAAGTTTGCACGACCAATTAAACTTCTGTTCCAAATAACTCATAAAATTATTTTATACGATTTTGATTTCGTTTAAATGAGAATAGTGGCGCGCCCTGAAGGATTCGAACCTACGACCCTCGGTTTAGAAAACCGATGCTCTATCCAACTGAGCTAAGGGCGCTTAGATTAGTATATTTAATTAAAAACATACCAGATGGTCAATAAAAATCGGAGTTTTAATACCAAATTTTTCTGACTTTTCATGTTGATGAATATGATGTGAGTGAACAAATACTGGTAATTGTTCCCCGGATTTAGTTTTTAAAGTATAGACAAAATTGGTTCCTCTGAATTTTCTGTCAATAACTTCAAGTTTAAGTGAGCTTTGATCATCATGAATTAAATCTTCAGGTTGTAACAGCAGTTTTACATTCGACCCTGCTGGAAAATTATTTAATAATTTTCCTTTGATTTCACCTAATTCTTCATGTTGTAAGCTATGAACAGCACAATCGCTGCTAACAACTTTTACATCAACGAACACACCTTTGTTAAGAAATTTAGCCACCTCAATAGAATTAGGCTCATGGTGCACATTATAAGGAACATCAAATTGTTTTAGTTCTTGATTAAGAATTATTCCACATTTATCAGCTAATGAGAAAGCTTCATATGAGTCATGGGTTACAATTATTGTTGTTAAATTTATTTTCTTAATCAATTTTTTGACTGAGTATTGCAATTCTTCTTTTAAACTTTGATCAATATTAGCAAATGGTTCATCAAGTAACAACAAATCAGGTTTTGACATTAAGGATCTTGCAAGTGAAACCCTCTGGGCTTCGCCAGCGCTTATCTGATGAGGAAATTTATTTAATAATGGAGCAATATGTAAGAGTTCGATAATATCATTTTCATCATAAGTGTACCCACTATTATCGGATTTTTTTTTTCCAAAATTTATATTTTCAATAACTTTATAATTCGGAAACAAAGAATTATCTTGAAACGATAGAGCAATATTTCTTTTTTCAGGAGGCAAATGATAATCTTTGGAAGAAATAAGTTTTTCTTTTAAAAAAATTTCACCATTTTCAACTTTTTGAAGACCCGCTATAGATCTTAATATTGTTGTTTTACCAACACCTGAGGGGCCTAATAATGTAATAATCTCACCTTGTTTATCTATTTTAAGATCAACATTTTTAACTTTATTTTTTTCACTAGCATAGAAATCAACATTTTTAATTTCAAAAAATGAATTAGACATTTGTAAGATTATATTAGATTTTTTTAGAAAGTATATATCTTGAGGAAAATAAAAGCAAAATCGTTGACCAGCCAATTAAAAATAATGAGGGTAACGCAGCGGCTTCAAGCAAATCTTGTGATGCATAAATATAAGCTTGAGTTGCAAAAGTCTCAAAATTGAAAGGCCTTAAAATCATTGTCATTGGCAGTTCTTTAATTATCTCCAAAGAAATTAGGACTATAATTAAAATAATATTATTTTTTAGGTAAGGTATGTGAATTGACGAAAAAGTTTTAAATTTTGAATATCCAAGTAGATAAGCACTTTCGTCGATCGAATTATTTATTTTTTCATAAGATGATCTAATTCCATTAAATGAAAGTGAAAAAAATCGTACAAAATATGCCAGCACTAAACCAAATATTGATCCAATAAATATTTTTTTTGTACTTCCTAAATTTGTAACATTGGATAAAAATTCACTTAAATTAGAAAAAAAGGTAATGAATGCTACCGCTAAAATCACTCCAGGTATAGCATAGCCTGATATGGAAAAAGTTGTTAAATAATTTAATATTTTACTTTTTGATATTCTATTACCGTAATTTATAAATAAGGAGACCATAACTAAAATTATACTTGCCAGTCCTACAAGGTAAATAGTATTCAAATTAATTCTTAATATATCTAGATCCTGAATGTATTTTGGATATTTAATTGTCCAATAAATCATCTGACTTAATGGAAATAAAAAACTTACAAATAAAACAATAAAACAAAATAAAAATACAAAGAAAGATTTACTGCCTGATAATTTTATTTTTTGAATTGGTTTGTAGCCTCTACCAGGCTGATGATATCTTGCCTCTTTCCTAGAATAAATTTCTAGAGATAGTAAAATTAATATAAATAAAAGTAAGATGAATGAAATCTGGTTAGCTGTGTTGAGATCATCAAATGATAGCCATGAATTATATATTCCAGTTGTAAGCGTATTTACTCCAAAAAATGAGACAGTTCCAAAATCTGAAAGACATTCCATAGAAACTAAGGCGAGCCCAGCAATTATAGCAGGTCTTGCAGATGGTAAAATAATTCTAAAAAAAGTTTCCTTTTCAGATAATCCAAGATTTTTTCCCACTTCCATATAATTATTAGACTGATAAAGAAAAGATGATCTTGTTAAAACGTAAACATATGGGAATAACGATAAACTGATTGCCAGAATTGATCCAGCCATTCCATCAAATTTTGGAATGTGTTGATTATAATTATATTCCCCAAACACACTTATTAAAATTGTATACGCGGTACCGTAATTTTCAAAAAAAGCTATTAAAGAGAATGCATAAATATAAGCTGGGACAGCAAAAGCTAATATTAGAGCCCAACTAAAAAAATTTGAAAACGGGAAGTCATAAAAAGATACAAAATATGCTAATGTAACTCCTATTGTAAAAGTAATGATTAAAACCATTGATAACAAAAATATTGAATTGAATATGTATTCGTAAAGAAATGTTCTTTTTAATAAATCAAAATAAAGACTTGTTTCAGAAAAAAAACTACTAAAAACTGTTAATATCGGTAGTGCTACAATTGAAGCAATTAGAAAAGAGCTGAAAAACCAGAAATTATATTTTGACATTAATTAACCGTATTAGTCTTCAGATTTACCCGTAAGCGGTCTAAAGATTTTTTTTGCCTCATTAAAATTAATATCTTTTGGGTCTCTATTTTTTAGTTTATTTGCGATTTTTTTTGAGTCATTATTGCATGTTTCACAAGTACCACTTGGTGACATTTTTAAATTACCAGATATTTTATCTTTTAACACCTTTATAAATTTAATAGACCATTCATAAGTTCCTTCTGTGTCTCCATCGCATTCAAGTCTATCAATAATTCTATTAGACTCTAATTTATCTAGTTTCATACTTATTTTTCTTCCAGCACCACAGAATTTATCATGAGATCTGTCTCCTAATGCAATCAATCCGTAATTTTGATTAACTAATTTTGTGTCTCTAAATTCTAAACTTTTCCAAAAGTCTATGCCCATGTCTGGAACATCTCCATCTCCATAAGTGGAGGTTACAATTGCTACGTTTTTTAATTTACTGAACGACTCAAAATCAAAATCATTCATCTCGTACATTCTTGATTGAAATCCGGCTTCTTTTGAAAGTAACAAAAGTTTTTTTGCTACCATTTCAGCGTTTCCGGTTGTTGAAGCGTATAAAATATCTAATTTCATTTTAATTTACAAATATTAGAGGCGTATTTATTACGCCTCTAATAAAATTTATTGACTATTTCCAACCTGCTGCAGTCATTACTTCTAATGCATCAGCTTGTCTTTTTCCGTAGTTAACTACTTTTGTTTTTAGATCTTGTTTAAAATCTAAACCCATATTTACTACAAGAGGATGTGGTGAAACACCTGAAATCATTGGATACTCGAAAGTATTATTTACTATATGATTTTGAGCTTCTTCGCTTAGTAAGAACTCGACTAATTTTATTGCATTAGCTTTATTCGGAGCTCCTTTTACTAAACCAGCACCACTAATATTCATATGCGTTCCTCTGCCATCTTGATTTGGGAAGAAAGGTTTAACTTTTTTTGCTGCAGCTTGTTGTTCTGCACCTTTTTTTCCAGATAACATCAGCGCTAAATAATAAGTATTAGCTACTGCTATATCAGCATCTCCAGCAGCAACAGCAAGTATCTGTGCTCTGTCGTTTCCTTTTGGAGATCTAGCCATATTTGAAACCATTCCTTTTGACCATTCAGCTACTTTACCTTTACCATTATTTTTAATTAGTGAAGCAACCAGTGATTGGTTATAAATATTATTTGAGGCTCTTATTACTAATCTACCTTTCCATTTTGGATCAGCTAAACTTTCATAAGTTAAACCTGCTAGCTCTGCGCCGCTAACTCTCTCAGGAGCAAAATAAACTATTCTTGCTCTTTTTGCTATTCCAACCCACTTGTTTGTTCTAAAGTTGCTTGGAACCGCTGATTTGATTGCAGAGCTTGTAAGGCCAGATTGTAAATTGCCCGAGAACGCGCCTAATCTTCCAGCGTCAGCTGTTATATATAAGTCAGCTTTACTATCTGCTCCCTCTTCTGCTATCCTTTTCTCTAATGCTCCAGACTTTCCAGATACAACATTAACTTTAATTCCAGTTTTAGCTGTAAATTTTTCATAAAGCTGTATGTCCGAGTCATAATGTCTTGCACTAAAGATGTTAACTTCATTTGCAAGAACGTTAGATGCAACAAATAATAAAGTTGCAACTATAAGTGTTATTTTTCTCATTTTTACTTTCCCTCGTTTTATATTGATAATGATTATCATTTACATTGTACTGCAAATGATTATCAGTTGCAATAGTGTCGCATCAGTCTTTTTTTATTGGGATAGTTGGATGTCGGGCAGTTGAAGTTACAATATTCTTTTTTAATTTCATCTCCCTCATGACTATATAAAGTCCTGAGGCTATTATGATTGAATTACCTATATAATTATTGATTGTTGGGATTTCACCGAATACCAAGTAGCCAATGATAACCCCTGCAAAGATTTGAACATATATTACGGATCCAAATATAGCTCCTGGTAGGTGCCTGGCAGCATTTATTACCAATATCATTGCTGTCCCTCTAAAAATTCCTGAAATAGCATTTAAAGCTAAGTCATTAAAATCCATAACTTTAAAGGAAAAAATAATAAACACGCCTGAGAATAAGATCATTAATATTTTTCCATAAATGACAAATGAAAAAATGCTTTCCTGATGACCATATTTTCTTACAATTAGGTAACTAGCGGCTGCACAAACAGGACATAAAAGAGCTATAAATGTATAAGGATCAATACTCGCGCCAAAAGGGTTTATTGAAATTAATGTGCCAATTAAACCAAAAATAATTGCTGAAAATCTTTTCCATCTTACTACCTCATTTAAAAAGAAAACTGATCCTATTGTTATGAGTAAAGGTGTTAAAAAAACAATGCTATACATTGTTACCATTGGCATTAAGTAAAAACCTGTGTAGGCAAAGAAAACTGCTAATGCCATAGTCAAAGATCTAAAAAAATGAACTTTAAAGTTGGCACCTTTCAGCTTTTTCCAACCGTTTAGAGTTTGCGTGTATAATATAATTGGAATTAAAGCGAACCAGGAATTAACAAAGATGATTTGGGTAATTTGGTAATCTTCTGCAATATATTT
Organism: uncultured Pelagibacteraceae bacterium; assembly: GCA_902622825.1. Lineage (GTDB taxonomy): Bacteria > Pseudomonadota > Alphaproteobacteria > Pelagibacterales > Pelagibacteraceae > Pelagilacustribacter. The sequence continues at coordinate 25,637 of CACNRH010000007.1, forward strand.
AACTATTGCATCTTGAGAAACGAATAAGAAATAACCTAAACAGGCAAGAAAAAACTCAGGGAGATAATTTTTCTCCGATGTGGATGAACTCATTAAATAATATTTGTTAGATCTCTTTTTGAGCCTTTGAAAGTTGGAAGTGGATATTTATATGTCCATTTTCTTTTTAAACATTTATTTTTAGCTTTTTCCCACAAGGTGATCCACTGTTTGTAAGTATTTACTTTAATATTTTTTTTATTTTTGCTTTTAACTACAAAACTTGGCAGTGGGTCTCTCCCTGAGTGTTGTCCACTTTTATTAAATCTCAAATCCATACTTATTCTAAAGTTTTTTGAATTGTTTGGTAAAGAACAATGAATTAAATATTTATTAAGTAAAATTATATCCCCAACATCGGCTTCTAGAGGTATTGTCTTTAGATTATCTATGCTTTTTATACCTTTAATCTCAACTTGTCCTTTGCTTCCAGTATCATGATTTACAAGACCCAGCTTATGACTATTTTTTACTGCCAACATACACCCATTTTCTATTCTAGTTTTAGTAAATGGTATCCAACAAGTTACTAATTCTGTTCCTTTTTGACCTTTTTTATTCATAACGCCAGCATCTTGATGCCAAGGCGTTCTTCCAACAAGTCCGTCATGTAAATTCTTTTTCGCAATACCTTTTTCAGGTTGTTTAATTCTTGAATTTTGACAAGGATTAGAAGAAATTTCTGTACCTAAAATTTTCGAGACTTTTTCAATTATCTTTCTATTTTTTATTAAAGTAAAAATTGACTGACTTGCAAAAAAGTCGCTATCAACTGTAATATTGTTTTGAGGAAGTCTTATATTAAAGTATTGATCTAATTCAGGAATACCTAATCTCACCAAATATGAATATTTTCTTTTAAAATTTAAATTTAAAACTCTTTTTTTATCTTTTTTTGAAACAAATCTATGAACTAATCTGTTCATGATAAAAGCCATATCGTTTAAGATAGGTTCTAAATCTAATTTGTAATCTAAAACATTTTTTATTCTTACAAACCCATTTTTATCGAATTCTTTTTTGATATTTTTATACATTGAGTAATAGATTATTAATAAATCTTATCAAATTTCTTTTAGACCGCAAGCGCTTTTCTCATTTCCTCATCATTCATCTTCTTGCCTAAATAAGCCTCTATTACCGCATTATCGTCTTTAACTTGACTAGGTGTTCCCTCGGCTATCTTTTGTCCATGATCAAGAACTGTAACGGTGTTACAGGTATCCATAACTACTTTTAAAATGTGCTCTATAATAATAAGTGTTAATCCATACTTGTCTTTTAATTGCATAATTATCTTCATAAGATTATCAACATTTACTGGAGATAGTCCTGCTGCAGGTTCATCCAACATCAATAATTTTGGTTTCATGGCTATTGCTCTAGCTAAAACTAACAAGCGTCTTTGACCGCCAGATAACTCACTTGCGTTTAATTCAGCATAATCAGCGAGTCCTACAAAGGATAAAAGTTCCATCATTTCATCTTTGATTTCTTTTTCTTGATCCCATATTTTTTTTCTTCCAATTACAGCGTCAAAAAATTTATATTTTACTCTAGTGTGATAACCGGACATTACATTATTTATTACTGACATATCTTGATAAAGTCTCAAAAGTTGGAAAGTTCTAGATAAACCTAATGCTCCAATTTTATGTGGCGGTTCATTGGTAATATCGTGACCGTCAAATTCAATGTAACTACCAGGATCTGGATCGTAAACCCCGGACACTAAATTAAAAAAAGTACTTTTTCCTGAACCATTCGGACCGATTATTCCTCTGATTTCTCCAGCTGGTAACTCAAAATCAACTTTATCAATGGCTTTTAAACCACCGAAAGCTTTCATCAAATTTTTTGTTTTAAGTAACATTACTTACCTTCTTCAACTTTCTTTTTTTTAAATCTTTTATCTATGAATATCTTATCTATAAATCCACCAATTCCTTTTGGCATGAATAAAATTGTTAAAACGATTGTTAAGCCAAATATAAATAATTGATATTCATAAAGAGGACGAGTTAAATCATAGACAATTGTAATTATTATTGCCCCTATTATTCCTCCCCAAATGTGGCCTAGGCCTCCGAAAACAACCATTGCTAAAAAAGTAACCATCTCAATTACTGTGTAGTTATTTGGATGAATATATCCTGGTGGAAGGTGTGCGTAGACAGCTCCGGCAGCTCCAGCAAACATTGCACTTAATATAAATGCTAAAATTTTGTATTTTTTTATATCAATTCCGGATGCAGCTGCAGATATTGGATCTTCTCTTACCGACATAAATGCTCTTCCAATAGAAGATTTTAAAATACTGTAAGAAAAGTAAACTGCTATTAACATAACTGGCATCGAGATATAATAATATTTATCGGGAGTATCAAAGGGTACTCCAAAAATCACGGGTTGAGAAATACTTGAAATTCCATATGTCGAACCAAAAAATTCTCCATTCTCGATAAATAATCTTATGGCTTCTCCCCCTCCTAATGTGGCCAAGGCTAAATAAGGACCTTCAAGTCTAAAGGACGGAATCCCGAAAGCTATTCCAAATAAACCTGTAACTATAATTGCAGCTGGCAAGGTTAACCACAAGTCAGAGCCTAAATACATGAACATACATCCAGCTGTGTATGAACCAACCGCATATAGACCAACATGTCCAACGGTAACTTGACCGCAATAGCCTTTAACAATATTTAGTCCCGCAGCAACTATTATATTAACAAATATTAAGCTTGATAAATGTGATTGATACAAGTCTGTAAAAAAAATTGTTGGTACACATAAAAGAACTAGATAAGCAATGATAAATCCAAGAAATGGATACTGGCTGATTACTTTTTTAAATTTTTCCATTTTCTTGCTCTTTTTTTTATTAAATTTCTCTTAAGATTATAAATGAGCGGTGCTTTATACACCGCTCATCAATTTTTAGAAATTATAGACCGTCACTAGGGTTAAATGTAACCGTACCAGCAACTGCTGTTTTCCAGTTTTTTCCACCTCTTGAGTATTTGATCATAACTGGTGTTTTGTTACCATCTCTACACTCTGGTGAACCATTCGCACAAAAACTAATTGGTCCTGAAGCTAGTCCAGTAAAATTAGTTATTCCAGCGATAGCATCTCTGACAGCGTTTCTATCAGCGGCTAAATCACCAGAAAACTTAGCAGAAGCTTTTGTCAATGCTGGTTTAAGCATATCTAAAAGATCTTGCATTTGTGAAAAGTCGTGACCTGGTGTAACGCCATAAGTACTTTTGATCTTCTTCACAAATTTTTTAGCGATTGGTCTTGTGTCTGAAGCAGCGAAAGCAGCTGAGTAAACAACTCCAACTGCAGCTTTACCTGCGTTTGTTGGCACTTCTACTTTTGAAGCTACTGAGTTTGCTACTCTGTGAACGCTTTTTGGTATTCCAACTTCATATGATTGAACAAGCATACGAACTGTCTCATCAACTAGACCAGATAAAACTATTACGTCTGGATTAGTAGCTTTAGCTTTCATTAAGTAAGATCTAAAGTCAGTTTCTTTTTCTCCGGCTTGAACTGCATAAGTTGGTTCAACTCCGTACTCGTCTTTCATAAATTGAATCATCTCTTTAGCAAAAACCATGCTGGCTTGGTCAGGAACATAGATATACGCTATCTTCTTTCCTTGTTGCTCAGCAGTGAATTTACCTTGTACAAGTTTATAAAATCTAGAAGATACTGGTACTCTAAATATATATTCACTTCCCTGCATTGTGATTTTAGAACTTGTTGAGTGAGGTATAATTTGCGGAACTTTTGCTTTAGTTATAACTGGAACCATTGGTAATGTTACAGAACTACAGCTTGATCCGATTATTACGTGAACTTTGTCTTGGTAGGCAAGTTTAGTAGCATTTGCTACTCCTTTTTCTGATTTACACTCATCGTTATAGAGAATTAAATCAATTTTTCTACCATTGATACCGCCTTCTTTATTCCACATCTCTACAGTATCAGTTATTAATTCACCGTGCTTATATCCAACATCTGATAACATTCTAAATGAAACACCAATTTTGATGTCATTTGCCTGTGCTATTGATGATAGGGCTAATCCAGCAGTGAACACTAGTGTTGAAAAAATAATTTTTAATTTTTTCATATTCCCCTCTTTCTTTTTTAATTTATAATCCTCCGGCGTTTTTTATTGACGGCGAAGAACAAATTTAATTAAATACATTTAATAAAATATAGAATTTTAAATCAAGTATTATATGCTTAAAATTAACGGTCTAATTTCTGGGTACGGCTCTGTGCAAATTTTAAATGGTGCAAACATGAAAGTGGATGCACAATCTATAGTTGCATTACTAGGTGGAAATGGCACAGGTAAATCTACAATCCTTAAAGCTTGTTCAGGATTAATCAGATCATGGAGTGGAAGCATAAGTTTCAACGGTGAGGAAATTCATAATAATCCTCCTCACAAAATCGTAGAGAAAGGTTTAGTTCAGGTAACTCAAGGTAAAGATGTATTTCCGGCTATGTCGGTTATAGAAAATTTGAGATTGGGTGGTTTTGTTTTGAATTCAAAAAAAAAATTAGAAGATAATCTTCAAAAGGTTTTTAATTACTTTCCAAGATTAGATGAAAGAAAAAATCAACTAGCGGCAACGCTATCAGGTGGTGAATTGCAAATGCTTTGTATTGGTAGAGGGCTTATGTCTAATCCCAAGATGATAATGTTAGATGAACCAAGTGCAGCTTTAGCTCCTCAAATAGTTTTGGATATTTTTAAGAACATAAATAGAATTAGAAAAGACGGCCTTACAGTATTAGTAGTAGAACAAAATGTAAGAATGGCATTATTGTTAGCTGATTATGGTTATGTAATCAAAGATGGTGTTATAAAAGTTGAGGGTGATTCTAAAAAACTGATGTACGATGATACTGTAAAAGACTCTTATCTAGGAGGCGGAGGAACTACTGCTAATGTTTAAAACATTTAAATTTACAAGAAAAGTTGAAAATACTTTAATGTTATTATTTACAGCTATCTTCTTAGTTTATATTAGCTTAAGCCCTGACATGAACATTGATTCATTAAAAGGAGTTTTAATAATTGGTGTTACTGTTGGAATTATCTACGGCTTAGTAGCAGTGGGGATATCTCTTATTTATACCGGTTTAGATGTTGTAAATTTTTCTCACGGAGAATTTTTTATGATAGGTGCCTTTACTGGCTTAACAGTTTACAACTTTCTTGTAGATGGTGAGTTAATTTACGCAATTTTTCCTGAAGCTTACGGAGTTGTTGGTTACGTAATTGGATTATTTTTTGCCTTTGTATTAATGGGTCTCTTTGGAGTTTTAATAGAGAGAATATTTTTAAGACCATTAACAAAAAAAGGAGGTGGTTACACTGTAGCAGGTATGGGTATTATTATTTGTGGGTTTGGTCTTTCAGTAATATTACAAAATGTTGCCTATATAATTTGGAATCCGACTGCCCACCCTTTCCACGCTGACTTAGGACTACCCATCAATATTGCTGGAATAACTTTACCGATGACTTATTTATGGATGTTGGTGACTGGATTTGTAGTAGCGGGCGCTCTCTACTTTTTTCTTAATAAAACTAAAATGGGATTGGGAGTAAGAGCTGTGGCATTCTCAAAGGATATTTCAAATTTGGTTGGAATTAACGTTCCTCTTTATATTTCTATTATATTTGGTATTGCATGCGCACTTGCTGGAATAGCAGGAACCCTGGTTGGTCCAACTTATCAGGTGGTTGTTTATATGGGTTATATTATTCTACTAAAGGCATTTGCATCTGCAGTGGTAGGTGGTTTTGGTAGTCTACCTGGTGCAATTGTAGGAGGTTTTACCGTAGGGTTATTTGAAACTGCTTGCTCATTTTTTATATCAGGAAGTCACAAGGATGCTTATGCATTTTTACTAATGGTAGTCGTCTTATTGATTAAACCAACTGGTTTCTTTGGCGTTCAGGTCAAAATGAAAGCATAATGATAAAAAAAGATACAAAAGTTGCAGTGCTAGGAGCCGGCGCCATGGGATGCTTATTCGGAGGTTTACTTGCTGAAAAAGGCCTAGACGTAGTTCTTATAGATGTTTGGAAAGAACATGTTAATGAAATTAATAACAAGGGTTTAAAAATGATGGGTCATGGTGGAGATCGAACCATTAAAATTAAAGCTACCACAGAACCACAAACATTAAAGCCGGTTGATGCAATAATTATAATGTGCAAGGCAACAGCTTTGGAACAGGCTTTAACTAACTCAAGAAATATTATTGGTGAAAAAACAATGCTTATGTCTTTTCAAAATGGAATAGGTCATGAAGAAATAATGCAAAATATTGCAGGTAAAGATAAAGTTTTGGGAGGATCAACAACCCAAGCTTCAAGTATTCAAGGACCTGGGATTATTCAAAATCATGCAAGTTTACCTTCTTGGATCGGTGAATATGACGGCGGACACAGTGATAGGGTTAAAAATCTTGCCGAGACTTTTACTGCACACGGACTAGAAACTATAGCTGAGGATAATATTAGAAGAAGAAAATGGATGAAATTATTCGCTCTTACTGCAATAGGACCTCTTTCAGCAATTTTTGATTTACATCACACTGATCTATATATTTCAAATAAGAATCAAAAAATGTCTAGAAAATTAGGTACTGATATAATTTTAGAGACAAGAGAAGTTGCGAAAGCAGACGGTGTAGAAGTTAGCGAAAAGGATTGTTTAGAAATGTTTAATAGAATTGTTGACTCTAGACAAACGAATAAATCATCTATGGCCTTTGATGTGTTAAAAAGTAGAAAGACCGAAATAGATTTTATTAGTGGTGC
>CACNRH010000008.1 GCA_902622825.1 uncultured Pelagibacteraceae bacterium
TATTTCTATGCAAGCCCAGGACAAAACACTGTCAGAGTCGGATTTAAATCAAATTAGTCAAAAAATAATAAAGGAAGTTGAAACCAGAACTGGTGGAAAAATAAGAACCTAATGTCAGAACTTGATAGAATTCGTAATTTTTCTATAATTGCGCACATTGACCACGGCAAATCAACTATTGCTGATCGCATTATACAAAAATGTGGAGGATTGGCCGAAAGAGAGATGAAAGAGCAAGTTCTTGACTCAATGGATATAGAAAGAGAGCGAGGAATAACTATTAAAGCGCAAACCGTTAAATTGAATTATAAGGCCAAAGATGGCAAAGTGTACAATTTAAATATCATAGATACTCCGGGACATGTAGATTTTAGCTATGAAGTTAGTAGATCCTTATCAGCTTGTGAAGGTTCACTGCTAATCGTGGATAGCACCCAAGGAGTTGAGGCACAAACGCTTGCAAATGTTTATCAAGCGCTTGATATTAATCATGAAATAATACCAATCTTGAATAAAATAGATTTACCTGCATCAGATATTGATAAAACAAAAAAAGAAATTGAGGATGTAATTGGTATAGAGACTTCAAAAGCTATAAGCTGCTCTGGTAAAACAGGTGAGGGCATTGAAGATATACTTGAAGGTATTGTTAAATACTTACCAGCTCCAAAGTCTTCTTCCACCGGCAAGCTAAAATCTTTATTAGTTGATAGTTGGTATGATAGTTACCTAGGAGTAGTTATTCTAGTCAGAGTATTAGATGGAAGTATAAAAAAAAATATGAAAATTAAATTTATGTCAAATGATAGCTCTTACACTGTTGAAAGGGTTGGAACTTTCAACCCTAAACCCAACGATATAGAGGAACTCCGAGCTGGGGAGATCGGATTTATAATCACTGGAATAAAATCACTATCTGAGACAAAAGTAGGCGATACGATTTGTGATAACTCGAAACCTTTGTCATCTCCACTACCGGGATTTAAACCAAGTAAACCGGTGGTATTCTGCGGCTTGTTCCCAGTAGATAGTTCTGAATATCAAAAACTTAAAGACGGTTTAGCTAAACTTAAATTAAATGATGCTAGTTTTTCATACGAAGCAGAATCATCTAGCGCGCTTGGTCTAGGTTTTAGATGTGGATTTCTTGGTCTATTACATTTAGAAATAATTACTCAAAGATTAGAAAGAGAATTTGATGTTAATTTAATTACTACTACACCAGGTGTTATTTATAAAATTCAGAAAAAAGATGGAAAAATAGTTGACCTGCAAAATCCTTCTAATATGCCTGATCCTACTCAGATAGAAAAAATAGATGAGCCTTGGATTAAAGCGACCATTATAACTCCAGACAATTATCTTGGATCGATTATTAAAATATGCCAAGATAAAAGAGGTATTCAAACAAATCTAACTTACTCAGGTAAAAGAGCGGTCCTATCATATGAACTACCGTTAAATGAGGTTGTTTTTGATTTTTACGATAGACTAAAGTCTATCTCAAGTGGATACGCAAGTTTTGATTACGAGATTATAGGCCATAGAGAAGGAGAATTGGTTAAATTAGGAATTCTAGTGAATGCAGAACCAGTTGATGCTCTTGCAATGATTATTCACAAAGATTTTGCTCAACAGACAGGAAGACAAGTGTGTGAGAAATTAAAGGAGCTAATTCCTAGGCATAACTTTATGATCCCTGTACAAGCAGCTATTGGCGGTAAAATAGTTGCTAGAGAGACCATCAAAGGTTTTAAAAAAGATGTTTTAACCAAGATACATGGCGGTGGTGCTCTTGATAGAAAAAGAAAACTTCTTGAAAAACAAAAAAAAGGTAAGGCAAGAGCTAAACAATTTGGAAAGGTAGAGATACCACAAGAAGCATTTATTGGGGTATTGAAAATTAGTAAAGAAAATTAATGGAGAAATTATTCATTATCTCAAATGAAAGTATTTTTGAAAACAATGGAAGTTTTTTTTGTGATAACCTAGATATGAAATCAACCCCGGAGAGTTTAAGCCGGAAGTATGAGATCTGTATAATTGCCAGAAAATCAAAAAAAATAAGATCTCATAATTTGAAAATAAATGATACCAAAATTTTTAGTTCAATTTTCACGTATTTAGCAAAAATTTTTGTATCTCTTAAATTTAAAAATGCAAAATATTTAGTTATTTCTATTTCACCATATACATTTTTAGCTATTATTTTTTTAAGGATATTTGGAAAAATTCCGATTGTTTATTTGCGAAGTGACGGATATGAAGAATATAAATCAATAATAGGTATAATTGGTAAGTTTATATATCACATTATGTTTAGCATAGTTTCTGAAGTATCAAGGCTGGTTAGTTGTAATCCTCTAATCTTGAAGGGAAAAAAAGGAGATATTATAGCGCCCTCTCAACTTGATGAAGATTGGTTAAAAAATAAAAAGCAAATAAATTTTAATAAGGTGAAGCTTCTTTATATTGGCAGAATAAGAAAAGAAAAAGGAATTTTTAATTTAGTAAACCTAATCAAAGGTAATGATGATTTTCAATTAACTATTGTTGGTGCAGAAAAAAACTCTTCAGATAAAATTAATCAAAAAAATGTAAATGTTTATGAGATAGAAAATAATAAACAAAATTTGATTAAATACTATGATGATCATAATATTTTTATTTTACCCTCATATACGGAGGGACACCCTATGGTCTTGTTAGAGTCATTGGCAAGAAATCGCCCAGTGATTATCTTTGAAGAAATTGAACACGTAATTGGTGACAAAAAAGGTATATTCATATCAAAGAGAGATCAAACCAGCCTGGTAGAACTTATTAATCGTATCAAAACAAATTACCCAAAAATTTTAGAGGGTATGAATGAAAATAAATTACCTATGAAAAAGGAATTTATTAATTCTTTAGATGAAAGTATATCAAAATCTTGATTGGAGAGGTGGCCGAGTGGTTGAAGGCGCACGCTTGGAAAGCGTGTAAACGGGAAACCGTTTCGAGGGTTCGAATCCCTCTCTCTCCGCCAATTGTGGTTTCTGATGGGATCTTCTAATCGAGTTTAAACCAATTAATCTTATGAATTTTTTCCCCAAAATATTTTGCACCTTGGCGAGTGTAATGAGCATAGTCAAAGAAAATTTTATTACCTGATTTATCAACATATTCACACTCTTTATCAACAATATCACACATGAAGTCTTCTCTATTTAAAAATAAAAATTTATTTGATTTTGAAAAATTTTTCAGTTTTTTGTTAATTGCTGAATTGGAATGTAGCAATCTATTTTCAAAATAAAGCTTTTTTAAACCATAATAATCAAATTTTTCTTTTTCAAATAAAACCTTCTTATCTAATAAAGTATATGCTGTACTATGGACCTTGTATTCATTTGTGCTTGAAATAATGACAATTTTTTTATTTTCAATTTTTTCAATATATTCAGAAATTATGTCTATTTTATTTTCGTTCCATCTGAAAGAAAATACTAAAACATCAGATTGAAGAAAAATATTAGTTTTTTTTCTCTTTTCGTTTTCTTCATTTGCATTACGTGTGTCGGAAAAAGGAAGATATGCAAAATCATATTTATCAAATTTTTCTTTATTTAAAAAGAAAGCATTATGTAGATCTTCACCATGACTATCTCCAATTATTAAAACTTTCATTTTATTTCTATCAAACTCCTTTTTCTGTGTACTTTCTTCAGGTATTCTTAATTTTGATAAATGAAAATTATCTGCAACATAATTCTCATTTATATTTTTAAGATTTGTAAATCTATCAGGATAACCTTTATTAAAAATAATAAGAAAATTTGTAATTAAAACTATTAATCCAACTGAAGAGAGAACCATTAAAACTTTTTTAAAATTTAAGTTTTTGTTCCTAAATTTTTTTTCAACGAAATAGTAAGATAAAACTGACAATAAAACGAGCACAACCATCAATAAAATTTTTTTAGTTATATTGCCAGTTACGATTCCGCTTGTTCTAATGAATGCAAAAAGGGGGTAGTGCCATAAGTACAGAGAGTAAGATACCAGACCAGCAATATTCAAAATTTTTATTGATAAAATCTTTTTTACAATAGTATCTTTTGTAGAATAGTGAATTACCAAACAAACACCAATAACCGGTATTAAAGTCACAAAAGAGGGGTGATTTAAATTATCGAAATAATAAAAAATAAAAAATGACAAAAAAATTAACAATAAACCTAAAAAAGATAAAAAATTATTGTTATCTTTTAATCTATTTTTTGAGCTTTTTTCTATTTCAAAATAAGCAAGAATAGATCCCGCCATTAACTCCCAAATTCTGGTGTGAATAAAGAAAAAGGTTGCAGAAGGATCATTTCTACTGCCCAATTCTGCTATACCTAAGCTGACAATAAAACCTAAAATCAGAATATGGATTATATATTTTCTTAAATATCTAAAAGTAGTGATTAATATAATTGGAAATAAAATATAATATTGGCCTAAAACAGATAATGACCAAGTGTGAAGGAATGGTTTATGTAAAGCTCCAACTTGTCCAAATGTATTTGCTGAATAATGATAAAAAAAATTAGAACTAAATGAAAGTGAAGTTATAATAGAATTTGCATAAGAGATGAAATTATTTGTCATCAAATACATCCAAGCAAACGGAAAAGATACCAACATCACCAATAGTAAAGCTGGAAAAATTCGTCTTATTCTTTGTTCATAAAAATGTTTAAATGAAAAAGAACCTGTCGTGACTAATTCTTTTAAAATAATTGAGGTAATTAAATAACCAGAAATGACAAAAAATATATCAATCCCAATAAAACCACCTTTGAAAGGTTGATGGCCAAGAATTGTAATTTTAGCGTTATAGAGAATGATAAAGCCAATAGCAATCGCTCGCAATCCATCTATTTCCCATCTATATCTATGTGTCATCTTTTGTTTATTAACTCATATGAATTTTTAAAAGCCATACAAACAATAATAGATAATAAAAAACAAATAAAAAGATTTATATCATTAAAAAATTTCATAGAAAGTTTATCTATTAGTAAATCACCATAGAAAAAAGATTTTATATCAAACATTTTTTTTAAAATTAGAATTATATTCTCAATCTCTTTAGTTCTAAAAAAAATAAAAGAAATATTTATAAAATTAAAAGTTAAAAACCAAAGAATGAATTTTGATATATTAAAAATTAAATATCTTTTATAAACATGATTGATTATTAGCCCTAAGCCATGAAATGCACCAAATAAAATAAAATTCCATGAAGGTCCGTGCCAAATACCCGCTATCAAAAAAACACAAAAAGTAATGAGCATTGTGCTTAGAAAATTTATCTGTTTTAAAGATTTTAATAAAGGGTAGTAAATGAAGGTTGTTAAGAAGTAAGTTAAAGTCATGTGCCATCTCTGCCAAAAATCAATGACAGATGTTGCCTTAAGCGGACTATTAAAATTTTGAGGCAAAACGATATTTAACATCAGAGCCGATCCTGTCGCCATATCAACATAGCCACTAAAATCAAAATAAAATTCAAAAGTAAAACTCAGACTTAATATCCAACTTGAAAGAAAACTTAACTCACCAAGGTTTTGATGCCCCATATCTACAAATTCAGACAATGTACCAGCAAAATAAACTTTTTTAACCAATCCTATAAACAATATAATTAATCCGATAATAAAATTTCTTTTATTAAACATCCAATTAGATTCATTATTAAATTGAGGCATCATGTGACGATATCTAACTATTGGTCCTGCGATTAATTGAGGAAAAAAAATGATAAATAAGAAAAAATCTTTAGCTTTTACATCAAGTAAATCCTCATCGTATACATTCACTAAAAAAGTAATACTTTGAAAAGTAAAAAAGCTAATGGCTAAAGGGAATGGTAAATTTAAATAACTAATGTTAGTTGATAGTAATAAATTAATATTTTGAATAATAAAATCAGTGTATTTAAATATTATTAATAGTAAAATATTAAGAGTTATACCAAATATAAGATTTTTTTTTCTATTAGGATTACCAGAAGTTATTTTTTTATAAAAGTAATAATTCATCAAAATTGAAAAGATTATCAGTGGTAGATAGTAGATGTTCCACCAAGAGTAAAAAAAAGCACTTAACAATATTAATATTATTTTTCGATCAATTTTTAAGAACTTTCCATAAAAAAAGAGAACAAGAGTTATAGGTAAAAAGAAAAGTAGATAAGGAAGAGTATAAAATAACATGTATTAAAATTATTTTGATTGAAAAAATTGTAATATTTTATTTACCGAGTTTAAATCACTCATTTTACTTGTGCTTACTTTTTTTTTAAATTGTTTTTCTAATTCTAACATTAAATTTACATGAGCAAGACTATCCCATTTAGCAAAGTCAGTCATGCAAGAAGACTCGTTAATTAATTTTGAACTAACTTTTATATTTTTAGATATTATTTCTATTATTTTAATTTTTTTTTGATTATTCATCTGATTTGACCATTTTTTGTATATCTTTTAAACTACTTAAATTTAAAATTGTACTTGTATCTCCATAATTTTTTAAATTAGGATTTAAAAGTATATTTCTTAAAAGTCTTCTTAAAATTTTTCCACTTCTTGTTTTAGGTAATTGCTTAACATAAAAAACTTTTTTAGGTATAGCATATGTACCAAAATTAGAAATAATCATTTTATCAATTTCAAGATCTAAATTCACATTTGATACAACAAATAAACATATTTTTGAGCCTTCTAATTTATCATTTAATGTGACAACACAACATTCTGTTATTTTTTTTATCTTTAATAAAGTAGACTCAATTTCTTCTGACCCCACTCTGTGACCTCTTATGTTAACAACATCATCATTTCTCCCATGAATAAATACATTTTTTTTTCTTTTAGTTGCTAAATCAAATAACCTAAAATTGTTATTTTTATCCCAATATTTATTCCACTCTATTTTACCATTTATCACATTTTTCATCATTCCAGGCCACGGAGATATAATTTTAATTTCTTTAACTTTTGTTTTTTCAAGTTTATTTATTTTAATATACTCAGAAAATGGTTGTCCAACAGACCCATGGGGAGCCTGATTTGTGTTTTGATTATATCTTGGAGAGCATATAATACCACCGGTCTCTGTTTGGAAATAAGTATTTACTACCGCTCTATCTTTTTTTAAAAATTTATTTGAAAACCATTCAGCTACAGATGGGGCAAGTGGTTCACCCATTGATCCAAGAGTTTTGATATATCTTTTATTAATAGTAAAATTCTTATTTAAAGATTTAATTAATCTTATCAATGTGACTGGCAGATATATTACGCTGGTTTTTAAACTTAATATCTTTTTAAAAAGTTTAATATCTATAAGGGATATTGGTTTTTCAATTAGAATTGTTGTGGACCCTAACGACAAAGGTCCAAAAAGTGAGTAAGTATGTCCATTAATCCAACCAGCATCTGATGCAGTCAAAACAACAGAATTTTCATTAATACCAAATTGATTTTGACATGTAAGTTTCGAATAAAGCAAATAACCGCCTGTAGAATGGGTAATTCCTTTTGGCACACCTGTTGATCCAGATGTAAAAAGTGTAAATAGGCTATTAGGGCTATCAACTACTTTATTTTCTATTTTTTTAGGATTTCCTTTTGCATTGATGATTTTTTTAAATTGTTCATCATATATAAACTTTATCTTTTTATATGATTTAAAACCCATTTTACTAATAAATTTTTTTTTTGAAAGTCTTGAAAAAAAAATATTTGGTCTAAAAAGCTTTATTCTATTTTTAATACCTAAAGACTCCAATTCTTCAAATATGACAGAAAAATGCCACCCAAGTTTTGCACAAGTAAACATCAACACTGCCGACTCCAATGATGCAGAGGCATGTATCATTACTCTTAATTTTTTATTAGGAGATATTTTCTTAATATAATTAGCTATTTTATTAACTTTTTTATCAATTTGTATGAAGCTATATTTTCTAATTTCTTTATTTTGATTGACTGTAATAATCGCGGTTTTATTTTGTCTTTTTTTTAAATTATTACTAATACAATTTTCATAAAGATTAAGCTGCCCATCAGGAAACCAAGCGTAATGATTGTTTTCATTTTTTTTAATTACGACTTTTGGCTTTTTAAACCAAACTAATTTTTCAGTTTCTTTCAGATAATAGTTTGTAAAATTATTATTAAATTTCAGCATTATTCATCATATAATTAAGTTGAAAGTACTAATTTTTTTACATAATATCAAAAGATGCATCTATTTGTAAAGTTTGTGAAATTAGTGAGCAACAATATATATATATTTATCTTTTCAATTATTTTTTTGATTGTTTTACTTTATTCAATTTTAATAATAATTGATGTAAAAAATATTAATCCCTTTTTATACTTTAATTTTTAAACAACATAATACTATTTAAAACATGTTAAAACACGCGGTAAAACAGATAGAAAAAAGTAAGCTAAATGTAAAGCCTTTTCCATACTTTAAAGTAGACAACCTTATTCCAGCTAAAAATTTACAAAATCTAAATAAGACTCTTCCTAGTTTTAAGGAAGTTGCTGGAAACGATATTTTATTTCAAAGTGCATCTCAAACAAAAAAAACGATGCTACCGAGCTCTGCCGTTTACAAAAAACTTAAAAAAAATAAAAATTTCAAAAATCTTAATTTGTTATTTAAAAAATTAAAGCCAGTAGTTTTAAAAAAATTTGATCAATCAATAAAAAAATACGTAAAAAGGAAATATCAAAAATCTAAACTGAGCTATCACTCAACGTTTAATGTGATGCGTAAAGGATATGTAAAAAGCGCTCATATAGACAGAAGGGATCACTTGGTGCACGTTCTATTTTATCCTTCTTCTGATAGTACCAAAGGGGGAAAAATAAGAATTATGAAATTGAAAAAAAATAAAAAGACTTACGATGTTTTTCCAAGTAAAAGAGATCTAAGATTAGCTAGTTCCTATTCAGTTAAAAATAATTTCTGTTTGTTTACTTTAAACGTTCCTTGGTCTTACCATGAGGTTTCGAAATACTATGGAAAAAAAGATAGAAAATATTTTTACGCAGTTTACGATTTTCCTATTGAAGAAGTTGGTTCGAATATTAAGAATAGAAAAAAAGGTTTTAATAAAAATCCATTTTGGACCTCAAAAGTTAGTGTGAAGTCTAAAAAAAGAAAAAAAACTTTTTTTTCAGAGTAATTTTTCAAGAAGTTAGGATCAATGATTAATAATATTAAAAAATACATCCAGCTTTTCTTATCCGATAGCAGTTTTATTTATAAGACACTTAAAAGTTTTTATTTAAATTTTTATAATAAAAAAATTTTTTTCCCCTTCAATCTTGCTGATCTAAATACAGATATTTTAAAAAGAAAATACTATACCTTTAATAATAACAATTTTATTAAATTTAAAAAAAAATATGATTTTTTTTTAATTTTTGATAAAAGATTAATAAATAGATATTCTGAAAAAAAACTTCAAAAAATTATAGAAATGGCAAAAACTCAAAAGTATAAATTAATATATGATGGAGACTGCCCTTTTAACACCGAGATTGTCAGTAATAAATTTTTAGAAAATTACAGCAAAAATTATAAAATTAATAGTTACCCGTCTCACATTTTCTATTTACTTAAAGATAAAGCTAGTGATGTTGGAAATATTGGAACAAATCATAGATCATTTAATTTTAATGGTTCATTCGAATTACCTTCGGGGGGTAAATCTATTGGAGACGGAGGAGACGTATCTTTTAGGTTAAACTTTATTCCCGATTTAAAAAATAAAACATTTTTAGATATTGGATCTGAAGAGGGTTATTCAGTTTTTAACGCAATTGAAAAAAACGCTAAATTTGCAAAGGGTTTAAATATTTATGAAGATAAAGAGTATGATTTCTTTCCAGACTATTTAAGAGGTAAGAGCATTACCAGCAGAAGAAGAGAGGATATAGAAAAAACACAAAATTTTTTAATTAAAGAATACAACTTAATAGGCAGTTCAAAAATTGAGTTTGAATATAAAAATATTTACGATTTAGGAGAGGATAAGTTTGATTTTGTTTTTTGTTTTGGAGTTTTGTATCATCTTAAAAATCCTTATAAAGCTATGGAAAATTTATTTAAAATAACCAATGAGACCTTGGTAATAGAAACACAGGGCATCAGAAATGATAGATATCTCAATGCAAAAATAGATCATGATGACGGATTTATCAGACATTCTTCAAATTCATTAAAGTTTTTGCTTCAAAAAACTGGTTTTAAGAAAGTAGATATTCTAGTCGATACACATTTAAAGTCTTGGAGAGTTTCAAATATTGTTCTAAAAGCAGAAAAATAAAAGTATTACCAATATATTTAAATTTTATTTTACCACGTTGAATTAATTAGTTTATTTAAAATACTTTTTTAATTTTATTGAATTTATTAAAAATTCTAAATAAGTAAAGTTACTTTTTGTATTTAGTGCCTTTTTTAATTTAAATAAAATGCTATTTTTATCAAGCTGACTTCGCATCTCGGTTGGCTGTATATTTTTTCTTTTATTATCAATCATTGCATTTAGCCTACATAGTTTTTTACTTATTCTAAAACTTACAATTGACTCAAAATTTTCTATTGAGTAAATATAATTATTTAAAGAAAATCTATACTGCTTCAAATTTGGAAATCTAGCATTTATATCATCAACAAGCTTCTTGTTATAATTGACAAAGGAATACTTGCTAGGGTTATAAAATTTTTTTTTAATATAACTTGTGTGAGTATCTTCGACCACCATTAACCCGTCATCCTTTATGTGAGGTATACAAGAGTTTAAGGTTATAATTTGCTGATAATTTGTATGGCCACCATCATCAAGAATAATATCAACCTTGCCAACTTTCTTGAAGAAATTTTTCCAAAAAATAGGTTTACTTTGATCACCAATAAAAATTTTAAAACCGTATTTTTCAAATTTTTTAGCAAGAGGATTAAGCTCAACACCAATTATTTTTGCCTTCTTGCCAAAAAAATTTTTCCACATAAAAAGTGATCCTCCTGAAAAAACACCAATATCTACAAAAGTTATCTTCCTATTTCTGTATGATGAGAATAGTCGGTCATAAACCTGAAAATAATTTTTGTGCTTCGAACAATAATACTTACTTTTGATAAATGATTTAAAAGATAAGGTTTTTTTGTAATCCATAAGGTAACTTATCCATCATTTAATCAAGATATTCAATCAAAACGTGTTCAAAAAATATTGACGAATCATGTATTATTTAAATGTAAGGCGGTTGAGGGAGACTGAAACCGCCTTCGCTTTTTCAGGTATTAACTTTTAGCAGTCAAAATAATAATTGTTATATTCTTTTAATTTTTAAAAGTTTGAGCTTAGCCGTTTTTTTTATCAGATTTATAGTTTTTATCGTATCGCCAAATATTACTTTTTTTCTCGGTCCATAGGCATGGATCAAATTTTTTTTGGATTTTGCTATGGCAACATGACCTTTCCAGAAAAGGATATCATTTTTTTTTATTTTTTTGATTGATATATTCTTTTTAAGATATTTTATTTGATCACCAGTATCTCTTGGAAGAAATCTATTATTAAAATTGAAAAAAACTTGTACCAACGCTGAACAATCAATACCTCTAAAAGTTTTACCACCCCACTTATATTTTGTATTAGCAAATATATTAATTCTCTTAAATATATCTCTCTCTTTATATTTTATTGGCTTTAAATCGTTTAGACTTATCCATCCATTATGAATTTTTCCAAATCTATCCTTTATTTGTGTAATTTTGACTTTGGAACCAAAAGATAACTTTGAAACTTTCTGTCTTTTACCAGGAAACTTATAAATTTCTGAAAATAAATTGAAAACTTTATGTGAAGGTTTAATAAACTTAAAAAATTTTTTTTCTTTGATAAATCCCTTATAATTATCTTCTAAAATTTTAATTCTAAACCATCTGTTTTTTTTATTAATTATCTTAAAACTATCTCCGTAAATCATTTGCGTAACCACCTCTGAGTTTAATGATCTTTTCTTATATAAATTTATTATTGGGTAAGTATTAGTAAATAGCTTATTCATTGAGTTTGAGCTTATCCTTTATGAAAAATAAAAATATTAAAGATGGTATAACCATAATTGCCGTTATAATAAAAAATATTCCCCAATCACCATTAAGCCAGTCTACTAAAGCTCCAGAGGATGCCGCCAGCGTAGTTCTTCCCGCAGTGCCTATTGAAGATAATAAAGCATATTGGGTAGCTGTATAAGTTCTATCCACCAATAAAGAAATAAAAGCTACAAAAGCAACAGTTGCAAATGCAGCAGCCATGTCGTCAAAAATAACAGCAATAGCAAATAATAATTCGGATTTACCTGACCACGCAAGAATTGAAAAAAGTAAATTTGTTGAGGCCATTAGTACACCTGATAAAAACATTGCCTTGATTACTCCAGACCTAATTGCAAAAAGCCCCCCCATCAAAGTGAATATAACTGTCGTAACCCAACCCAAACTTTTCGAGTAGAGAGCTATATCAGATTTTGTGAAACCTATTTCTTTGTAAAAAATAATAGACATTCTTCCCAAAAATGCCTCCCCAATTTTAAATAGGAAAACAAATCCAAGTATTGCAAGCGCTATGTTAAAACCATTTTTTGAAAAAAAACTTGTTACAGGACTAATAATTGTGCTTGTTAACCAAACCAAAAATTTTGAGAATAAACTATTAGCCCCCAGCTTAGTCTCAAGCACTTTATCTTTGTTTTTTTGATTTGACAGTCTTTCATGCGGTTGCTCTTCACTTACAAACATTAAGCCAATATTAAAAATAATAACAATTATTGAAATAAACAAAAAAGTAATTTGCCAATAATTCTCATATCCTTGTTTTTGAAAAAAATCTGCAAAATTTAGAGTTAAAACACCGCCAAGCTTATATCCTGTCCACCACCCGACAACAGCCATGGCTGCCCCAGCTTGCATTGAGCTACCTTCATTCTGTCTTATTTGTTCAATTCTTAAGGCGTCTAAAGTAATATCCTGAGTTGCAGAAGCAATTGCGATTATTAAACCTATGAATATAACAATTGATAAATTATCAACCGGATTTACTAAACTCCAGGACACCAAACAAAGGAGGATTATAAATTGCATTAAAACTATCCATCCTCTTCTATGACCTATTCTTTTTGTTAACCAGGGTACCTGAATTCTATCTATTAATGGAGCCCATAAATAATTAAAAGCATATACTGCAAAAATTAAACCCGCCCAACCTATAGTGCTTCTGCTAAGACCGTCTTCTTTAAGCCATAGGCTTAAACTGCTGCCAATAATTACCCATGGAAATCCACTGATTGCTCCAAGTAATAAAATTTTTATCATACGTTTATCAAAGTAAACCTTGCAAGCTTCAGATAAACTTTGTTTTTTATAAATTTCCATAATTTAATTTCTCCAAAAAGAAGGAAAGAATAACACTAACACAGCAAATAATTCTAATCTTCCTAAAAGCATTCCAAAAGATAAAAGCCATTTAGCTTGATCAGGAATACTTTTATAATTACCATTAGGTCCTATAATATCTCCTAATCCAGGACCAACATTTGATATTGCACTAGCGGCTCCTGAAATTGAAGTGATAAAATCTAAGCCAGTTATTGAGAGCAACATTGACAAAATTAAGAAAAGAAATAAAAAAGAGAAAATAAAAATTATAACTGAGTTTATAAATTCATCAGTTATCTTTTGATTGTTATATTTAATAACTATAATACTATTTGGATATATAAGTCTTTTTATTTGATTTTTTATGAAAATAAGCAACATTTGAAGCCTAAAAATTTTTATCCCACAAGCTGTAGATCCCGCACAACCGCCTATAAACATCAGAAACAAAAAAAATATTAATGAAAACTTTCCCCATAAGCCAAAATCATCAGTTACGTATCCTGTTCCCGATAAAATTGATACAACGTTGAAAGAGGATATTCTTATTTTTTCTAATAATGAAGCTTCATTTTGTATAAAAATTAAATAAGAAAACATTATAAAAACAGAAATTAAAATTAAATAGATTAAACCTTTTATTTGATTGTCAGATAAAAAAACTTTTCGATTTCCTTTAATGAACTTAAGATAAGTTATAAATGGTATACTACCCAATACTATAAATATACTTGCCACTATTTCAATGTTTGAGTTGTCAAAAAAACCAATTGATCCATTATGTGTTGAAAAACCCCCCGTAGCTATTGTTGTCATGGAATGTGCCAAACTATCAAATAACGACATACCAAACACCCAGTAAAAAAAACTACAGACAATAGTTAATATTAAATAAGTTGATATTATTATCGTCGCTACCTCCAAAGTTCTTGGAAGAATTTTTTCTGTTGCTTGTGGCCCCTCCATTTTAAATAATTGCATTCCTCCTACGTTTAAAAGAGGTAAAATTGTTATTGCCATCACGACTATTCCAATACCTCCTAACCATTGAAGAATTGCTCTCCACAAAAGAATACTTTTTGGTGTCTCGTCTAAATTTTCAATTATTGTTGCACCAGTTGTCGTTATACCCGACATACTCTCAAAAAAGGCATCGCTTATAGAAAAATTTTCCTCTGACAAAAGAAATGGTAAAGAACCAAATGCAGCAATCATAATCCAAGCGAGTGAAGTGAAAAGAAAGGTCTGTTGCAGATTAAGCTTAAATTCCCTCTCAAGATTTGCCAAAACAAATAAAATTCCAAAGAATATTGTAATAAAAGAGGCGGATACGAAACTGTGACTTTTTTCCTCAGAATATAATTGAATCGCATAAGGGATAAGCATTGAAATGCCAAGTATCAATATTAAAACCCCAATAAGAAAAAAAACAGTTTTATTTGAAAACATTAGATTTAGATTATTTAATTAATACTTAAATTCAACTTAATATCTAGTATTAAAAACTGTATTTTAAGCATAAAATTTAATAAACCATTAATATGATCGATCAAAATTTGATTCAGTCCACGTCATCTTGGCCATTTGTTGAAGTAAGGAAGTTACTTAAAGATAGGAAAGATTTAATATACAAAAGAAAGAAAATCATATTCCAGACAGGTTACGGTCCTAGCGGGTTACCTCACATAGGTACTTTTGGCGAAGTTGCTAGAACAACAATGATGATAAATGCTTTAAACCATATTACTGAAACTCCCACAACTTTAATCACCTTCTCAGACGACATGGATGGTTTACGCAAAGTCCCAGAAAACATCCCAAATGATAAAATTTTATATGAAAACTTAGGCAAACCTCTTTCCTCGATACCGGACCCATTTCAAAAATATAAGAGTTTCAGTGATCACAATAATACAATGTTAAAAAATTTTCTTAACAAATTTGAATTTAATTATGAATTTAAAAGCTCAACAGAAAATTATAAAAAGGGTGTGTTTAATGATTCTTTGAAGAGAGTTATGGAGAAATATGATCTCATTATGGAGACTATTCTTCCAACTTTAAGACAAGAAAGAAGAAAAACTTATTGTCCTTTTTTACCGATTTGCCCTGAGACAGGAAAAGTTTTGGAGATCCCAATGATAGAAATGAATAAGGAAAAATCAATAATCGTATTTGATAACAATGGCAAGAAACTTGAATTAAATATTTTAAACGGAAACAGTAAGTTGCAATGGAAAGTAGATTGGGCTATGCGTTGGTTCACATTTGATGTCGACTTTGAAATGTATGGAAAAGATTTAATCGAGAGCGCTATTCTGTCTAGTAAGATATGTCAAATTTTAGGAAAAAAGCCACCTAATGGTTTTGCGTATGAATTGTTTTTAGACGAAAAAGGGGAAAAAATTTCTAAGTCTAAAGGTAATGGAATAACAATTGATGATTGGTTAAAATATGCATCACCTGAAAGTTTATCAATGTACATGTATCAAAATCCAAAAAGAGCAAAAAAACTTTATGATGATGTTGTACCTAAAGCAGTGGATGATTATTTGGATTTGATTGATAAATTCAGTAAACAAAAAGATAATGAAAAATTATTAAATCCAGTTTGGCATGTGCATAATGGTAATCCTCCCTCTGAAAAAATTGTTATGTCATTTACAATGCTATTAAATCTTGCAAGCTCAAGTAATGCAGATAATAAAAAAATTTTATGGAAATTTATTAATAGATTTCATAAAGATATAAAACCACAAGAGAATATTATTTTAGATCAACTTACTAATTACGCGATAAATTATTTCAAAGATAAATTGGAACCAAAAAAAAATTACAAAAAACCAGACAAATTAGAAAAAAAAGCTTTGACTGCTCTTGTAGATGATTTAAGAAATATTAAAAATGATTTAAAACCAGAAGAAATTCAAACCCTCGTTTATTCTGCAGGAAAAAATAATGGCTATGAAAAAAAACTCAGGGATTGGTTTAAATTGATTTATCAGGTGCTGTTCGGTGAAATAGACGGACCTAGAATAGGTTATTTTATTAGTTACTTTGGTCTTAAAGAGACTATAAAATTAATCGAGGGTAAAATAAAATAATGTTTTCATTTTTAAGACCATTTTTGTTTAAGCTTGACCCAGAGGTAGCCCACGATCTTGCAATTCAGGCTCTAAAGTTCAAGCACATACCAAGAAATTACTTTGAAATAAACAATGAGGAAATATTGGCATCCAAAGTTTTTGACATAAACTTCAATAATCCAATCGGATTAGCAGCAGGTTTTGACAAAAGTGCTGAAGTATATAATTCAATATTTAAATTCGGCTTCGGCTTTGTCGAAGTTGGGACAGTCACACCAAGAAAACAATTCGGAAATCCTAAGCCACGAGTCTTTAGATTAGAAAAAGACAAAGCATTAATTAATAGATTAGGATTTAATAATGATGGCATGGAAATAATTCGAGAAAGAATATTGAATAATAAGCCTGAAAATATTTTAGGAATTAATATAGGTCCAAATAAAGACACAGAGGACAAAATAAAAGATTATAAAGAATGTTTATCCAGCTTAGCAAATTTAGGAAGTTATATTACGATAAACATTTCATCCCCAAACACTGAAGGTCTGAGAGACTTCCATAATAAGGACTCTCTTGAAATTTTATTATCTGAAATTCGATCAGTCGTAAAAAGTAAAAATATACAAAAACCAATTCTTATAAAAATTTCACCGGATCTTGTAGAAAAGAATATTAGTAAAATAATAGAGTTAATCTCAAAATTTAATATAAATGGTCTTATAATTTCTAATACTACAGATAAAAATAGAGCTGACCTATTAGACCTTAAGAAAAATGAGAAAGGGGGGTTGTCAGGAAAACCTTTGAGAGCTATTTCGAATAAATTAATTAAAACTTTTTATAGAGAAGTTAAGGGAAAAATACCAATAATTGGAGTAGGAGGGGTTAATTCAGGTCAAGATGTTTTTGACAAAATGACCTCAGGAGCTAGTTTAATTCAATTATATACCGGATTGGTTTATGAGGGTCCGTTAGTGGTTAAAAAAATCAAATCAGAATTGATTGAAATATTACATAAACAGAAAATCAAAAAAATCAGCGATATTGTCGGCTCCAACTCATAGGAGATATTTGACTTGACCACCTCAATGTCTCCAATTATACAGTGATGATTATTATGCCAAAAAAATGCGAACTGACAGGTGTCTCACCGTTAAAAGGTAATAACGTAAGCCACGCCAACAATAAAACAAAAAGAAGATTTTTACCGAATTTGAAAAAGGTAATTTTTAAAAGCGATTTGTTAAAAAGAAATATAAGACTAAATGTAACTAATGCAGCGTTAAGGACTGTAGATTTTAAAGGTGGTTTAGATAAATTTCTAAAATCCGCTAAATACAAAAATTTATCTAAACGGGTAAAAAAAATAAAAACTTCACTTTCTCAAAAATCCTAAATGGAAATTTTGAAGAAAAAACTGTTTATATCCTTGTCTATTATGATGGGACTTGTGGTCATTTCATCAAATTTTTTAGTTCAATTTCCTGTTAAAATTTTTGGTTTAGAGAAATTATTAACATATGGCGCTTTCAGCTACCCAATAACATTTTTGATAACAGATTTGGCCAATAGAGCTTTTGGCAAAGGAGAAGCTAGAAAAATTGTTTATATTGGATTTGTAATAGGAGTAATGCTAACATTATTTATTTCAACAAATTATCAAGACATTATATCTATCAGAATTGCAATTGGCTCTGGATTAGCTTTCTTTATAGCTCAAAATTTGGATGTAAACATATTTGATAAACTACGTAAGCATAGATTTTGGTTTACCGCCCCTCTCGCCTCTTCAATTCTAGGATCGACAGTAGACACTTTTCTATTTTTTGGAATTGCTTTTTACGGTACAGGAATTTCTTGGCTGACTTTGTCTATTGGTGACTTGGTAGTAAAACTTCTAATTGCAATGTTAATGTTGGTACCATTTAAACTTTTGTTAAATATCATCAAAGATTTTTCGTCTATCAAAAAAGTCAAGACTATTTAATGTAAGGTAGACTTACTCTCAGAAAAAAGATCAGATAATTGATTTATCATGACATCTCCTAAATCCTGTACATCAGTAATTTTGATTGCATTTTTATAATATCTTGTAACATCATGACCAATACCGATTGCCAGCAATTCAATGTTCGATTTTTTTTCTATCCATTGGACAACATTTTTTAAATTATTTTCAAGATAATCAGTTGAATTAGACGAAAGAGTTGAGTCATCAACGGGTGCACCATCAGATATGACCATTAGAATTTTTCTTTCCTCTTTTCTTTTAAACATTTTTGAGTGCGCCCATTTCAAAGCCTCTCCATCAATATTTTCTTTTAACAGTCCCTCCTTTAACATTAATCCTAAATTTTTTTTGGATTGTCTCCAAGGCATATCGGCAGATTTATAAATTATATGCCGTAAGTCGTTAAGTCTTCCAGGGAAAGCTGGTTTATTTTTCTTCATCCATAATTCTCTACTAGAACCGCCCTTCCAATGACATGTAGTAAAACCTAAAATTTCTACTTTTACTCCGCACCTTTCTAATGTTCTTGATAAAATATCTGCACATATTGCTGCTACCGAAATAGGTTTACCTCTCATCGATCCAGAATTGTCAATTAAAAGGGTAACTAATGTATCTTTAAATTCAACATCACTTTCTTTTTTAAAAGATAAGGAATTCAATGGATCAGTAATAACTCTAGTTAATTTCGAAGTATCAAGTATCCCTTCCTCCAAATCAAAGTTCCATGATCTATTTTGCTTCGCCAAAAGTTTTCTTTGAAGTTTATTTGCTAACTTTGATATAAAATTTTTAAGCTGATGAAGTTGCTGGTCTAAATTTTCTCTTAATCTAATTAATTCTTCCTCGTTTTCTAATTGACTAGCTTTTATAACCTCATCGAATTCATTTGTAAAAACTTTATACTTTCCATCACTAAAATGTACACCAGTCCTTTTTCTATTTTCCGAATTTCCTGCGGCATCGTCGATTTCCACCTCTTCCCCCATATCATCGGACTCGCTTGCGTAATTTTCTATATCTGGCACTCCTGCGTCTATGGACATTTCCTGAATTTTATCCTCATCTCTTTTTGATTTTTGATCAGTATCTTTTGTTCTTTCATTTTCATCATTTAATTTGTCACTATCACTCTTTTTTTCATCAGAGCTAACAGCCTCCTCTAAGTCAAGACTTTCTAAAATATTAGCTATTTGTGAATTAAATTCCTTTTGGTTATGAATATTTTTTTGAAGACTTATTGTTTTTTTTTTTAAATTTTTTTCATATTTTTTCTTTAATTCCTTAAATTCGTTAGAATCCTCATTTTTATTAATTTGTAAAATGTTTTCTTTAAGATAATTTTCAAAATACTTCAGTATTTTTGACTCTGTTTTTTGTTTTTCCCTGTTTTGATATTTGTAATAAGTTTTCAAATTTTTTTTTATACCGCCATATTTTTCAGATCCAATTTTTTCACATCTTATTTTTTCAGCTAACTTATACAAAGATTTAGCAACTTCTCCTTTAGGCTCAAAGTTTCGAAAGATATTTTTATTGCTATGCCTTAGCTTCAAAGCTTCTCCATCAGCTATTGCACGTGTTTTTACAACAACCATCTTATCTATCTCGTCTAATTTAGGGAGGGAAATACAATTTTCATTATTATCTGCTACTCCATCAAAATTTACATCTAATTCTTTAATATTTGAAATTGACCTTACTGTAGACTTGATGGCGTTTTTAAAATTATCAATAATTTGATCTTTTTTTTCCACTTTAAATTTTTATATTGACTGAGGACTCAGGTAAATCGTCTCCAAAACATCTTTGGTAATACTCTGAAATAATTTTTTTTTCTAAATCGTCACATTTATTTAAAAAAGTCACTCTAAATGCATATCCAACATCTTTAAAAATGTTATAATTTTCTGCCCAATGCAGAACAGTTCTCGGACTCATCACAGTGGATATATCACCATTAATAAAACCCTTTCTGGTCAAATCAGCAACCTTAATCATATTTGCGACCTTATCTTTTCCATCTTTATTATCCATTTTTTTATTTTTTGATAAAATTATTTCCATTTCTTTTTCAAATGGTAGATAGTTTAACGTGGTTACCACATTCCATCTGTCCATTTGACCTTGATTAATTTGTTGAGTGCCATGATATAAACCCGTAGTGTCCCCTAGACCTACAGTGTTTGTAGTTGCAAACATTCTAAAAAAATCATGCTGATGCAGGACTTTGTTTTTGTCTAGCAAAGTAAAATTTCCTTCACTTTCTAAAATTCTCTGAATCACAAACATTACGTCAGGTCGACCCGCGTCATACTCATCAAATACTAGTGCTACAGGATTTTGTATAGACCAAGGAAGAATGCCTTCTTTAAATTCTGTAATTTGTTTACTATCCTTAATTACAATTGCATCCTTACCGATTAAGTCTATCCTGCTAATATGACTATCTAGATTGATCCTTACACATGGCCAATTTAATCTTGCAGCAACTTGTTCTATATGTGTTGATTTACCCGTACCATGATAACCTTGTATCAAAACTCTTTTATTAAAAGAGAAACCAGCTAGTATTGCAAGAGTAGTATCTCTATCAAATTTATAATCTGGATCTAACTTTGGAACGTATTCATTTTTTTTTGAGAACCCGTTTACCTCCATGTCGCTTTCAAGATTAAATGATTGTTTTACAGATATTTTAATATCGGGTTTTGACAAAAATTGGTTCAAGCTCATTATTTCTTCCTAAGTTTATTTTTTAACTGAGTATAAGCTAACGTTATTTTTTTTAACTTATCCTCTAATATTTTATTACCATGATTTTTATCAGGATGATATTTCTTTACAAGTTTTTTAAATTTTTTTTGTACATCCTCCCAGCTTGAAGTGTAATTAAGGCCCATTATTTCCAAGGCGTCTTTATCTGTTTGTGACAAATTGCTTTTTTTAAACTCTTTAAAATCTTCCGAACCGAAGATGTTAATTTTTTCATTTAAAGCATTATTCCAAAGAACATTAAAAAAGTTATCTTGTGAGCCAAATTTTTTGGTTTTTTTGTGCCAAGTGATATCAGATTTTAAAAAAAACTCTATTTCACCTTCATTCATATTTTCGAAATAATTCCATTTTTTGTTAAAGATTTTTATATGGTCAAGGCAAAGTAATCTATAGTTTTTGCTATTGTCCTTTTCTACCGGAGCTTTGTATTTGCCCAATTCTTTACAATTTTCCCAGTCACAAATAATTTTCATAATTTAATAGTTCTTATATAATAAATTAAATTGTATGGAAGTTTTTTTTAAAGAAATTGAGAAAAAATTAAAAAAGGAGATCAACATTGAAAGTATAAGAATAATCGATAATTCTTATAAGCATTCAAAACACAAATTTTTTGATAAAGATAAATTCCATTTAAAATTAATTATTTCATCAAAAGAATTATTAGAAACCCAAAAAATTGAGGCGCATAGAAAAATTATGGGTATTTTAAAATCCGATCTAAGAGAAAAAATACACGCTTTAGAAATTGAGATTAATTAATTTAGGAAAATATTTTTTTAGTTCAGATGTAGATAGTTTATGGTCACCCGGACTTGTGGTTTTACCTATTTTCTTTAGAAGAATAAAGTTAATCTTATTGTCGTTATTTTTCTTATCGTTAATCATTAAAGAAATAATTTTATTTATTTTATTTTTAGGCACGACATTTTTAAGATTAAAGTTAATTTTTTGATTTTTATAATGTTCAAAAATTTTATTTGCTTCTTTATCATTGCATACCTTTTTTATTACCGAAAGTTTAGTTGCTAACAACATTCCAATCAAGACCGCTTCACCATGATTTAATTTCTTTGAGTAACCATGTAGCGCTTCTAGACTATGAGCAAAGGTATGCCCAAAATTAAGTTGCATTCTCAAATTACTTTCGTGTGTATCTTTTAAAACAAAATGACGCTTCACTTTACAACTCTTTGTGATCGCGCTTATCAATAATTTATCATTTTTTAATTTCAATATCTCTTTAGAATTTTTATTCAACCAAGCAAAAAACTTTTCATCTTTTATTATTGCATGTTTTAATATTTCTGCGTATCCACATAATATTTCTCTTCTGGATAAACTTTTTAGAAATTCAGTTTCAATAATTACAAACTTTGGCTGATAAAATGTACCGATAATATTTTTGCCATAATCTGTATTGACACCTGTTTTTCCACCAATAGATGAGTCATTTTGTGATAATAGTGTGGTCGGAATATTAACAAAATTTATACCTCTCTTAAGAATACTAGCAACAAATGAAGACACATCACCCGCAATTCCTCCACCTACACATATTAATGTATCAGATCTACTTAAGTTCTTTCTTAAAAATTTTTTTAAAATCTTGTCAACGGTACTAAAATTTTTATTTTTTTCATTAAACTTAATTGTTTCTAAAAAAACATCATAGTTTTTTAACAATTTTTTTAAAAGTTTTTTGAATTTAATTGGAACATTATCATCAAATATTATTGCAATTTTTTTTGTTCCCTTAGTGTGTTTTTTTAAGACCTCAGGTAAAATTTTAAGAATATTTCTACCAATAAATATTGGATAGTTATTTGAGTTTTCTGAAGTCTTAACTATTACTTTTTTCATATAGTTCACATATTTGATCTATTATTTGTACTTTATCTAATTTATTACAATTCACACTGAAAGTAGCCAGATTATAAACTTTTTTTCTAGAATTATAAATCGTCTCTAAAGCCAAAGTGTTTTCTTTATCTTTAATTAAAGGCCTTTTTTTGAAATTGATTTTTCTTTTTTTTAAGTTATTTAAGCTTATATCAAGGTGAAAACTCACTGATTTTTCTAAAATAGCTTTTCTAATCGTTGGGTTTATAAAACTTCCACCGCCTAAAGCTATTACTGAATTAGATCTTTTTAAAATTTTTAAGCAAGTGCTTTGCTCGAGCCTTCTAAAATACTTTTCTCCCTTGGTGGAAAAAATTTTTTGTATTGGCATTTTTTCTTTTTTTTCAATAAGTTTGTCTATATCAATAAATTTTAAAGTAAGTTTTTTGGATAATTCACGACCTATGGTAGATTTTCCTGAACCCATCATGCCTGTTAAAACTAGGTTTTTAGTCAATTACAATCCCAAAGTTATATTTTTTTTGACTTATCACAAATTTGTCTTATTTATTCAGTTTAAATATATTTTATGACTATGCAACTTAAATTGAATAGAGAAAAAAGTTTAAAACAATCTTTAACTAAAAGCGTACTAAAAGGAGTTCTTTTGGTTGTATTTGTTTTGACTATTTTTTTTTTAATAGAAAAAATTAATTTTCCGGCACCAGAAAAAAAAATTAATACTGACATAACTAATGAAATTATTAAACTCAAGTAAAGTAATTTTATTTATAATATTATTTTTAACATCTTTTTTCTATGTTCAGGCTGAGGAAGAAGTTGATATTTGGAAAAAAAACAAACAAACAAAATCAAATAAACCCACCACTGAAAAGAAACTTGATGACTCAAATGTTTATAAAGCTAATCTTAAAAAAAACCTTAATCAACAAGTTCAAATACAAGAGGAAAAGTTTGAAGAATTTGAGCAAGCCAAACTTTATGGCTTATATGATCCAGGTGAGAATGACTTTACAATAAACATGTGGGGGAATACTGGTGCGGAAGAATTCACTAGTATCATTAAAAGAATAAACAAACTCAAACTTTCGCGATCTGCAGAAGAGATTTTTATAAAAACAATTTTTTCAAATTCATATAAACCTGAAAAACTATCTGAGGAAATATTCGCAAATATTAAAATCAACTGGCTTATAGACAATAATAAGGAGGATCTAATTGAGGAATTTTTAAAATTGAACGGTGAGTTTGTTAGTAAAGGTAGATTGATTCAATACTTGGTTGATCGAAATATTGCAAAAGCCAACATTCCTGATGCTTGCAAAAAAGTTTCATTTATTGATGTAAAGATCAAAGATCCATATTTAGAAAAATTTAAAATTTATTGTTTAGTTTTTGCGAATAAAAGAAATGAAGCTCAATTGCAATACGATTTACTTAAAGAGCAGAAACTTTCAAACGAATTTTTTGATGACAAAATAAATTATTTACTGGGACTCAAAGAAAAAGATAGTGGAAAAGTATTAGATAACAATTTACTAAATTTTTATTTGTCCAGTATAACTGTAGAAAATTTTAATTATGAACCAAATGATAAAACGAAAAAAACAATATGGGATTATTTAAATGCATCAAATTTAATAAAAGTAGAAAATACAGAAGATGTACAAAAGATAATTGATTTAGAAAAAGCTGCAAATGAAAATAAGTTCGATAAAAATCAAATTTTTGAGATATACAAACAATTTAAATTTGATTTAAATACATTAATTACTGCAAACAGTGCTTATCGTTCACTTTCAGGATTAGAGTCAAGAGCTCTAATATATCAAAAATATTTACTAGCAGAAAACATCCCTAGTCAACTATCTTATTTATTTCTCTTAAAAGATTTATTTAAAAAAGATAAACTTTCTAATGTTTACTCAAAATTTTTGAGCAATAAACTTGAAAATATAAAAGACAAAGATATACCAGAGGAATATAAGGAAACAATTGCAAAAAATATCGTAAAAGAAAAAGAATATCAGGAAGGTAAAATTAAATTTAATGATAAAATTTTACATCGATCTAAGGTCTTAAAATATTTTATAGAGGATGATTACTCTAAATCAAAAGCGGCAAAAGATTTAAAGATTGTTTATAAAAAAATAAAAAAAAACAAAAACTATTTTTTCTCCGCTAAAGATCTTGCAATAGTAGAGTCTTTAAAAAAAGATGGTGTAAAAGTCACAGAGGATATAAACTTTAAAAAATTCGCTGAGCGATATTCAGTCCCAAAAAATTTAATAGATCTTGCAAACAAAAATCAAAAGGGTTATTTGGCATTAAAGATTGTTGAAATTATTGGAGAAGATGAGGTAAAAAACTTAGACTCAGAGACAATTTACTTTATTACAAATCTTTTAAATCAAGTTAATCTGTATCAAATTAGAAATACAATAATTGCATCCGCACTACCTTTAAGAGTTTAATTATTATATAATAATTTAGTTATGAGTTTAAAAAAAATTATTACCATTCCTGATCCAATACTCAGAGAAAAATCTAAAGCAATTATTAATTTTGACAATAAAACTAAAAAACTCATGGATGATATGTTGGAAACGATGTATGCAGCGCCGGGTATAGGTTTAGCAGCTATACAAATCGGAATAGCGAAAAGAGTTGTGGTAATTGATGTATCAAAAGATCAGAAAAAGTCCCCGTTTTTTTTTGTTAATCCAGAAATTATTTGGAAATCTGAAAGTAAGGGTTCTTACGAAGAAGGTTGTTTATCCATACCAAATCAATTTGCATTAATCGAAAGACCAGAAAAGTGTAAAGTTAAATTTCTTGATTACAATGGCAAGGAAAGTGTCTTGGAGGCTGGGGGAATTCTATCGACTTGCATCCAACATGAAGTTGACCATTTAAATGGCGTACTATTTATTGATCATTTATCTAAATTAAAAAAGTCTTTAATAGAAAAAAAAGTTGCTAAACAAAAAAAAGAACAAGAAAGAATAGTAGTATAATTTACATGGCATTAAAAATAATATTTATGGGAACTCCAGAGTTCTCAGTACCATCTTTAAAATCAATAATAGACTCTGGTTATAAAATTATTAGAGTTTACACCCAACCACCAAAAAAAAAATCTAGGGGTCAAAAAATACACAAAAGTCCTATACACTTAGTTGCTGAAACAGAGGGTATTGAAGTGAAGCATCCAAATTATCTTAGTGATGAGGATTATGATTATTTTTTAAAAAACAAACCGGATTTAGTTGTTGTCGTGGCATACGGAAAATTAATACCAAAAAAATTTTTAGATATTCGTAATTTATTGTTCATCAATTTGCATGCCTCACTACTCCCCAAGTGGAGAGGTGCAGCCCCTATTGAACGTGCACTACTAAATTTGGATAAAGAAACCGGAGTTTCAATTATGAAAATAACTTATGGTTTAGACGAAGGTCCTTATATGAAGCAAGTCAAGGTTAAAATAGATAAAAAAACTAATGCCGGAGAATTAAAAACAAAATTGTCATCTATCGGCGCTCAAGCTGTAATTGACTCATTAAAAACCATATCATTAAAAAGTGCGCGATTTGTAAATCAAGACGTGTCCAAATCTACCTATGCAAAAAAAATAGAAAAGTTTGAGACAAAAATAGATTGGAGTAAAGAAGCAAAAGATATTTTAGGCAAAATCAATGCTTTTAACCCCATTCCAGGAGCGTGGTTTGAATATAATAATAAGCGTATAAAGGTCCTTGAGGCCGATGAGGTAATAAAGCAAGGCAGAGCGGGTGAAGTTTTAGACGACAGCCTTACAGTTGCTACAGGAAAAAACTCTATCAAAATTTTAAAATTACAAAAAGAGGGAAAAAATATTGTAAAAGCAGAATATTTTTTAGCGGGAAACAGCATTAAGAAAGGGTCTGATTTAAATTGAAAATTTTTAATTATCACATGATAATTGAGTATGACGGCACCAAATTCATAGGCTGGCAAATTCAAAAAAAAGGATTATCGGTACAAGGAGAAATCCAAAAAATTTTAAAAAGGTTTTTAAAAGAAAATATAAAATTAATCGGATCTGGCAGAACTGATGCTGGTGTGCACGCGATTGGCCAGTCAGCTAACTTTAAAACAGCT
The DNA here is from genome assembly GCA_902622825.1 of uncultured Pelagibacteraceae bacterium. Taxonomy (GTDB): domain Bacteria; phylum Pseudomonadota; class Alphaproteobacteria; order Pelagibacterales; family Pelagibacteraceae; genus Pelagilacustribacter. The sequence continues at coordinate 27,382 of CACNRH010000008.1, forward strand.
TATAAAATTGATACTAAGAAATTGATAGGTACATTAAATCATTTTTTAAAATCAAAAAACATCTCAATTTTATCACTAAAAAAAAAAAATACAGATTTTAATGCAAGATTTAATGCGTTAGAAAGAAGATATAATTATATCATTTTTAACAGAAGTAGCCATTTATCATTATACAAAAATAGAGCATGGCATGTAAAAAAAAGATTGAATATTAAAGAGATGAAAAAAGGCGCAAAAATTCTCACAGGAAAAAATGATTTTACTGCTTTTAGATCATCCTCTTGTAACGCTAAATCTCCTATTAGAACACTAAAACAAATTATCGTAAAAAAAAGTAGCAACGGTTTAATTAATATTTCATTTGTATCTAAATCATTTTTACAACAACAGGTAAGATCGATGGTGGGTTGTTTAAAATTTGTCGGTGAAGGCAAGTGGGATATAAAAAGATTAAAAAAAACTTTATATTCAAAAAAAAGATCAATGTGTGCTCCACCTGCACCACCAACGGGTTTATATCTTGAAAAAGTTAAATACTGATTTGTTTTGGTTTTTTATTCTTTTTAATTCTCCACCTAGACTCTGATCTCACAATAAAACCTGCACAGTTTTTAGATCGGCATTTGCATGGAAAGTTTTTGTAATCCTCATCATAGCTAAATCCATAATCGTAAGACAGTTCTTCACCTTTTTTTATATCCTTTATTGCGTAGATCCAAAGTTTTAACCCAATTCCATCAACCTCACAATTTGGATCACATGAATGATTAATTAATCTTGCAGTATTATATTTGAAGTCACCATCTAGGTCATATTTTTTAGTCAAATTAAAAAGATATATTGACTTATCATTGTCAAACTTTGGGTTACGCTCAGTTTCTTTTACAGTAATTATTTTTCCCTTGTATTGAATAATTTTTGTACCTGATTTTATATCTTTTGAAGCATACAAACCTCTCTTATGAATATTTGATTTTTTTACCTTATAGAGTTTTTTTTTCATTTAAAATACTCTTTAAGAAATGTGTAGTATATTTTTTTCAATTTTTTTAGATCTGAAATAGAAACGCACTCATCCACTTTGTGCATAGTTTTGTTAACTAAACCAAATTCTAGACAAGGCGCAATTTTTTTTATAAAGCGCGCATCCGATGTACCGCCAGTTGTTGAATAAACAGGATTAATTTTGGTAATTCTTTTGATTACTTTTTTTGCCATTTGTGTTGATTTGCCAGGTTTTGTGATAAAGGCATCGCCATTAGGGATAAATGACACTTTAAACTTACATTTTTTCTTTTTACAAATTTTTGCGATCATTGAACGAATTTTCTTTTGCAAAGATCCAGCCGTATGAAAAGTATTATATCTAATATTGAATTGGGCTTTAACTGATGAAGGAATTACATTATGTGCCTTATTATCAACATTAATACTTGTAAATTCTAAGTTTGATGGCTGAAAATTTTTATTTCCATTATCAAGAGGTTTTTTCTTTAAGTTATCACAAACTTTTACCATCGCACTTATAGGATTATTTGATAAATGCGGATATGCTATGTGTCCTTGAGTTCCAAAAATTTCTATTGAGCCTGATAAACTTCCACGCCTACCTATTTTAATCATCTCTCCAAGTCTTTTTGGGTTCGTTGGCTCTCCAACAATACAAAAGTTAATTTTTTCCTTTTTCTTCCTTAAAAAGTCAACCACCTTTTTGGTTCCATTAATCGCATAACCTTCTTCATCGCCAGTTATAAGAAAACTAATTGATCCTGGAAATTTCGGATTATTTTGTAAGAATTCACTTACTGCCGCCATAAAACAGGCTATAGAACTTTTCATATCATTTGCGCCTCTTCCGAGCAAATGACCCTTTTTAACTATTGGCTTAAATGGATGATGTGTCCAGTCTTTATAATCTCCGGGAGGCACAACATCGGTATGTCCGGCATAACAAATA
>CACNRH010000009.1 GCA_902622825.1 uncultured Pelagibacteraceae bacterium
ATGTTGTTTTAGGCAAAACAAAACCCAAAGTAAGTGGAAATGATGGCTTGCAATCGCTTAAAATATTTGATGCGATATTAAAAAGTGCGAAAACTGGAAAAAAAGTTAAAGTTAATTAATGAAAAGATTAAGACTTGGAATTATAGGTGGTGGACCCAATTCTTGGATAGGACACGTTCATAGGATCGCTTCAAGATTTGATGACAAATATGAAATTGTTGCGGGCGTTTTTTCACGAAATTACAAAATTAATAAATCCTTTGGATCTAGTATTGGTATAAAAAAAACAAGATGTTACAGAAATTTTAAAGATCTTTGTCTAAATGAAAAAAAGATTAAAAATGGTATTGAGGTTGTTGCAATTATGACACCTCCTGGAAGTCATCAAGAAATTGCGGAATTTTTTATTAAAAATAACATTCATGTAATATCAGATAAACCTTTTGCTGGCTCTCTTATACAAGCTAAAAAACTTTTCAGAACAATAAAAAATAATAAGAAAATAGTTTATGGACTCACACATAATTATTCAGCATATCCAATGGTTAGACAAGCAAAAAAATTAATAGAAGATAAAAAACTTGGTAAAATTGAATATATTAACGTTGAATATATTCAAGATTGGTCTAATGGAAAAAAAGTTACACCTAGTAACGCAAAAAAAATATTTAAATGGAAATTGGATAAAAAAGTCGCCGGAGTTTCTACTGTTCTAAATGAAATTGGATCACATGCATATCATCTTTGTAACTATATTACCGGCCTTAAAGGAAAAAGCTTATTCGCTGATATTAAGCAATATTCAAAGAAAATTAAGTTTGATACTAATGCTCAAGTTTTTATAAATTATGAAAATGGAGCTAAAGGATTATTTTGGGCTTCAACAACTGCTAAAGGCGGTGTTTATGGATTAAAGATACGAATTTTCGGCGACAAAGGTAGTTTGGAATGGGTTCAGAATGATCCTAACTATTTAAAATACAGTGCGGCTAATGGTGCTACAAAGTTTTTAGAAAGAAGTTTTAATGAAAGTGGTATTTCAAGAAAATTTTCAAGAATAAAATATGGCCATCCAGAGGGATACCTAAGTGCTTTTTCAAATTTATATAAAGAAATTGCTACAAAGATTAATTCAAAAAATTCAAAAAAAAAGTATTTTTTCCCTACGGCCTATGAGGGATTACTTACAGCAAAATTTATTGACGGATGTGTTAAATCTTCTGCTAAGAAAAAATGGATTAAATATTAATGATTAATTCTTGTGTTATTGGTTTATCTAAAATTGGTCAAATACATTGTAAAAATTTAATAAAAATCAAAAAAACTCAATTGTCATATATTTATGACAAAAATCAAAAACTTTGTAAAAAGTTTTCTAAAAAATTTAAATGCCAAACTTCAAACAATTTCGATAAAATTTTAAATCAAACAAACATAGATTTATTTATAATAGCTTCACCCACTAATACCCATGAATTCTATATAAAAAAATTAATAAAACATAAAAAAATTGTTTACTGTGAAAAACCGATTACGGGGAGTCATAGAAACTTAAAAAAAATAGAGAGTTTAATTAGGAAAAACAATATTAAATTTTGTGTGGGTCTTAATAGACGTTTTTCAAGAGAGTATGTTTCTCTAAAAGAAAAAACTAAGGGTAAAAAAATTAAAATTATTCAAATTATCTCTAGATCTGCAAATCACAATATAAGTCTATCTGTGAGGAATGGAGGCTTATTCTACGATAAAGGTTTTCATTTTTTTGACCTTGCGTGTTGGTTAGGTAATTCCTTGCCAAAAAAAATAATTGTAATTTCAAAATCGATAAGCACTGAAGATTTTTTAAAAAAAGGTGATTTTTCTGATGCTGTAATCAACATGCGTTTAAGGAATAATATAAATGTTGAATTAGTATTTAGTAGAATGTGTAGATTAGGGAATATAGAGAGAATAAAGATTTTTGGAGAAAAATTTATTTTAAATTCAGATGATTATTCGAACAAAAAAACTTTAAATAAAGACTTTGCAATTAGACATAAAGACTCTTATTTTAAGTGTCTAAATAATTTCATCAACTCAAAAAAATCTTTTTTATTAAATGAAGGTATAAATGTTCAAAATATTTGTGAGCAAGCTTTGAAATTAGCTAAATAATTAACTTATATTCTTAATTTTTCCACCATCAATAGAAAGAACTTTACCATTAGATTTTTTATCTTTTATTAATTTTAATGTGAGCTTTGCGATTTCTTCTGGTTTTGTCGGTCTTTTGATTTTGGCTAATTTAGTTCTCTCTTTTAAAAGTTGTTTTACACTTTTTTTTAAAATCTTTGAGTCTGCTTTAAGTAACCTTTCTAGTCTTCCAGTTAGAGTCATTCCTGGATTAATTATAGATACTGAAACTTTATCCAAATTACCTTGTAATGACAAAGTTTTGGTAAAATGATTTAGAGCTATGTTTACAGCCCCACCAATCATAAATGTCCTTGATGGTTTTTCCCATGACCCAGCACCTCCGCCAATATTAATTATCTTTCCTCTATTTTTTTTTAATTTTGGCCAAAAAATTTTACTTAACCTTAAAGCAGATTTAAATTTTAAATCAAAACCATCATTCCATGTTTTATCATCGAGTTTAAGAAAGTGACCTCCTTTAGTCGCTCCAGCAACATTGATTAAATAATTAATTTTTTTCACTTTTTTTCCAACGAAATTGCATGCAGATAGAGATCTTAAATCTTTAGATATAATTTGTGATAATTTTGGATAAGGTAAATTCTGTTGTACTCTCTTTAAAAGTTTTTTCGATCTTGCGATTAAAATTACCTTAATTTTTTTTTTATTTAAATCTTTTGCAATAGAAGAACCTATGCCTTTGCTAGAGCCTGTTACGACTGCAACCTTCATCAAATAAAATCGACGTTGATTTTTCCTAAAGTTCTAAAGTCAACTTTAAGTTTATCTCCCTTATTTACTTTAAAGGGCTGTATGACCGAACCAGTCATAAACCAATCTCCCTTTTTAAAAGTTACAGGATTATCTTTAAATTCATTAATTATGCATTTAATTGCTTCGATTGGACCAGCTCTTTTTTCACCTTTAAAGAAGGGCTCGGTTACATTACCGTTTAGGTTAATTTCAACTTGAATAGAATCTAAGTCAATTTTATCAAGATTTTTTATTTGTTCTCCAATTACAATCGCTCCAGCACCACCGTTGTCAGCTATATTTAAATTCATCATATTTATTGGACTCAATTCTTTTTTGCTTTCTGAGTGAACTCTTGTAGATACTAATTCTAACGCTATGTAAGCTTCATAGTTACCTGTTTTATTTTCTGCACCAGGTATCATTTTTGTATCCTCTAAAAATTTCAAACAAAATTCACATTCAAGAATACAATCTGGAACTTTACTGTAATCTACTTTAAGTGGATTCATTAAAACTGTTTCATCTATGATTTTACCTATCATCGGACCTTTTACTTTGGCCCCCTCCTGTAAATTCTTCGAAACAAGACCGATTTTCCAACCAACTGTTTTTTTCTTTAAAATATCATGAAATTGTTTTTGAATGTTGTGAGACTCCTCTCTGCTCTTCGGTAATTCTCCAGAATTAATTTTAATTAATTCTCTTTTTTTCCATGCATCTACTAATTTTTCTGCTAAAGTATTCATAATCTATAAATAACCATATGAAACTCAAAATTGAAAGAGCTAAATTTAATAATCCCTCCCTGCAGATTGTCGCTAAAGCCTTAGAAAAAGGACTTAGAGCAAATTATCAAGATACTAAAGTTGAAATAGTTGATTGTCCAAATTTAAAAAAATGGGATTGTCCGGCTGAAGGAATATCAGGTCATGAGCGCATAATTGATGTTGGTGGAGAGCCCTATATGCACGATAAAAGATATATTGGGACTGAGTTTGATTATGAAGAAATTTCAAAAAAAATCGGATCGGAAAAGTCTTATGCTCTTGGTGCTGGGTCAGGTGCAATGTCTTGTTTAGAGGGACACTGTGGTGAATTAGTCATCAATGAGAATTTAATTACTAATGAATCTAAGTCTATAATTGCTCAAGTTGGAAAAAATAAAGAATGCGTAAGTAAAAAATATACGGCGAGAAAACATGGAGGATTAGGTAATATTTTTTTTTCAGATGGAAAAATAGGAAAAGTAATTAAAATTTTACTAAAAAAAAGAATTGGAAAACAAGGGTCTTTACCACAAGCAATACGTAACTCATTAATAGAAAATATCGCTTTAAAAGAAAGTGGTCACATTGCGATGGGAGGAGTTTTTAGGATCCTTAAAGGCAGTGTTAAATCACATGTTCAGCCAGATTATGATGATATTAAACATGAGTACTATGATCCAAAATTGATGAAATGTACAAAAGATTTTTTACAATTTTATGAACCTGTAGGACCAAACTTACAATGCTATTCAGTTCTTTGGACGGGAGATCCAACGGGTGGTAATCTTAACTTAAGAGAGTCCGGTGAACATACACATTTTCATTCCTATAAAGATAAAATGGAAGCAGGTCATTACCATTTTGATGTAACGCCGAATATTATAGAGTACGAATGTTATTTTAATTTAGCCTATGAAGTTTATAGAGTTAACAATATTTATAAAGAATTGAAAGTTTCTAAGTAAATTTAATATTTATTAGCTTCTTTTTTTTGCTTAAATAAATAATATAAGTCAGGTTTAACTGATTTTTTAATCTTTAAAAAAGGGGTTTGCTGCTTAGAGTAATTCAACTGCTTAGCATTTTTAATTTTTGATGTCGTAATTCTCATAAATTGATACTATTTCTAATTGAATTAAAAACAACCATAGATTGTACCACTTTGGGTTTTATTTGAAACCCATTTTGAATTGTGGTTTAACAAATCATGGAAATCGTAACAAAAATAGCTCCAATATGTCTTGCAATAATTATGTTAGGTTTAGGTCTAGGCTTAACAGTTCAAGATTTCATAAGAGTGGTAAAAAATCCTAGAGATTTTCTTGTTGGTTTTGTATGTCAGGTTATTTTACTCCCAATAATTGCTTTTACATTAATTAATATTTTATCACTTACGCCAGAAATTGCTTTAGGAATGATGATAATAGCTGCAGCACCAGGAGGAGTAACCTCAAATATTCTTACAAAGTTTGCAGATGGAGACGTTGCCCTATCAGTAAGTTTAACAGCAATTGTAAGTTTATTAAGTATTTTTATAGTTCCATTAATAGTATTTAACTCTGCTGAATTTTTAGGAATTGAAACCGCAAAAAATATATCAATGCTAAATATAGCAATGAAAATGTTTTTTGTAGTAACCGTTCCTGTGATTTTTGGAATGATTATTAGAACTTTAATGACTGATTTTATTGTTTCTAAGACTCTTATAATACAAAGGATATCAGTTATTTTATTTTTAATCGTATTTATTGCAATTTGGGTTGAGGAATGGGATAGGATTGTTTCTTATATAACAAGAGCGGGTTTAGTTGCTTTTATTTTAAATATGACAATGATTTTTGTGGGATATTATGTTGCTAAATTTTTTACATCTGGCATTGCCCAAAGAAAGTGTATTTCATTGGAGTGTGGCTTACAAAATGGAACTTTGGCAGTGTTTGTAACTACACAATTATTTGATAGTATAGTCTTTATGGTGCCAACAGCTGCCTATGCGTTAATTATGTTTTGTACCTCTATTATCTTTGTTCTAATAGTAAGAAAAATTAACTAGATTATCTAAAAATAGTGTTTATTATTTATGTTTAATATCGTACAGTAAAATAATTATGATAACACTTACTAACCTATTGCTCTTTTTTATATTAGTGACATTAGCTACTTACACATTTATGCCATGGAAAGGTATAGATAAAGGGTCTTTGTCAAAAGTCGCATCGCAGTGGTTTATGTGGTTGCTAATTTTTGGTGCCATAATACTAGTTTTAACTTTTTTTGGACTTGAAGTCTCTGAATAAAAATTTTTTTCACAAAACTAGAATTCTTGATGGGGGAATGGGTCAAGAAATTCTTAATAGAGGGGTTAAGCCTTACGGCACTATTTGGGGTGCCTCTGCCCTATTAAATAAAAAATATCATAACACGGTGATCAAAATCCATCTTGATTTTATCAATGCTGGAGCAGACGTAATAGTAACTAATACCTTTGGAAGTAGGAAACGTAGACTTATTGAAAATAAATTAGAAGGTAAATATAAATATTTAAATCAAACTGCAGGTAAACTTGCAAGATACGCTGCTATAAAATCAAAAAAGAAAGTCCTGGTAGCTGGAAGTTTGCCTCCTCAAAATTTTACTTATTTTGCAGATCTTGGAAATGATCTAAGATTTATTAAGAATGGTTTCAGAACACAAGCAGATCAAATCAATCCATATGTTGATTTTTTTTATTTAGATGTGATGAGTAGTTATATGGAGTGCAAAATTGCGATAGAGGCCATAAAACAATTTAGAAAACAATTTTTAATTGGTATACATATTAGATCAAAGGGATTGTTACCATCTAAGGAAAAGTTTATTACAGTAGTTAAAAAACTCGAAAAATATAAACCAATGGGTTTTATTGCCTCTTGTGTTTCTGTGGAAGATTTAAGATATATTATGAAAGACATTTCTAAAATTAAGGCGCCTTTTGGCTTCAAAATTAATGCTTTTGAGCATATTCCCGCGGGTTGGAAGCCCGACTCCAACAACCCTAAGGTGCAACTCGGCAAAAGAAAAGATTTAACTCCAAATAAATTTTTTCAAATATGTAAACAACTTAAAAAACGAGGTGCAAAAATCCTAGGAGGATGCTGCGAAATTAAACCTTCCCACATTAGAAAAATTAAAATTCTTAAAGATTAATTATCTTTTTGCATTTTTATGCTTTTGTATTCTTCGAGCATAATTCTGTGAAATCCTATCAAAAATAATTGCTAAAGCCACGATGGCTAATCCATTCATCAACCCTAAAGCAAGAAATTGATTAGAGATGGATCTTAAGATTGGGACACCTAAACCACTAACACCTATCATTGAGGCTATAACAACCATTGCTAGTGCCATCATAATTGTTTGATTTACTCCAGTCATTATTGAGGGTAATGCTAATGGAATCTCAATTTTAAAAAGTATTACTCTTTTTTTAATACCAAGGGCTTTTGCCGCCTCGACAAATCTCTTATCAACTTCTCTTATTCCTAAATTTGTTAACCTGACAATAGGAGGAATTGCGTAGACACATACTGCTAATAATCCAGGAACTTTACCAATACCTAAAAGCATTATGATCGGAATTAAATATACAAATGTAGGTATAGTTTGCATCATGTCTAAAACAGGAGATAAAATATTTGTCAACCTCTGAGATCTAGCCATTAAAATTCCAATCGGGGCACCCAAGATTAAACAAATTAAAGTTGCTACGGATATTATTGCCATTGTGGACATTGTGTCTTTCCACATTCCAAAATATCCAATTAAAAAAAAGCTAATTGCGGTACCAATAGATAATTTAATACTTCTTGAACTTAACCACGCTAAGAATGATAATAATATTATAATTAGAGGCCAGGGTGTTGTAATTAAAAACTTTTCAAACCAAACCAGAAATTTTAATAGAGGACCAAAAAAGCCCTCGATTGAGTCTCCATACTCTCGAGAAAAATCTTTAAAAGTAAGGTCTATACCTTTTTTTAAATCCCTCAAATTTTCCCTCTCCATGGAGGGAAAATTTAAGAAGAATTCGAGTTGCATTTAAACAGTTATTTAATTTAAATTCCTGCTTTAATTTTTTTTGCGACTGATGACGAGACCCATTTGGACCAAACTTTTTCGTGTTTTTTCATGAATTCCATCGCTGCATCTTCACCTTCAGCTTGGTTGTCAGTCATGTAAACCAACATTGAATTCATCACATTCCCTGGATAAATTCTTTTTTTCATGTATTTCATGGCATCAGGTCCAGCAGACTTTTTAAAGTTATCAGTTACAACCGAGTAAACTTCAGAGTCTACCCATCGAGTTTTTTTTGGTGTTGCGCACTCTTGTTCTGGTTTTACCACACACTTGTGCCAATTATCATCACCTCCCCATTTAACTCCAAAATCTAAAAGTTTCATATCATACTTTCCAATTATTGCAGTTGGGCTCCAATAATATCCAACCCAATTATCACCTCTCTCTACCGCTTTAGCTATTGAACCATCAAGTCCTGCAGCTGATCCTGGGTCAACTAATTTCCAACCTTTAGCTTCCATTTCAAAAGCTTTAAAAAGTTGATTATTAATTAATTGACATCCCCAACCAGCGGGACATCCAACAAATGCTCCTTTGCTTTTATCTTCCGGATGCGGGAACAAGTCAGGTCTTTTTAACAAGTCTTGAACAGTTTTAATTCCATGTTTTTTCATTGTATAAGGTGGCACGAACCAACCCTCACCAAGTCCCGTAATTGGACCTTTATTAACAATGTGAATTCTGCCCTCTCCTACAGCTTTCTTAAGCGGACTCATAACTGAGTTTGCCCATAACTCAGGCGCAACATCAGGCTGACCTTTTTCATTCATAGAGGTGAAAGAAGGCATTGTATCGCCAGGTAACAACTCTACCTCACAACCAAAACCTTTCTCTAGAATTATTTTGTCAATATTTGCCATCAATGATGCCGAGGCCCAATTCATATTCGCATACGTAATTTTACCGCAAGCAGCATTTGCAGCAGTTTGTGTAAATAAAGCCATCGATATAATGGCTAAAAGTTTTATTAATGATCTCATTTTAACCCCCTCTAGAGTTGTTAATTTATGCATTATGATAACAAAATGTAGTGTGTAATGTAACCGTATTACAACTAAAAAGTGAAATATAGAATATATGCTTTTGAAATTAAATTTCTAGCTTATATAGAAATAATTACTTGCATTTTTTACAAAGTCCAAAAAATTCTAAGTTAAATCTTTTAAATTTCATTCCTTTTTTATTAAAACTAGTTAAATATTTTGAGAGTTTAGTATCACTAATTTCATCAACCATTTCGCAATTTTCGCAGATTGAAAATGCAGTAGCTTTGGAAATTTCACAGTCAGTGTTCCTGCATGCAACAAACGCATTTTTGCTTTCAATTTTATGAATTTTACCTAACTTGATCAATTTGTCTAAAGCTCTGTATATTTGTTGAGGTGCATTTATTCCCTTTTTTTGAACATTGAACAAAATAGAGTAGGCTTTCAGAGGACCTCTAGCTTTTTCTATTATATCCAAAACGATTTGTTGATTTTTAGAAAGTATTTGCGCTTGTGTCATAAGTTTAATTTACCAATTTAGTTTCATTTTTTCAATTCAGAATAATTTTTGATCTTAATAAGTGTTAAACAAAATAAAAGTAATGCAGCGGATATTATAGAGGGTCCTGAAGGAGTATTAATTTGTAATGATGAAAACAGGCCAATAAAAACTGATAGTAATCCACCTATTATTGAAAGTTTTACCATCTGAATTGGGTTAGTTGATATATTTCTCGCCATTGCAGCTGGCATTATTAACATTCCAGTGATCAATAATAATCCTACAATTTTAATAGATATTGCAATTATAGCTGCTAATAAAACTGTGAAAATTGCATTAACTCTATCCGGGTTCATACCTTCAGCTTCAGCTAACTCATGGTTTACTGTTGATGCAAACAAAGGTTTCCAAATTAATTTTAAAATTAACAAAATTAATGCCCCGCCAATCCAAATTATTAATAAATCTATTTCGTTTACAGCTAAAATGTCTCCGAATAGTAGCCCCATTATATCAAATCGGATTGTAGTTAGAAAACCAATTACTACTAAACCAACTGCAAGAGATGAATGGGCTAACAATCCTAATAAAGCATCTCCAGGGAGTTTAGTTGTTTTTTGAAGTTTTAAAAGTATAAGGGCGATTGCCGATGAAATTAAAAAAACTGAAAAAGCTATATTTATTTCAAAAAAGAAAGCTATAGTAACTCCTAAAAGCGCAGAGTGGGATAACGTATCACCAAAAAAAGATAATCTTCTCCAAATTATAAAACATCCTAATGGTCCAGTTACTAATGCTATCCCTATTCCTGCAATTAAAGCTCTTATAAAAAAATCGTCAAACATTTATTGTTTCCTTTTTATTGTTCCGTCTTGAGAGTGAGTATGATCGTGTTTATGTTCGTACACAGACAAAATTGTTGAAGCACGATCTCCAAATAGCTCTTGATATTTATTGTTATTAGCAACAGACTGGGGTGTGCCTGAACAACAAACATGTCCATTAAGGCAAACCACATAATCTGTGGATGACATGACCAGATGTAAATCATGTGATATTAGCAGGATTCCACAATTAATTTTTTCAGAGATTTCTTTTATTAATTCATAAAGAGAAATTTCACCTTTAAAGTCTACTCCTTGCACCGGTTCGTCCAAAACTAATAGATCAGGCATTTTTGCAATAGCTCTTGCAATTAAGACTCTCTGAAACTCTCCTCCAGATAAATTACTTAAAGTATTGTTTTTTAGGTGCTCAACTCCAGTCAATTTTAAAGCATTAATTATTTCTTCTTCACTAAGACTTTGAGTAAGTAACATAAAGTCAACAACTCTAATTGGTAATGTCCAGTCGATAGAAATTTTTTGCGGCACATATCCAATTTTTTTTGTAAATTTTAAAACTTTTCCCTCAATCTTTTTATGAATACCAAGAGCAATTTTTGCAGTTGTTGTTTTTCCTGATCCATTAGGTCCGATTAATGTAACGATTTCTCCTCTTTTTACCTCTAAAGAAACTCCTCTCACTAGCCATTTATTATTTTTAAATAGACCTACTTTATCTACTTTAATTAATGTCTCTAAACCAAATTTATTCACAAAATTAATCCTTGCAATTATATATGTTATATTATAACACTTTGTTACTTTATAACATATTATGAAAAAAATTCTTCCTTTAATTTCATCGATAATAATTACACTTTTGTTTACTATTTCAATATCTAAAGCTGATGTAAAAGTTGTAGCATCAATTAAACCCGTTCATTCCCTAGTTAGTTACGTTATGGATGGTGTAGGTAGACCAGACTTAATAGTCGATGGTTATAATTCTCCCCATGGATTTAGTTTAAAACCTTCTCACGCAAAAATAATTGAAAATGCTGACCTTATAATTTGGGTTGGTGAAGATTTAGAGGCTTTCTTGGAAAAACCTTTAAACACAATTGCTAAAAAAGCAGTGAATGTAGAAATAATGGAATTAAAAAGCATTAAAAAATTAAAATTCAGAGAAAAAAATGTATTTGAGGATCATGGTCATAAAGAGAAAAAACACGATGATCATGGACATGGTCATAAAGAGAAAAAACACGATGATCATGGACATGAGGGACATGCTCATGGTGAACACGATCCACATGTTTGGCTTGATCCAATGAATGCTAAAGTAATTATAAAAGAAATTGAAAAACAATTAATTAAATTAGATCCCAATAACAGTTCAAAATATAAGGCGAATTCAAAAAAAGCCCAATCAGAGTTAGATAATTTAACTAAAAATATTAAAAGAGATCTTAAAGGCAATCTAAGATTTGTAGTTTTCCATGATGCTTATCAATATTTTGAAAATAGATTCGGTATTAAGGTTTTAGGAGCCTTAACAGTAAATCCGGATGTTTTACCAGGCGCAGAACAATTATCTGAAATTAGAGAAGTAATTGAACATGAAAAGGTTAATTGTTTGTTTGCCGAACCACAATTTAATCCAGCAATAATTAAATCAATTGCAAAAGATACAAAAATTAAAACCGGTGTTTTAGATCCCTTAGGTGCAACATTAGACAAGGGTAAAAGTATGTATATGGATTTATTAAAAGAAATATCTAATTCCTTTAAAGGTTGCTAATTAGTCTCCAATATAATGAAGATTGATTTCTCTAGTGTGACTTTCCAGTCTGTGTTCAAATAAATATAATCCTTGCCACGTTCCAAGAATTATACGATTTTTTTGAATAGAAAGAGATAAATGTGAATTTGTTAGGGCTGACTTAATGTGAGCCGGCATGTCGTCTTTACCTTCTGCATCATGCTTATAATTGTTATCCATCGGAACAAGTTTATCAAAAAAATTTTTCATGTCCTTCATTACATCTGGATCTGCATTTTCCTGTATCATTAAAGACGCACTAGTATGTAAAATACTTACTGTGAGAATGCCGCTATTTAATTTTTCTTTAGATATCCAATCTTCAATTTTTTTAGTAAAATTATAAAGATTTTGACCTTTTGTTTCTATTTGGATTTTGTGAAAGACTTGTTTCATTTGATTAATTTAATGATAATATAACATCCTTATAAAACAATGGAAAAAAAAGCCAAAATTATTGCCACTTTAGGACCAGCCATATCTTCTTCGAATATACTAAAAAAGATTATAAATTTAGGTGTAGATGCATTTAGAATTAATTTTAGTCACGATGTTTCGGAGATAAAAAAATCTGTTAATAAAATTCGAAAACTTGAAAAAAAAACATCAAAAAGAATTGCAATCATAGCTGATTTACAAGGCGTGAAGTTAAGGATTGGTAATTTTAAAAACAAAAATGAAATAATTAAAAAAAATCAAACTTTCACGTTTGACTTAAATAAGAAACTTGGTGACAACTCTAGAGTAAATTTGCCTTATCCAAAATTGATAAAAAAAATTAGAAAAGGTAACATTGTTTTAATTGATGATGGAAAATTTGCATTCAAAGTAACAAGAGCCAATCGAAAATCTATTATTACAAAATGCTTAAGTCAAAACTTCACTATTAATGATAAAAAAAGTGTTCACATAAAAGATATTTCATTACCTTTCAATAATTTAACAAATAAAGATAAATCAGATATTAAGATTGCAAAAAAAATTGGTTGCAATTGGATCGCTTTATCATATTTACAAAATGCTAAATTAGTACATCAAGCTAGAAAATTAATAAATAAAGACGTTGGTATAATATCCAAGATTGAAAACAAATTGGCTCTAAAAAATATAAATGAAATTATTAAAGCTTCTGACGCTATCATGATAGCTAGAGGTGACCTTGCTTTAGAAATTGGTCATAGCGAAGTTCCAAAAATTCAACTTGGTCTGATAAAAAAATGTAATGAAAGTTCTAAGTCAGTAATTGTTGCTACACAAATGTTAGAAAGTATGATTGATAACTATACTGCGACACGGGCTGAAATTAATGATATAGCTACCGCAATTTTTCAAGGAGCTGATACGGTTATGCTTTCAGCTGAAACTGCAGTTGGCAGATATCCTTACCAATCTGTTAAGACAATGGTTAAAACAATAATATCTACTGAAAAATATAAAAAAGAGCATATAGAGGACTTTAAAAATTCAATTGATGTTAAGAAAGACCCTATCAAATCCATAGTTCTCTCAGTTAAAGATCTGGCCTATAATCCTTCAGTTAAAGCTATTATTGCCTTTTCTAACTCTGGGAATACTGCAAAACTCGTATCAGCTGTTAGACCAAGGGTAAAAATAATTACAATTTCTCCCAATATTAATATTAGTAGACAAATGTCTTTATTATGGGGCGTGCACTCCATCAATAGTCGTGATGCTAGTGGATGGAAGGA
Organism: uncultured Pelagibacteraceae bacterium; assembly: GCA_902622825.1. GTDB lineage: Bacteria > Pseudomonadota > Alphaproteobacteria > Pelagibacterales > Pelagibacteraceae > Pelagilacustribacter. Next base: position 13,661 of record CACNRH010000009.1, read on the forward strand.
TATGATGAACATATCTCGAGAAATAATAAAAAAAGACAAGAATATTAAAAAAAATGATTTTGTTGTGATTACGGCTGGATTACCTTTTGGTAATGCAGGCATGACTAATATGATAAGACTTTATAAAGTTGGATCCTAATGGAAAAAAAATACTCTGTTGAAGAGATACTTGATGCAATAAATGATTTAAATAATTTCAAAAAAAATTCTATGCCTAAAAAAACTTATAATACAACGAATAGTGAAGACGATGATATACCTTCAAATACTTTAAAATTAATTGAACAAGCTGAAGGTAAGAGTTAAATATATTTAGCGATTTGTATCGCTGTATCACACATTCTATTTGAAAAGCCCCACTCATTATCATACCAGGATAAAACTCTACTAAATTTACCTTTAACAACTTGGGTTTGAGTTAAATCAAAAATTGAACTATATGGATTATGGTTAAAGTCTTTTGATACTAATGGTTCTTTATTTACGTCCAAAATACCTTTTAATTCACCTCTAGCTGCATCTGTCATAGCTTTATTAATCTGCTCTGTGCTCACTTCTTTTTCTGTGACTAATGTGAAATCGATCAGAGATACATTAGGTGTTGGAACTCTTATTGCGGTTCCATCGAGTTTTCCTTTTAAGCTTGGTAGAACCAAACTCATTGCTTTAGCTGCGCCGGTAGATGTAGGTATCATGGCACCTTCTGTTGATCTCGCTCTTCTCAAATCCTTGTGCAAAGTGTCTAATAATTTTTGGTCACCGGTATAACTGTGAATGGTTGTCATATACCCATAATTAATTCCAAAGTTCTTCTCTAAAACCATAGCAACAGGAGCCAGGCAATTTGTGGTGCAAGAGCCATTCGATATAATGTTATGTTCTTTCTTAAGGTCTTTGCTATTGACTCCTTGAACAATTGTAAAATCTACCTCTTTGCCAGGAGCCGAAATTATCACTTTTTTTGCTCCAGCTTTTATATGTTTTTCAGATGACTTTTTGTCTAAAAAAATACCTGTACACTCTAAAACGACATCCGCCCCTACTTTCCCCCAAGGAATGTTGGCTGGATCTTTCTCTCCGAAAACTTTAATATTTTGATTTGAAATTTTAAATCCGTCACTAGATGTTTGAATATCCTCATTTATTGTTCCATGTGTACTATCATATTTTATTAAGTGAGCATTTGTCTCAATTGATCCTAAATCATTGATAGCCACGACTTGAATTTTGCTCTTATAATTTTCAAGGATAGCTCTAAGAACAAGCCTTCCTATCCTACCAAATCCATTAATTCCTACTTTAATCATTATTTTTCCTAGACATATCTAAAAACTATAACTGCATAGCCAACGCAGATTATGGTTGCTATCCATAACACACTTCCAACTAAAGCCAACCAAAAAAGATGTATAAAGGCACTTCCTAGAAGAGATATAAACAACCTATCACCTCTTGTTGTGTCTAATCCCAAAATTCCTTTTCTTGGACTTCCTCCTGGAGATTTTTTTTCCCAAATAACCATTGCAGTTAAACAAAGTGCAATAAAAATAAAAAAAGCAGCTGTTTGCCAAGTCCAAGCCATCCAAGTGATAAATTCGAATTCAAAGAAACCTTTTTCTTTTTCTTTTGCCATATCACCCCACGTAGCTGCATTTAATGGACTAAAAATCATCATACTCTCCCAAGCGCAAATCCTTTTGCTATGTAATTTCTCACAAAGTATATCACTATAGCCCCAGGTATAATTGTTAAACTGCCTGCGGCGGCGAGTAATCCTAGCTCATAACCAGATGTGCTTGCAGTTCTGGTCATTGTAGCAGCTATAGGTTTTGCTGCTACAGCTGTAAGAGTTTTAGCTAATAATAATTCAACCCAGGAAAACATAAAACAGAAAAACATAGTAATACCTATACCAGCTGTTATTGTTGGTATGAATATTTTAAAGAAAAATCTCCAAAATGAATAACCGTCTACATAAGCAGTTTCATCTAACTCTTTAGGAACTGCAGACATAAAACCCTCTAAAATCCATACAGCTAATGGAATATTAAATAAACAATGTGAGAGAGCTACAGCAACATGTGTGTCAAATAAATTGACTGATGAGTAAAACTGAAAGAAAGGTAACGCAAATACAGCTGGTGGAGCCATTCTATTAGTTAGTAGCCAAAAAAATAAATGTTTATCTCCTAAAAATTTATACCTTGAAAAAGCGTAAGCAGCAGGTAGTGCAGCAGCAACAGATATAACTGTGTTCATTACCACATAATAAATCGAGTTTAAATAACCTGTATACCAAGTGCTATCAGTAAAAATTGTTTTATAATTATCTAAAGTAAATTCTTGTGGCCATAATGTATATGTATTTATAATTTCAGTAGTTGTTTTAAATGACATGTTTAACAACCAATAAATTGGAAGCATTAAGAAAATAATATAAATTGTAGGAACTAACCACTTAGCTTTTTTCATTGATTGCCCTCGTTTCTCATCATTAAAGTATAAAAAACCCAACAAACTAATAACACAATAAAGAAATATATTAATGACATCGCCGCAGCTGGCCCTAAATCAAATTGACCTAAAGCCATTTTTACAAGGTCAATAGATAAAAATGCAGTTGCATTGCCTGGTCCCCCACCTGTTAAAACAAATGGCTCGGTGTAAATCATAAAGCTATCCATAAATCTTAAAAGTATTGCAATTGTTAATACTTTTTTCATTTTTGGTAATTCTATTTTTGTAAATACAGCCCATCGGCTTGCACCATCAATTTCTGCTGCCTGATAATAGGCTGGTTGGATAGACTGCAAACCTGCATAAGATAATAAGACTACTAGTGAAGTCCAGTGCCAAACATCCATTAAAATAGTCGTAAACCAAGCATCACCAATTTGTTGAGTAAAATTATAATCAAATCCTAATGCATTTAAAGAATGTCCTAAAAACCCAATGTCAGGTAAAGCAAAAATATTCCACATTGCTCCCACCACATTCCATGGAATTAGGAGAGGCATAGACATTAAAACTAAACAAATAGGCACTCCTATCCCCTCTTTTGGCATTGTAAGTGCTATGCCTATACCTAAAGGAATTTGAATAAAAAGAATTATGAATGTAAATAAAAATTGTCTACCTAATGAGGCGTGAAATCTTTCAGATAACATTATTTGCTTAAACCATCTTGTTCCTTCCCACATAAAAACATTATTTCCGAAAGTTTCTTGGAAAGCATAATTAACTACTGTCATTAGTGGTATGATTGCATTAAATGCTACCAGCACAAATACTGGAATGACAAAAAACCAAGCTTTCTGATTTATAGTTTTATTCATTCTATAATCCAATCATCCCCGTAAGCATAAGTATATTCTTTTTTAAAGTTTAAAAATGCAGTACCTGAAGGAATATCTTCATTAGGTTTTGCAATCATTTTAATTTTTCCGCTTTCACTCTGAGTATCTACAATTTTATGTCTTCCCGTATTACTTACCGATAAAACTTTAACAGGAATACCATCAGAACTAAAATTTATAAATTCAGGTCTAACACCAACTTCAGTTTTTTTAAAACTATTAGATTTTACTTTTTTATGGGTTTCGATTTTTTTTCCGTTAAGTATTACTTCGCCCCCTTTTAACTCGCATGGTAGTAAGTTCATGCCAGGTGAACCAATAAAATAACCAACAAATGTATGTTTTGGTTTCTCAAAAAGATCAACTGGAGTACCAGTTTGTACGATTTGTCCTTCATGCATCACGACAACTTGATCGGCAAACGTTAAGGCTTCTGTTTGATCATGGGTCACGTAAATCATAGTTCTATTTATTTTTTGATGTAGTTCTTTGAGTTTCGATCTTAAAATCCATTTTAAATGTGGATCAATTACGGTGAGTGGCTCATCAAACATTATTGCATTTACGTCAGATCTAACTAAACCTCTTCCCAAAGAAATTTTTTGTTTTCCATCAGCGGTTAAACCTGAGGCTCTATTGTTTAATGTAGAAGAAAGTTCTAGCATGTCTGCTATTTCATGAACTTTTGATTTAATCTTTTCTTCTTCAATTTTTCTATTTCTTAATGGAAATGCCAGATTATCATAAACAGTCATAGTGTCGTAAATTACTGGGAACTGAAAAATTTGAGCTATATTTCTTTCAACTGGGTTTAAATTAGAAACCATTTTATCATCAAACAAAATATCTCCTTTAGTAGGATTAATTAGACCTGAAATGATATTTAAAAGTGTTGTCTTCCCACATCCTGATGGACCCAATAATGCATAAGCGCCACCATCATTCCAATCAATATTAACATTTCTCACAGCCCAATCAGCATCAGAAGATTGTGTTTTTAAATAACTGTGACTTAGATCTTTTAAGGTAATCTTAGCCATTTGTTACCAGCCTCTCATTTTCATCAAAATAAATAAATTCATCTGCATTCATATATAAGTTCATCTCGTCACCCACATTTTTTTGAAAAACTCCATTAGATAAAGAAACCCAGTTTAAATCTCCTTTTGTAAAATGAATTAAACTCTCAGAACCACTTAATTCAGAAATTAAAACTTTCCCTTTTATTTCAAGAGAATTATTGCCCTCTTTATAAGTGGTAATATTGTGAGGTCTTATACCTACTTTATATTCCCCGTCTTTTATATTAATTTTACTCTTCCAATTAACCGAGTCATCTAGAAAAGAGCAATTATCTCCTACCTTTTTAATTTTTGTAATATTCATTGGGGGATCACTAAATACTTGAGCTGAAAGTAAGGAATTTGGCTTATTGTAGACATCTAAAGTTTTACCATACTGAATTACTTTTCCTTCTTGTAACGTTGCGGTATTACCGCCAAGCAATAAAGCTTCTGAAGGCTCAGTAGTTGCATATACAACAATACAATCTCTATCTTCAAATAATCTTGGGAGCTCTTCTCTTAACTCTTCACGAAGTTTAAAATCTAAATTTGCTAAAGGTTCGTCAAGTAATATTAAGTCGGAATCTTTTACTAATGCTCTAGCTAAAGCTGTTCTTTGCTGCTGTCCGCCAGATAATTCATTTGGTTTTTTACTAAGCATTCCTGATAATTTTAATAATTCAGCTACTTTTCCCACTCTTTGTTTTGTTTCATCTGTGCTAATACCAGTAATTTTTAAAGGAGATGCAATATTTTCATAGACAGTGAAATTAGGATAATTGATAAATTGTTGATAAACCATTGAAACATTTCTTTTTTGAACTTTCATCCCTGTTACATTCTTATCGTTAAACCAAATTTCTCCCGTTGTAGGTTTATCTAGACCAGCTATAATTTGCATTAGAGTAGTCTTTCCAGAAAGAGTTGGGCCAAGAAGAATGTTGATTGTATTTTTTTCTAGTTTTAAATTTGTTGTATAAATATGAGTATCTAGTCCAATTTTCTTTTCTACGTTTTTTAATTCTAAGCTCATATTTTTGAATTCCGTTTTAAAAAAAGGGGGCTGTTAAGCCCCCTTTAAATTTAGATTTAACCTAAATTACTTCCAAGCTCTTTCGAATGGAACTGTTTTTCCTTTAGGTTTCTCGTTACGTTTTGCTTTAGGTGATCCTGGTTGTTTTAACCAGTAACTAGCACCTTTCGGTTTAGATAGTCTTGGACCACATCCACCGTATGTATTGTTTGCTTTATCAGCAGCTTCCATACGAGACATAACTAGGTTCATCTCTTCTGCAAGACGATCCATAGCTTGTTGTGGAGTAAACGCACCTGAGTTAACATCTCCAATTTGTTGCCACCAGATTTGTGCAAGTTTCGGATAATCCGGAACGTTGATACCTGTTGGTGACCACAATACTCTATTCTTAGATCTGTAGAATTCTACAAGTCCACCAAGTTTTGGAGCTCTCTTAGTAAAGTGTTTGTGATTAATTGTACTATCTCTAATGATAGTTAAACCAACATCACTTTTCTTAAGATCGACAGTTTTTGATACTACGAACTGAGCGTATAACCATGCAGCTTTCCTTCTATCAACTGGAGTAGACTTAAATAAAGTCCATGATCCAGCATCTTGATAACCAAGCTTCATACCTTCATCCCAGTAAGGACCTTTTGGCGATGGTCCCATTCTCCATAAAGGATTTCCGTTATCGTCAACTGTTTTATTTCCTTTGCTTTTTGGCTCAACCATTGATGCCGTGAACGCTGTATACCAGAAAATTTGCTGAGCAACGTTTCCTGATGATAAAGCTGGCAGAGACTGATAGAAGTCCATCGCTGCAGCACCTGGAGGTGCATAAGCTCTTAACCACTCGTCCCATTTTCTGATTGCATATACGGCAGCAGGACCATTTGCAGCCCCACCTCTTGCTACGTCAGCACCAACTGGGTTACAAGAACCTTTTTCCATTCTTATTCCCCACTCATCTACTGGTACACCATTTGGTTTACCAACTGAACCTGCACCAGCCATTGATAACCACGCGTCGGTCATTCTCCATCCTAAGTCTGGAGCTCTTTTACCGTAGTCCATGTGACCGTATACTCTAACACCGTCTATATTCTTTACATCATTTGTAAAGTATGCAGCGATATCTTCATAAGCTGACCAGTTCACTGGTACACCTAAATCGTATCCGTATTTAGCTTTAAAACCTTTTTTAATTTCAGGTCTGTCAAACCAATCTTTTCTGAACCAATAAAGGTTAGCAAATTGTTGGTCAGGTAATTGGTATAAATCACCATCTGGACCTGTAGTAAATGATTTACCGATGAAATCATCGATATCTAATGTTGGTAGAGTAACGTCTTTACCTTCACCTTTCATCCACTTAGTTAAGTTTACTGCTAACTGTAGTCTTGAATGCGTACCAATCAAATCAGAGTCATTGATGTATGCATCATACAAGTTTCTTCCAGTTTGCATTTGAGTTTGTACAGCTTGTACTACTTCTCCTTCTCCTAACAACTGGTGATTAACTTTAATTCCAGTTATTTCTTCAAAAGCTTTTGTTAAAGTTTTTGACTCATACACGTGAGTAGGAATAGTTTCTGATAACACATTTATTTCCATTCCTTTAAATGGTTTTGCAGCGTCATAAAACCACTCAAGCTCTTTAATTCTTTCTTTTTCAGAAATTGTTGAAAGGCTAAACTCACCAGTAGCCCATTTCTTTATTGCAGCGCCGTGTCCACCAGCATTTGCATTAGAAATAGCTAAAAGAGAAATTGAAACAGCAACAGCCAAAATATATTTCAATGTTTTAAACATAGATTTTTCCCTCGTTGTTGTTGTTAATATTTATATTGAACCAAAATAAAGTTAAAAAGTACAGAGGAGAAAGTTTTTAATTACAACTCTGAGGTGTGTATTAATTTATTAATGCACGCCTGACTGCTTTCTCCCAGCCTTTGATAAGATACAATCTTGAATTATTTTTCATTTTTGGAGAAAATTGTTTATCTAAATTCCAATTTTTAGAAATATCTTTTAGTGATTTATATACTCCTATTTTTAGTCCGGCCATAAAAGCGGCACCCAATGCTGTTGTTTCTTGAACCTTAGGTCTTAAGACTTTTACATTTACAATATCCGATAAAAATTGTGAAAACCAATTATTCATTACCATGCCGCCATCGACTTTTATAATCTTAGGTCTTAACCCGTCATGTTTCATAGCTTCAAAAAGATCAAAAGTTTGATAAGCAACTGCCTCAATGGTGGCTCTAATTATTTCTTTTGGGCTAGTGTCTCTAGTTATACCACTTAATACTCCTCTAGCGTTTGCATCCCAATGAGGTGCTCCCAATCCGGTAAATGCAGGAACTAAATAAATATCGTTATTGTTGGTGAGTGATTTTACTATTTTTTCTGTTTCAGGAGCTTTTTTGAAAAATTTCATTCTATCCCTTAACCATTGGACGCCGGCACCTGCTATAAAAATTGATCCCTCCATAGCGTAAGTTGTCTTTCCATTAATTCTGTAAGCAATAGTAGTTAATAAACGATTTTTTGAGTAAATTTTTTTAAAACCAGTGTTTAATAATACGAAAGCTCCAGTTCCATAAGTGCTTTTTAAAGAACCCGGTTCAAAACAACATTGTCCAATGGTGGCTGATTGCTGATCACCAACTACACCATTGATGGGTATTGATTTGCCAGTTATAGATGTATGGGTTTGTCCAAAATCATCTGCGCAATCTTTAACCTCGGGTAAGATATGCTTTTTAATTTTAAGTAATTTTAGAATAGCATCATCCCATTTATTAGATGAGATGTTATATATCATTGTCCTGCTTGCGTTTGTTGCATCCGTAGCATGGACCTTTCCTTTTGTCAGTCTCCAAATTAAAAAACTATCAATTGTTCCAAACAATAATTGTTTTTTATTCATCAGTGTTCTTGCTCTTGGAACGTTGTCTAGTATCCATTTAATTTTTGTGCCGGAGAAATAAGAGTCTATAAGAAGACCTGTTTTATTGAAAACCATAGTGTCTTTGTTTTGTTTTCTTAATTTTTTACAAAAATCTTCAGTTCTTCTATCCTGCCAAACGATAGCTTTATAAACTGGTCTTCCTGTTTTTTTATCCCATAACACTGTTGTCTCTCTTTGATTTGTTATACCAATACTCAATATTTCACCTTTTAATTTTTTTGCCTTTTTAATTACATCTTTCAAAGTCTTTATAGTTGTTTTCCAAATTTCATCAGGATTATGCTCTACCCATCCACTCTTTGGGAAATATTGGGTAAACTCTTTTTGTGAAGAATAAATAGGTTTACCTTTTAAATCAAAAAGTATTGATCTATTTGACGTCGTCCCTGCATCAATCGAAATTATAAACTTTCTCATCTAAATGCTTCCCAATTTAATTCGAGTTTTTTATCTTCAACAATAGCATTAATCATACCTAGCATTAAAGGTAATTTATTTTCATCAAAATCCTCCTTTACCTTTTTTGCAATTTCTTTGGCAAGGTCAGCACCTTCAACTGTGACTTTTTCCATTTTTGTTTTTTTTGCTTCTGAGAAAGTTAAGCCTTCTCCAATGTAAGCTCCCATTTTTGCATTTCTTCCACCGCCAGTGCTAACATACAGATCTCCTAAACCTGCAAGGCCCTTAACTGTTTCTTTTTTTCCATTTAATCTTTCGACAAAAATTTCCATTTCGTGGATTGATTGTTTGATAAGTGCAGAAGCTGTGTTTAAATAATTTTTTTCTCTCAATTCATCAGAGATATTTTTGCTACATAAACCTTTTGCCGCGCCTACTGCCATAGAAAAAATATTTTTAATTGCAGCTGATACTTCAACACCATTTAAGTCATCAGAGCATGAAGTATGATAATAGTTGGTGTTTAGCATATCGGCTATTTTTTTTGCAATTTTTAATTCTTTGTTCGCTATAACAACACTGCTATGAACTTTATTTGCTAATCCAGTTGCTAGACATGGCCCCCCAACAGCTGAAATATTAACTTTTGAAATACCACTTTCATTTAATAATCTTTCTAATTTGTCCACCAAAAGCTCATATTTATTTTTATAAATACTCAGACCTTTTGTTAACATTAGTAAATTTGGAATTTTCTTACCTTTAAACAGTCTGCTCAATTGATCCGCTGCCCATCCAATTCCTTTCGAACTTATTCCTAGAACCACTAAATCAACATGAGATTTGAACAACTCATCAAAATTTTGAAATTTAAATATTTTTACTTCTTTGGGTATATGCGTATTTAGTGATGGATGTAAATTATCATTTTTTTTTATATTATCTATAAATTCATTTTCTAGGTGAGTGCCTACTATAGTGGTATCATGATTATTGTCTAAGCAGGGAAGTGCAAATGCAGAACCCATAGCCCCTGCGCCTATAATAACAATTTTTGCCATTTAATTTTTAAAAATTATTTTTCTGATTACAATTAATAAAGATATTAACTCAATTTTTCCAATAATCATAAATAATATTAATGAGATTTTAGTTGATGTTAACAGTCTATTAAAATTGTCTAAGCTTAAATCAAATAAGTTAGAATTTACGGTATTAGTTAAAGTTAAAATTGATAATTTAAAAGATGTCTCAAAACCAATATCATCAATGATTAATAATCCTGACAATATAAAGGTTGATATAAAAAAGCATATAAAAATTAAAAAAGCTGCTCGAATATTTTCATTATTAATTTTCATTTCAGAACCCATGATGCTTTGATTTATTACATTATTAGGTCTTACCAACTTTAATACTTCCGAAATAGATGCTTTGATTAAAATATATAACCTAAGAAATTTTATACCTGAAGTCGTTGATATAAGTGATCCTCCTATTAAGGTCAAAAGTAAGAAATAGAGGGATATACTCTCTTGAGTTTTGCTTATCGTAATACCTGAGTTACTGACGCTACTAATTACATTAATCAATATTTCATTTAAGTTAAGATTTTTACTAGTCAAAAATAAAATTGCAGAAAGTAATGTTATCAAAAAAATTAATGCATAATCTTCTCTATGATTGTTAATTAAATTTCTTTTATTGAAAATATTTATATAGATAAAAATATTCATTAAAGGAATTAAAAGACATATTACTAATGATATTTGCTGTGTTTGATTTGTAATTATTTGGCTTAATGAGTTTGTTGGCAAAAACCCCCCTGTAGATACCAGTGTCATGCTTAAATTTAATGCATTAAATAATCTAACACCAGAAAGATTAAGAATGAAAAAAATTGTTATTGATGTGACTAAATATAATAAAAATATTTTTAATATTAAGTCCTTAGTATGACCTTCTGTTTTAATACCTCCATCATCACTAAAAGTTAAATTATTTAACTTAAATTGAAACTCTTGTTTTGAAAAGATTATCACCAAAAATAATAAAAAATAAAAACCACCTATCCACTGCGAGGAGGATCTCCATAATATTAAGGTAGGATCAATATATTTAATATTTTCAAAAATTGAAAATCCTGTTGAAGTAATGCCTGATAGACTTTCAAATATAGAGTCTACAAATGATATTTGATAATTGCTGAAGTAATAAGGTATTGAAATTATTAATGATATCGTGAAATAAGTTAAAATGATTAAAGAAATTTGTTCATTGAAATTCATTTTTTTATTTGAGTTTTTACCTAAAAAGTAAAAAATCAAACCTATAATCAGAGAAATAATTAATGTAGTTATATACGTATCTAAGCTTAAAAAATAATCAAAGTAATTTGAATATAAAATATTAATAAATGATAAAAAACTTATAGGAAAACATAATAATCCCAAATAAAAAAAAATTGATCTAAAATTCATTATTAAATTGACGAAACACTAAAAATATCTTCTACTTCTTTTAAATGTTCCCTTTGAGCTAATAGAACTACTAAATCCTCTTTTTCAAAAATAAAATCAGATCTAGGAATAATTACTTTATCTTTTCTTGCCACAGCGCCTATTCTTATATGATCTGGTAGATTAGCTTCTTTGATTTTTTTATTAAGAAGTTCTGACTTTTCTAAAATTTTAGCCTCTATAAACTCATACTCACCATCCAAGATCGAGTACACCGTTCCAATTGTTCCTTTGTGGACGTGTCCCATAATTCTAGATACCGTCGTCATTCTTGGATCAACAAGATCATCAATGTTTAATGAGCTTTGTAGTAAACTGTAATTTGATTTATTAACAATTGCTATTGTTCTTTTTTGTAAACCAGTTTTCTCTGCTAATACGCAAGCCATGATGTTATTTTCATCATCATTCGTTAATGCTAAGACAGTTTCTGACTCTTCTAGGTTTGCTTCTTTAAGTATTTCTTCATCTAGCGCATCCCCGTTAATTACTATTGATGATGAAAGCTCAGTAGCTATTTCTTCTGCTCTTTGTTTATTTTTTTCAATAACTTTTACTCTTATACCTTCTATATTCGTTTCAAGCATTTTTGCTAAGTGTAAACCAATATTACCACCGCCTATAATAAGAATTTTTTTTGAAATCTTTTCATCATGACCAAAAGCTTTCAAAATTAAATTTAACTGATCACTACTTGCGGTAAGATAAACATTGTCGCCTTCAATCATTTTATCGTTTTTTTTAAGAAATATAAATTTATCTTTCCTTAATGCCCCTAAAATATTAGCTTTGAAGTCAGGGAATTTTTCAGTCAATTTTTTTAATTGAATATTTGCGATTGGACATTTTTTTTCTACAGCAATTTCTAACATTTTGATTTTATCATTACCAAAAGGAACATTATCTAGAGCGCCAGGTGCTTCAAGTCTTCTATAAAGGGATTTAGCAACTTCAATTTCTGGTGATATGATTACATCAATTGGAATATTAGATTTATTATATAATTTATTCCACTTGCCTTCTAAGAAATCTTTAGTTCTGATTCTCGCAATTTTTTTTTGTATGTTAAATAATGAGCTTGCCAATTGGCAAACAACCATATTTGTCTCATCATTTCTGGTAACCGCAATAATCATATCTGCATTTTCTGCTCCTGCATTTTCTAAAACTGACGGTAATGTTGCTCTACCTACGATCCCCTTCACGTCTTGAGTATCATTTATCTTTTTAATGTCTTCGGTCGATTGATCTATCACTGTAATAGAATGACCTTGTGAAGATAACTGTTTACTTATTGAAAAGCCTACTTTTCCGGCTCCGCATATGATAATGTTCATTTTAATTTATACCTTTTATACCTAGAGATCTGAGTTTTCTGTGAAGAGCAGATCTTTCCATTCCTATGAAATCTGCTGTTTTAGATATATTGCCATGATTCTTTCTGAGCTGGCTCATTAAGTATTCTTTCTCAAAATGTTCCCTTGCTTCTTTTAAAGGTATAGACAAAGTATCGTTTATTGAAAGTTTTTTTTCTTTCATTGAAGATTTGCTTAAAAGTTCGGACATAAGTTTGTTTACATCTTCTTCTTTCTCATTAATAGAGAGTATTGTTATTCTTTCAACTAAGTTTCTAAGCTCTCTAACATTTCCGGGCCAATCGTAAGTAAATAATTCATTATTTTTAGTGTCGATATTCGCTTCGTTTACTCCATTTAATTCTGATATTTTTTTCTTAAAATAATCTATTAAAAGAGGTATATCTTCAGTTCTTTCCTTTAAAGAATTTAATTCAATTGGCATCACGTTAAGTCTGTGGAATAAATCTTCCCTAAATTTTCCTAAATTTACTAATTCCAATAAGTTTTTTGAAGTAGATGAGATTATTCTTATATTAACATTAATTTCTTTTTTTCCATTTATTCTTTTGAATTTTTGATCTATTAACACTCTAAGTACATTGACTTGTGTTTCTAGAGGGATTTCAGAAACTTCGTCGATCATAAGAGTTCCTTTATTTGCTCGCTCGAGCGCTCCAAACGAAACATTCCCATCTTCAAATTCTTCACCGAATAATTCTCTTTCATATGTTTTTTCCCTCAATAATGCCGCATTCAACACAATGAAAGGTTCACTCGACCTGTTAGAGTATTTATGAATTTTTCTAGCAACTAGTTCTTTGCCCGATCCGGTTGGGCCAAAAATTAAAACTCTACTATCAGAATTAGATAACTTATCGATTGTTTTTCGGGTTTTAGTAATTGATGAACTTGATCCTATAAGTTCAAATGAATGAAAAAGTTTATTTTCAATAATCTCTTTTTCTTTTTTTAAGGAAGCTGATTCTAAAGCTCTATTAACATAATTAATAATTTTTTGAGTAGAGAAAGGTTTTTCAATAAATTCGTAGGCACCTAATCTTATAGCCTCTACTGCGATTTGAACAGAAGCATGACCAGATATCATAATTATTGGGGTTTTCTTTTCAATCGACATTATCAATTTTAATAAATCTATTCCATCTTTGTCTGATTTATCAAGCTTGATATCTATAATCGCTAAATCTGGTAATTTTTTTTTTATCTCTTTTTCTGCTTGGTCGTAATTAGCAGCTGATCGTACAATGTAATTTTTTTCTTTTAAAATATTACATATTAAAAACCTTATATCTGGGTTATCGTCGATAACTAGTATCTCTTTATTCATAATTTTTTGGAAGCTTAATTGTAATTGTTAATCCATCTTTATTCTTGTTATTAATGATAGAAAGATCCCCTGAATGTTCATTAATTATTTTATTTACTATTGGTAAACCTAAACCAGTCCCTTTTAATTTAGTTGTATAATACGGATTCATCGCTTTTTTAATGTCTGAAATACCAGATCCATTATCGCTTATTCTTACCACTATATAGTAATTATTACTTGTTATTTCTACGTTAATTTTCCCTTTAAAATCTTGTATTTTAGACTGTTTTTCGTTTAAAGCTTCTTCAGAATTTTTTAATAAATTAATAAAAACCCTATTTAATTGTTCCTCGTCCCCCTTAATTCTAGACGCTTGATTTTCATTTTTTAAATTCATTTTATTTTTCGATGACATTTTTGCTAAATCAAATGATCTTAAAATTAATTTATTAACATCTATGGGTTTCATTATCGGCCTTGGCATTCTTGCAAAACTTGAGAA
>CACNRH010000010.1 GCA_902622825.1 uncultured Pelagibacteraceae bacterium
ACATTGGAGTGTTTTCTTTAAAAAAAAGTTCACCTATTTGGGAAACTTGGCAAAATAACTTAAAAAAAACATTATCGAAAGGTAGAGTTTTTGGATCTGAAGGTTTGGCAATAAATATTTCAGTTTATATAGATAATGTTCAAACAGAATTTTTACCAATCAGCCATAATTGGATAACAAGTCATTTACTCCCAATATATGATCAACAAAATAATATCTTTAGAGAACCTTATATTCCACATCAAGAAATAGGTATAATCCACTTAGCCGCTGGTATTTGGAAAGATGGTAAAGACATGAGACTAGATAAGAGTATTAAAATTTCATTAAAAACAACAAATGGAAATGTTATAGAAAAAAGCTTGAGATTTTTAAGTTAATATATAAAAGATATATAATTAAAAAAGCCCTCGTGGTGAAATTGGTAGACACAAAGGACTTAAAATCCTTGCCCTTTTGGGAGTGCCAGTTCGAGTCTGGCCGAGGGCACCAAAAAAATGAAAAAACCGATAATAATTTCTGATAAAAACAAAAAATCTTTACTAATAAAGAAAAGTATTTCTAAAATTTTAAAATCCAACCTAATTAACAAATCTAATCTTGTATTAGTAATTGGTGGAGATGGCTTTATGTTAAAAACTTTAAAAAGAAATAAAAATCAAAAAAGTTTATTTTTTGGTATAAACTCTGGAAATTATGGATTTTTAATGAATAAATTTTCAAAAAAAAATATTTTAAAAGATATAAAAAAATCTAAACTCACTGTTATCTCACCTCTTCAAATGATAGCCATTAACAAAAATAATAAAAAAAAGAGATCAATTGCAATAAATGAAATTTCTATTTTAAGGCAGAGTCGTCAGGCCGCTAATATAAGTATAAAGGTTGGATCAAGATTTCTAATAAAAAGATTAATTTCTGACGGTGTGCTAGTATCCACTCCAGCGGGAAGTACCGCTTATAATCTCTCTGTTCATGGACCCATTTTAAGTCTAAATTCAAAAAAGATCTCTATTGCACCTGTAAGTGCTTTTCGGCCAAGACGTTGGATGGGCAAAGTAGTAAGCGAAAATTCAAAGATTACAATTAAAAATTTAAATCCAAGCAAAAGACCTCTAAGCGCAGTAGCTGATAACAATGAATTTAGAAATATTAAAAAGGTTTATATAAATATAAATAAGAAAATAAAATTTAATCTTTTGTATGACACTAATCAAAGTCTTCAAAAGAAAATTAAATTAGAGCAAATTAGAAAAGACATATAGCAAGCGCTAATGGCGGTTCTGAAGTAGCTGCAAAATATAAGTAAAGTAGAATTAAATCTTTTCGCTAAATATTTCTTAGTAGTTTTGAGAGTACTCGATAAATATTTTACTTTTTCTTTGTACAAGTGCTTTTTGATATTCTTTATAAATTATTTTAGGATTTTTAAGTTCAACTATTTCAGTAAACTTTAACATTAATCTTAAAGCGCTTGTATGATTTTGAGAATGCTGCAAACCTGCATATATAGGTTTTTTAGATCCTACCAAAACCCTTGTTATCACAAATGGACTATGCTGACTTGAGGATACTTTATTAATTTTATCTAAATGATTAACTGCCTGGTTTAAAGCCAAAATGAAGAAATCAAATCTCGGATAACAGCATACAGGTATAAAGCCACTAAGAGACAGTCCAATTGCCATGCCCATTTGTGTCTCCTCAAATAAAGGTAACTCTATTCTTTTATTTTTAGAAACCTTTGTTAAAGATGAAAAAATTAAACTTCCCGGGTAACTAACAGTTTGACCTATAAAAACAGCATTATTATTTTTGGAAATATGATGCATTGATTTTTGTATTTGCGTTAAATAATTATTTTTCATTTAAAAGTTACCCACTTCCCAGTGCCGAAAGGAGGATAAGCCAGTTTGTATTTGTAGTAAAATAAATCTTTTGGAAAATCTATTTTTTTTAAATTCCATACTTTTTTTGTATCAGTTTTTACACTTTTCCCATTATCTTCGATAACAATTTCTAAAGGTAAGTTAAAATTTCTCGAGTATTTATATGCCTCATGAAACAAACCCATTTGAGAGGTCATATCGCCTATAAATAACCACGCCCTTTGTTTAGATTTTTTTCTTTTTAAACCCAAAGCAACACCAAGAGATATAGGTATAATTCCTCCAGCTATTGATGATGAAAGAAAACGGTGTTTTTTTGAAGACACGTACATACTTTTACCATTTAATATTTGTGATTTTAAAGATTCCTTGGATATACCATGAAGCAATGCGTGCGCATGATTCCTCCAAGAACAAAATACCCAATCCTTTTTATCAATATAATGAAAAATATTTATTAAACTTTCTTCGTTACCTTTGGTCAGGTGTATTGGATAGGGGATTTTTCCTTGATTAAAAAGATCATATATTTCTTTTTCAAAATTTTGAATATTAGATTTATTTATATTAATTTTTCTTACTTTTTTTTTATTTTTTGGAACAAAAAGATTCATTTAAAATTATATTAATATAAAATAGATTGATTTTAAAGATAATATATAAGTTTGGTGCCCTCACACGGACTCGAACCGCGAACCTACTGATTACAAATCAGTAAAGAGCCAATTCATTTCTTTCTATTATGTAGGATTCTAAACGATAATAGAGTCACCGGTCAAACGATATTATTTTGAACAATACACTAACAATACAAATTAATTAAAATTTTGTATACTTTGTTATGAATTATTCAAAAAATAAATATGCTTATGAAATAATAAAATCTAAATTTTTTGAAGGAATTGAAAATATTAATCAACTTATAGATAAAATTAATAAAGGGTATAACTTTAACAACAGAGGCATCGAAGGTACCAAAGGAGATATCTTTGAGATTTTTTGTGAGGCTTACTTAAAAACAAATCCCGAATATCAAATAAAGAATGTATATCCCCAAGGTTATGTACCACAACAAATTAGAAAAAAATTAAAACTTAGCTTTCAAGATAAAGGTTATGACGGGGTTTACGAGAATGCGGATGGCAATTTTGCTACTTACCAATCAAAATTTAGATCTAATGATGAGCAATTAATCTGGCAAGGTAAAAATGGTTTATCCTCTTTTATAGGGGTAAGCGAAAAAGCGCATACAAGACATTTAATTGCTACTACAAATAGAGTGTCAAAAGAATTTTTATCAAAATCAAGAATTCAACTAACACTGTTGTCAGATTTAAGGAAGTTAAAGAAATCTGATTTTGATAGAATTTCTAATTTTTTAAATCAAAAAAAAGAAAAAATAAAAAAACATGAGCCTGAGGAATACCAAAAAATTGCAATTCGAAATGCTACAATGGAATTAAAAAACAAAGATAGAGCTACAATTATAATGGCCTGTGGAACCGGTAAAACAGAAGTTGGTTTATGGATTTATGAAAAAATAAAACCTAAAACATGTTTAGTTTTGGTTCCATCAATAGCCCTAGTCAAACAGATTAGAGCAGCTTGGTTATCACAAATGGATTATAAAATTAGAACTTTCCAACTTTGTTCATCGAAAGACGTCACAAAACAAGAAGACCATATCCAAGTTAAAAAGAATGATTTGGATATGGAATTTTATAGTGATGTAAAAAATTTAAAAAAATGGATCAATAGAAAAAAAAATATTCCTCAAATAATTTTTTCCACTTATCAATCATGCAAAATGTTAAAAGGAATATTTAATAAAAAAAATCCATTAGATTTTGCAGTATTTGATGAAGCTCATAGAACTGCTATTTTAAACTCTAAAGTAGACTCATATTTCAGTTACGCTCTTCATAATAAGAATATTCCAATAAAAAAAAGATTATTCATGACAGCTACAAGAAGAGTGTCAAGCAAATCAAAATTTAGAAAAATTGGCGATAGTTATCTTAACATCGATATGGATAATCTAAATCTATATGGAAAGATTTGCTATAACTTAAGTTTTTATGAGGCAGCAAAAAAATATAAAGCTATTGCTAAACCTAGAATAATAATATCAGAGGTATTTTCTGATGAAGTATCTTCAGTTAGAAGAAAATTATCGTCAACACATTTTAAAGGAATAAAATTAAAATCAGATTACTTAGCATTAATAATTGCGATTAGGAAAGCAATAAAAAAATACAATATTAAAAAAGTATTTTCTTTTCATAAAACAGTTAAAGATGCAAAAACATTTGCTGATCCTAAAGTACCAGAGAGTATTCAATCTCATCTAAAAGATTTTTTCACATCATATGTAAGTGGATCAATGAATATGCGAAAACGAGATGAAATTATGGATGAATTTGTTTCACAAAAAAAAGGTTTTGTCTCAAATGCAAGATGTTTAGTTGAGGGTGTAAATGTACCATCAGTTGATATGATTTCTTTTACACATCAAAAAGAAAGTGAAGTTGATATTGTTCAAGCAATTGGAAGAGCTTTAAGAAATAGAAATCAAAACAAAAAATATGGTTATGTCCTAGTTCCTTTATTTGTTGAAAAACATAAAAATGAGAATTTAGAAAAGGCATTAGAGAGAACAAATTTTAAAAAAGTTATAATTTTAATTAAAGCCTTAAGAGAACATGACACTGAAATTGCCCAAATGATTGATGAGGTTTTAATAAATGAAGGTAGAGGTAAAGGATTTTCATTAAGAAACAGAAAAAAAATTTCAGATTTAATTGAAACTGTGAATCCAGAAATAAAAAGAAAAGTTTTAATCAAATCTATACATTCAAATGTAATAAAAGATTTAAGACTTAAATGGGATATTATGATCGGTAAATTATTAGATTATAAAAAAAAATATAATCATCTAAATGTAAAAAGAGATGATGAGGCATTTAATGACCTAAGACTATGGATAACTGAGGTGAGAAGATCTTATAGAAAAAATAAATTATATAATTTTCAAATTAGTCAATTAGAAAAAATTGGTTTCAATTTTAATGAACCAGGATCAACAATTTACGAGTTAGAGGATTACTTAACCATTAAAAAAATTGCAAAAAAATTTGGTATTTATGAGAATATGGTTAGAAAAGCATTAAAGAATATTAAACCTCACCAAATGTATTTTGGATCTGGTACACATGAACCTATACCTGTATATAAAGACATTTCAGAAAATTTTCTCAAAAAACAATTAAAAGTAACAATATTAAAAAATCCTAAAAACTTAGTTCCTTTATCAGCTCTACATAAATCACTTTTTACTGAAAAAACATTAGGTTTCGATTTGATAAAATCTCTAATTGATAAAGGAAAAATAAAACATAAAGAAATTGGATTATCAAATAATTCTTGGGACGATGGGAGAACAAAGCTTTATCAAATAATCACAAAGAAACAATTTACCAAATTGACTGGAGTAACAATTTTCAATCCTGAAAAATATGTTACAAGGAAAAAATTTTTAAAAAATATTTTTTCAACATCTATACATACTGATTATTTTATATATTGTGAAAAAAAAGGATTGATTAAAGCAGTTGGTAAAGCACCAATTCATGGAATAGGTATTGGCAAAGTTTATAGACAATTAACTAAAAAACAATTTCTTAAATTAAATAATCTTTATAGAATTTCAAGAACCAAAGATATAGTAACGATGTCTAATTTCGCTAGAAAATTTAATCTTGATAGAAGTACTATAAAAAAAATGATAAAGTATAACGTAATAAAATCTGTTGGAAAAATATATTCCTCTCGTGGTGTAACTGAAGGATACAATGTAAAAAATATTAAAAGACGTACTTTAATTAACAATTATGTTGATATGATGAAAAAGAAAAAACTTAAAGTTCTAATAAAAGCTAACTAGATATTATAAACAATACACAAACAATACAATCACTTTGATGTTAGCATTTTGTATCAATAATGTTCTAATAATTTAAAATTTAGATTTTAAAAAAAATATTATTTTTATGTATTTGTGGTGCCCTCACACGGACTCGAACCGCGAACCTATTGATTACAAATCTTCAAGCAAAGTAGTTATTCTTTCTATTATCATTGATAATAAACGATAGTGGATTCATCGGTCAAAAAATTTATATTCAGACACCACATAGACACCACAATTATTTTAAGTTAAAATATGTCTTATGAAAATTTGGGTATATACATTGCTTATAAGTTTTTTTATTTCAAATAGCTTATTAGCTAAAACTTTAGAGCAAAAAAAATTAGATTTAAAAAAGGCATTTGAGGCAGGTGCTATTACTAAAATTGAATATAATAAAGCAAAAGAATTTCTAGAAAACCCAGATAAAAAAAAACAAAAAGGAAACTCCAAAAATACTTTAAACTTTAAAGAAAAGAAAAAAAAATCAAAAAAGTCGTTTAAATTAATTGGCAAAAAAGAAGATGAAGAAGAAATTACATTAAAAAAAATACAAGAATTAGGACAAATTGTAAAATTTGATAATACATATTATCCTGACGCAATGCTTAAAAAGCTTGAAAAAGGTTGCAATGGATTTAAATGTCAAGGTAGTAATGCCGGGCAGGCTTTGTATAAAACTTTTAATAGAAGTAAAACCTATTCTCAAAGAAACCCAGGTGAAATGATTAAAGCGATGGCCATGTTTGAGGTTTTTTATTCTTCAAAACTTTGGTACGCTAGAAAATCAATCGAAAGATATAAAAAGGATGATTATAAAGGTCCAAAACTTTTATTAAAGAAGAAGGACGAAAAAGAAATTCGATCTTTATTTGGTGTAAACAAAGGTAGAAAATCTATGAGGGAAGCTTTAGGCATGACTATGGAAACACCTTCAAAAGAAGCGATAAAAAAATTTTGGTTACTTGGAGAATTCCTAAATCTTGGAACTGGTGTCAAAAATAAAAAATTGGCTCAAGATCTAAAACAAAGACAAGAAAAACTTGCAAATTATAAGTCCCAGGTTGCTAAATTGAGAAAAAAACTTGAGGAGGATTTAGAAGGGGAGGAAGATGAAAAGCCAACTGAATAAAATTTTAAAGATTACATTTGTAATTTTATTTTTTTCTTTATCTAAGTCTTATTCTGTTGAAGATTTATCGGAATTTACTGACGCAATCAGCGAGGCAAGGGAAGGGTTTGATAAAGTTTCAGCTGCTTCCACAGAACAATCTAAAATTATTGATGAAGCATTTAAAGAAATTGATAAAGCAACAGCTATTGCTCAAGAGGCTATCAATAATGATAATACTGAAGATGCAATTAAAACATTAGAGTTTGTTGAAAGATCTTTAGCTGACGTTGAAAATATTATTCCTCAAGAATTTGGTTCTGATATGAGCAAGATAGATATTTCTACGATATCAAAAGAAGATATGGAGACTGTGAATGAATTAACAGCTCAAATGAAATCTTCTAAAGCAGTAAAAGAAAAAGAGTTCAAGTCTAATTTAATAGAAATTAATTTAAAGGGTATTGATACAGCTTCTATTTCTGAAAAACTAAATGAGTTAGGAGTAAATACAATTCAACTTGATATAGTTTTAGATAAAGATAAAAAAATTGAAACTTGGACTAAACAAGATTGGGCAAATTCTTATACAGGTTCTATCTTATCATACGATGGTAAAGAAGTAGTTGCTGATAAAGCAGTAGGCTCTAGGATGGCAGAGTTAGAGGAAAAGTTCCAAAAAAATGCCACTTTAATTGAAAATAAAAAAAATGAGTTATCTCTTTTAAACAGTCAATTAAGTCCTGTTAATGCTGAATTAGAAAATTTAAATGAAAAAAAATCATCTTTGACTGCTCAGTATAATCTTGAGATTGAGAAATTAAGTACAGCAAATCTAACTAATTTAGAAACAGCGCAATCAGTTGAGATATCAAGTAAATTAAAAAGTGAACTTGATAATATTACTAATGATGTTTTAGAAGCTGAACAAAAATCAGCTTCACTAAAGGAAAATATTTCAAAAATTAATCTAGAACTAGGCGTAGAGAGAGATGCATTGAATAAAATATCATCTGATCTAACAAATACTCAAAAGGAGTTAAATAATACTTTTGCTGCTATTAGTTCAAAACAATCACAACTTGATAGCTTATTAAATAATGATCTTTCAAAAACTAATGAGGCTTTATCTCAACAACTTAATGAATTAACTCGAGAAAAAGATTTTATCGAATCTAGATTTGATAAAGTTATTGATAAAGAGATAGCGGCACTTGAAACATACTATACTGCGTTAGGTAATGTTGATAGTAAATATTTTGCTGAAGAAATTGAATTTTCAATTAGAGAAGTAGGGGTGATATTGGATGCTGATCCAAGAAAAGCTAGAGCATTTGAAATTGAAAAATATGCTACTTACGCAGGTCTTTCAAAAGATTTCATTCAAAACAGTATTCAAGCAGTAAACAATGATGATTGGGATGCGCAAAAAGATATTTATAGAGAAGTTATAACAGGACTTTCAAAGAATCCTGAATGGCAAGTAGACGTTCCAAGCGAGGCGGAATTAAGGGTTATGATTGCTGAGGATAAGGCAATTCAAGAAGCAACCTTAGCATCTATGCAAGTGGCAGAAATGCAAAGAAATTGGGAAAATAAACTAGCAGAAGAGGCTAAAGAGTACGCACCTTACAGAAATATTAATACTACGGTCCTTCAATATGGATCTATAACTAGCGGTCAAAGTGAGGCATCAAAATTATATAATCAAGAACTTGATAAAGTTTTATCTAATGACACTGAGTTAAAGAGCATTAGAGCAGAATATGACTCAGTAAAGAATGAATTGGATAATATTTTAGAAACTCGTGATTCGTATGCTGAAGCAGTAAAAAAACAAACTCAACCACTTCAAGCAGAATTAGCTAAAGAAATTGCAAACATAAACCAATTAAATAAATCCTATAATGAAATTACTATGGAAAAATACGATTACATTGATTCAATCGGTGGAACTGCAGCGTTGTATAGAGATAGAGGTAATCCAAACTATGGTGAATGGACAAGAACAATTACTAATTTTAATCAACAGGCGGCTGATGTTGGTCGAAAAGTTCAAGACCAGTATCAGGTAACTAATAATATTAGGAATCAGATACTTGATATACAAGCGAAGGCGCCTCAGGTTGATACTGGTAGATGGATAGAATTACAAAATGATCTTATGTACGGAGTTGGTATGAAATTAACCACTAAAGAATCTGCTTTAAAACAAGAGGCACGAAATAATGCAATTAAAGTGGTGGAGGAAGCTAAAGAAAAATATGATGAGATAATGTCTAAAGAGGATCCAGAAATGAATGCTGTAAAAGCAAAAGTATCATCCATATTAAAAGGAGTACCTACTTTTGCAGATAAAGCAGATAGTTTAGCAGGTATAGAGGCAGTATCTTTAAGAGCTCAATTAAATGATATAGCTGCTGGTACTAAAACCGAAAATGCTGCTTTAGCAGCAGCAAGAAACGCAATGTCTCAGATGGGTAAAACAACCGGAAGTCAGTTCATGACAGGACCAACTTGGGAAATGTCAAATGTAAAAGCCGCAGCTATTGTGAGATCTAAAAGATATGATTACGTTGACGATTATGCCTATATAAATGCTCAGTACGCAGATCCTTTACAACTTAGCACAGCAGATAGAAAAGAAGCTGAGCAAGGATTAAAAGAGCTTCTTGGAGTTGATAATCCAAAATTAAATGCTCTTAATAAACAAGCAGCTAGTTTAAAATCAGACATTGCTAATAACAATGCCCAATTAGCTAATATTGATAAAGAAATTTCATCACTGAAGAGTGAAATAAGCTCTATACAATCTACTGAGAAAGATATTCAGGGTCAAATTGCAAAATTAAATAAAGATTTAGCATCAAAACAATCGTTAATAGATAAGAAAGCCCAATCATTAAGTGAGCTACAAAAAAATTTAGATCCAATTAATGATAAAATAACTGAATTAGAAACTAAAAAGAGTGAATTAGATACAAATATACAAAATGAAATTAATGCTATCTCACAGAATTTAGAAAAGTCTCCTACAGCAAAATCTACAGAAATAGATAAATTAAATGCAGATTATAAAGCGCAAATAGCAAGCCTTGATGAGCAAATATCTAATTTTGAAAATCAAGCTAAGGATTTAAATCAAACTGCAAAATCAATCAATGATGAGATTAAATCCTATGAGATTGAAACTCCTCAAATTACACAACAAATAGCAAGTTTAAGTGAACAGTATCAATATTTAGATAACGTAAAAGCCAATTTAGCTATGGCTACTGCAAAAAATATTGGAATTAAAGTTGATGAAAAAGCAATAAAATCCCTTGGAAAACTAGATGGTAAGGCGATCATTTCAATTAAAGGAACCCAGCTTGTAAGAGTTGTTGATGAAAAACTATTAAAAGAAAAAGCAAAAGATTTTATTGATCCTATTTCAACATTTTCTTTAAATACAAAAATATATTCTGCAGAGGCTTTAAAGCCCGAGGTATTCGTAGTTGAAGAAGTAACACAAGCATATTCAAAAGCAAAAACAGCACGCGAAATAGCTCGAGAAAATTTAGCAGCAGTTGAAGCAAAGTCGGGAGCAACTAAAAAGGAGATACAAGCCGCAGAAGCTGCTGTAGCAGAGGCAAAATATGCTGAAATCGCGGCTGGTCAAGCTTTTATAGAAAATACTGAAATGGCATCTGTTATTTCACAAAAACAAACTTTAGAAAATTTAAAGGCAATTAGGAACACTCCAGGAATGAATAAGTGGGATGTAAGACGTACAGAGGCTGCCATTAAAGCAGCTGAGGCTCAAATCGCAGGGAAAAGCTATAACTACCAAAATGCACTTAGCAGTATTAAAAACCAAGAGACAAAATGGAATACGTGGCGCGCAGATCTTTACAGAAAAGATATAGAAATAGCTAAGGCAGCTGGAAAAACTAGAGAGGCAAGTCTTCTCCAAAGAGATTTAGAAAGATTTCAAACAAGATTAGTTGATGAACGTAAAGCATTTGAGTCAGTTCAAACAAAACAATCTGAATACCTTGAGGCTATAAATAATGTTGCAACAAAAAACGCAGCTTTAACCGGTGTATCTTTTCAGGAACAAAATAGAGCCATGACTCAATTGGCTAGCAAATCCTTAAAAGGTAATGATATAGCAGCAGCAAGGTCAGCATATCAAACAAAACAAGCTTCAAGAAGGGCTGATCCTTTAGCTACATTAAACACAGATGTAAATGCACTGCAAGCAGCTGGAGTATCAACAGAAGAAGCATCAGCATACGCAGCAGCAAGATCAGCTAAGATGGAAGCTAGAACAGCTTGGGATGCTGCGATGAAATCTGGAGATAAAGCAGCAGAGGTAGCTGCAGAGGCTGCATTCATGGCAGCGAGAGAGGCAGAGACTGTAGCTGGTCGAGCAGCAGCAGCAGCAGCGGTTGCTTCATCACAAGCAAGTCAAGCGGCAGCAGCAGTCAGCCAAGTGTCAGAGGCAGCTGCAGCAGCCACAGAAGCGGCAGCAGCAGCTCAAGATGTGGCATCTGAAATTGCATCAGTAGCTCAGGACGCAACAAGAGATGCACAGCAAGCTGCTATAGACGCCTTATGGGAAGTAGAGGCAGCAGCAAATAATACCTTTGATGTTTTTCGAGCTACGGCTGCAATAAGAGAGCTTCAAGCTGAAATGAATGGAAACGAATTTAGTTATAAGGGTGCAAGCAGTTATGAAGAAGCTATGGAAGCAATCGATAAGATGGAAGAAGAATTTAATAAAGGAAATAAAGACGCTATTGTACACGGGCAAGATCCAAATAAAATAGGTCCGTGTGGTGAACCTTCTTGTTAAATGATTTTTAGCAAATTTATATCTTATAAAAAATGACTTATGAATTCTGTGGTGCCCTCACACGGACTCGAACCGCGAACCTACTGATTACAAATCAGTTGCTCTACCAATTGAGCTATGAGGGCCAGATTTAAGTAATATATAAGATTATCTAATTCTTCAAGATTAATTTTTTAATTTTAGACTTATATAATGACATACTATAGACACTGCGTTTGATATATTTAAACTCTCTATTTTCTTATTAATTTTTATTTTAAATTTAAAATCAGAGTTATCCAATGTATTCTTTTTAAGACCATATCCCTCAGATCCAAATACTAATACATTTTTTCCCTTCCAATTATTCTCAGTAAAATCTTTTTCTGATCTACTGTCAAAGGCACTAACCCAAAAATCTTTTTCTTTGAGATATCTAATTGCTGTATTAATGTTTGAAACTTTAAAAACAGGGATATGTTCTATCGCTCCACTCGCACTTTTATATAAAACTTTACTATCCGATGGAAATGATCTCTCTTTTACAATAATACCATCAATATTAAATGATGCTGCAGACCTACATATTGCCCCGATGTTTCTTGGGTCAGTAACTTCGTCTAGGGCTATTAAATTTAAATTATCTTTGGTATTTTTTTTAGTAAATTCTTTTAAACTTATTTGATCTATATCATCAACTTCAGCAACATAACCCTGATGACTAAGATCACTTTTCCCACAAATGTTATCCAGTTCTTTTTTTGAACGGAAGAATATTTTCACATTTTTAAGCAAATTATGATTTTTAATCGCTTGGTTGATTCTTCTTTTAGCGTCATCGGTAATATATAATTTATGAATTTTTCTAGAGGGATTTTTAATTGCTTCCTCAACAGAGTGCTTTCCGATAATGTAAAACGTCCTTTTTTTCATATTTTTAGACTGGAATATTAAATAATTAGCATATTTAAAAGCAAAATGATTTATTGCAATTATTCAATAAATGCTTATAAAACCCTTGTTGTTTAGTGCTTTTTAAGTTAGTGGGTATCCCAATTGAAAAAAATACAACAGGAGGGGTACCAAAGCGGTCAAATGGGGCGGGCTGTAAACCCGTTGACTTCGGTCTTCGAAAGTTCGAATCTTTCCCCCTCCACCAAACTTAATTGTGTTAAACATGAGCGTAAGAAGTTTGGATTTTGCGGGTGTAGTTCAATGGTAGAACGCTAGCCTTCCAAGCTGGATGTAAGGGTTCGATTCCCTTTACCCGCTCCAAAAAAATAAAAATGTGAGGATAAAAAAAAATGTCGAAGGAAAAATTTAATAGAAGCAAACCACATTGTAACATAGGTACAATTGGACACGTAGACCACGGTAAAACAACCTTAACTGCAGCTATAACAAAAGTTTTAGCTGAAGCAGGTGGAGCAAAATTTATTGCGTACGACCAAATAGATAAAGCCCCTGAGGAAAAAGAGAGAGGTATAACTATTTCAACAGCACACGTTGAATATGAAACTGCGAAACGTCACTACGCACACGTAGATTGTCCTGGTCACGCTGATTATGTAAAAAATATGATAACTGGTGCAGCTCAAATGGATGGAGCTATATTAGTTGTTAATGCAGCTGATGGACCAATGCCACAAACTAGGGAGCATATACTTTTAGCTCGTCAAGTTGGTGTTCCAGCAATAGTAGTTTTTTTGAATAAAATAGATACAGTTAAAGATAAAGAACTTGTAGACTTAGTTGAAGAAGAGATAAGAGAGTTATTGACATCTTATAAGTTTCCGGGTGACAAAATCCCTATAATAAAAGGCTCAGCATTAAACGCAGTTGAAGGAAAAGATGAAGCAACTGGAAAAAATGCAATCATGGAATTAATGAAAGCTGTCGATGAGACAATACCTCAACCCGACAGACCAAAAGATAAACCATTCCTAATGCCTGTTGAAGATGTTTTTTCTATTTCAGGAAGAGGTACAGTTGTAACGGGTAGGGTCGAACAAGGTGTAATTAAAGTAGGTGAGGAAATTGAGATTGTCGGTATCAGAGATACAAAAAAATCTGTTTGCACTGGTGTAGAAATGTTCCGAAAACTTTTAGATAGTGGTGAAGCCGGTGATAACATTGGAGCTCTTTTAAGAGGTGTGGAGAGAACAGACGTAGAAAGAGGACAAGTTTTATCAAAACCAGGTTCAGTGACTCCTCATACTGAATTTGAGTGTCAAGCTTACGTTTTAAAAAAAGAAGAAGGTGGAAGACACACTCCATTCTTTACTAAGTATAGACCTCAATTTTATTTTAGAACAACCGATGTAACAGGTGAAGTTACTCTTCCATCTGGTACTGAAATGGTAATGCCAGGCGATGATGCAAAATTTAATGTCAAACTTATTACGCCAATAGCAATGAGTGAAAAATTAAACTTTGCCATTAGAGAAGGTGGTAAAACTGTTGGAGCTGGCGTGGTTACTAAGATTATTAAATAAATTAGGAGCGTAGCTCAATTGGTAGAGCGCCGGTCTCCAAAACCGGAGGCTGTGGGTTCGATTCCCTCCGCTCCTGCCAAAATAATGATTATGAAAAATCC
The DNA here is from genome assembly GCA_902622825.1 of uncultured Pelagibacteraceae bacterium. Classification (GTDB taxonomy): domain Bacteria; phylum Pseudomonadota; class Alphaproteobacteria; order Pelagibacterales; family Pelagibacteraceae; genus Pelagilacustribacter. Next base: position 14,383 of record CACNRH010000010.1, read on the forward strand.
TTTAAAATTTTTTCAAGAAGTGAAACAAGAGGCTTTTAGAATAACCTGGCCGACAAAAAAAGATACAATGATGGGAGCGCTTATGGTTTTTGCTTTATCATCAATAGCAGCTATTTTTTTTCTTCTTTTGGACCAAATTTTAAGATTTTTGCTTAATTTTGTTTTAACGATAAATTTTTAACTTATGAATTGGTATATTGTTCAATCTTATTCTGGATTTGAAAAAAAAGTTGCTGAAAGTATAAAAGAAGAGCTAAAAAAAAGAAAACTAGAGGCTCATTTAGACCAGGTACTAGTGCCAACTCATGAGGTGACAGAAGTAAAAAAGGGCAAAAGATCAAAGAAGCAAAAGAAATATTTTCCAGGTTATGTTTTAGTTAAATTAGATTTAAATAAACAAATATTTCACTTAATTAAAAATTTACAGAAAGTTAGTGGTTTTTTAGGTTCAGGGGAAAATCCTACCCCAATATCAGATAAAGAAATTCAAAGAATTCTTGGCACCGTCTCTGAGAATGCAACTAGTCAAAAAACTGGTTTATCTTTTGAAATTGGTGAAAAAGTCAAGGTATGTGACGGACCTTTTGCATCATTTAGCGGATTAATTGAGGAAATTGATGAAGAAAAAGCTAGACTAAAAGTTTCAGTTTCGATATTTGGTAGACCAACACCAGTAGATTTAGAATTTAATCAGGTGGAGAAAAATTAATGGCAAAAGAAATAACAGGTTACGTAAAATTACAAATTAAAGGCGGGCAAGCTAATCCGGCTCCACCCGTAGGTCCTGCATTGGGACAAAGAGGAATAAATATTATGGAATTTTGCAAAGCTTTTAATGAAAAAACTAAAGCATTTATGGGCAAACCTGTTCCAGTAGTCATAACAGTTTATAAAGATAAAAAATTTGATTTTGTAATAAAATCTCCACCAGCTTCACATTTTATACGAGAAGCTGCAAAACTTAAAAGCGGGTCTAAAGAACCAGGTAGGGTTGTGGCTGGCTCAATCACAATTAAACAAGCTGAAGCAATTGCAAAAGAAAAAATGAAAGATCTTAATGCATTTGATTTAAAAGAGGCTACAAAAATAATATGCGGTTCGGCTAGATCTATGGGCATTGAGGTTAAGGAATAGAATATGAAAAAAAGATCTAAAAGATATAAAAGTTTAAAAAATATTAAACCATTAGATAAAAAATTTGACTTAAATACAGTCTTAGAGTTGATAAAGAAAAATGGTAAAACAAAATTTGATGAGTCGATAGATGTTTCACTAAGAATAAACTTAAAACAATCGAAAGGTGGAGACTTTAACTTTAGAACTGTCGTGAAACTACCCAACGGAAATGGTAAGAAAAATAAGATTGCGATCCTTTGTGAGTCAGCAAAAATTGATGAGGCGAAAAAGAGTGGCGCAGATATAGTTGGAGCTGAAGATTTACTAGATAAAATTGGTACAGGAAAGATTAATTTTGAAAAATTAATTTGCACTCCAGGAATGATGAGCAAAATAGGAAAATTAGGTAAAATTCTCGGACCAAAAGGTTTAATGCCAAATCCAAAGCTTGGCACAGTTAGTAATGACTTAAAAAAATCTGTAAATGATATTAAAACTGGGATGGTTGAGATTAAAAATGATAAAGATGGAAACGTAGGTATTTCAATAGGAAGAAAAAGTTTTCAATCAGATAAAGTAGCCGAAAATTATAATTTTTTAATTGATTTTATCAAAAAGGAAAAACCTGAAAATATGAAAGGGGAATTTATAAAAAACATTTTTATAACCTCAACTATGGGGATATCCTATAAAGTTGGAGCAAAAATTTAGTTATGATGAACAAAGAAAATAAAAAAACTTATATTGAAGAAATGAGAAAGAACTTTAATTCCAATAGTTCTGTAATGATTGCTCAATATCAAGGTTTAAATGTAAATGAATTAGATAAGCTAAGAAAAGAATTAAGAGATAAAGGTATAAAATTTAAAATTACAAAAAATAGAATTACCAAATTGGCTATTAAAGACACTCCAGTAAAAGACTTAGAAAAATTTTTTATAGGTCCAACGGCAGCTGCTTTATCATCTGACCCGATTACAACTGCAAAAATCTTAACAAAATTTTCAAAGACAAATAACAAATTAAAAATTATTGCTGGATTTATGGACGGTAAGGTTTTAGACGAAAAAGAGGTGTCTATAATCGCCACACTACCTTCGTTAGAGGAGGCAAGGGCTAAAATTGTGGGAATTTTGGCCTCTCCAGCTCAAAAATTATTAAGTATTTTGCTTGCACCTGGCTCAAAAATTGCTAATTTAGCGCGCGCAAAGAGTTTAAAAAAATAATTCATAGGAAATGACATGTCAGACTTAAACAAAATAATTGAAGATTTATCAAAATTAACTGTCGTAGAGGCAGCAGAACTATCAAAACAATTAGAGGAAAAATGGGGCGTAACAGCCGCTGCACCAGTTGCAGCAGCAGCAGCACCCGGCGCAGCTCCCGCAGCTGAGGAAAAATCAGAATATTCATTATTTTTAGCATCAGCAGGTGATAAAAAAATTAATGTTATAAAAGAAGTAAGAGCAATTACAGGCTTAGGTTTAAAAGAAGCTAAAGATTTAGTTGAAGGTGCTCCAAAAGAAGTTAAATCTGGAGTAGCCAAGAAAGAGGCTGAGGAATTTAAGAAAAAACTTGAAGCTGCAGGCGCTAAAGTTGAATTAAAGTAAATTTTTTTTAAGAATTACTGAGTTATTAGTATCAGTAAATATTATTATTAATGGAATTATCTTTTACTCAAAAAAAAAGTTTAAGGAAAAGTTTTGGTAAGTTAGTTGAGACCCTTTCAATACCAAACCTTATAGAAGTTCAAAAAAATTCGTATCAAGAATTTTTGACATCGAAAAATTCGACTATAAAAAATGATGAGCTGTTAAGAGGTTTAGAGAAAGTTTTTAAAAGTATATTTCCTATCGAAGACGGAACAGAAAAATCAACACTAGAATATATCTCATATAAGTTAGAAAAACCTAAATTTGACGTCTTAGAATGTAAACAAAGAAGTTTGACATACTCTGCATCAATTAAAGCAAACTTAAGACTTGTTGTCTACGAGATTGATCAAGAAAATAATACTAAACAGATACTTTCCGCAAAAGAACAAGAAGTTTTTGTAGGAGAACTACCATTAATGACTCCAAGTGGAACTTTTGTAGTTAACGGAGTTGAAAGAGTTGTCGTAAATCAAATGCATAGAAGTCCAGGTGTTTTTTTTGATCATGACAAGGGCAAAACCCACTCAAGTGGAAAACTTCTTTTTAATTGTAGAATAATACCCGGAAGAGGTTCTTGGCTAGACTTTGAATTTGACCCGAAAGATATTTTATATTTTCGGATAGATAGAAAGAAAAAATTGCCGATAACAACAATGCTTTATGCATTGGGATTTCCCAGAAACAAGATAATCAATTTATTTTACACATCCAACAAGTATACTTTAGACGGCGAGTCAAAGAAATGGAAAACAAATTTTAATCCTGATGATTTTAAGAGACCTATAAAACTTACGAGCGACATATATGACTCAAAAAATAATAAGAAGATTTTAGCAAAAGGCGAAAAGCTTAACCTTGTAATTGCAAAAAAACTACAAGAAAAAGGTTTAAAAGAGATTTTAATTCATCAATCTGAATTAATTGGTAGATATACTAGTGAGGACATCAAAGATCAAAATGGTGATATAATTCTAGTAAGTGGTTTTAATATTACTGAAGAAGTTCTCGAAAAAATAAATTCCAAAAATATATCTCAGTTAAGTCTTGTAAATATAGACTTAATCAATAAAGGACCTTATCTACTAGAGACACTCAAGATAGATAAAAATAATAACAAAGAGGATGCATTAAACGATATATATAAAGTTATTAGACCGGGTGAGGCCCCGACTATTGAAGTAGCTGAAGAGGTATTTAAAAACCTGTATTTTTCTAAAGAAAGATATGACCTATCTGAGGTTGGAAGAGTTAAACTTAACTCAAAATTAACATTTAAATCAGCTACGAAACAAACAATTTTAAATAAAGACGACATCACAGCGATAATACAGTTCATGCTTGATTTAAGAGATGGTAAGGGTGACGTTGACGATATTGATCACTTAGGCAATAGAAGAGTTCGATCAGTTGGAGAGTTAGTTGAAAATCAATTTAGAATTGGTCTGCTAAGAATGGAGAGGACAGTTAAAGAAAAAATGTCTACTTTTCTTGAGATTGAATCGGCAATGCCTCAAGATCTAGTTAATGCAAAACCTATATCAACATCTTTAAAAGATTTTTTTGCAACTTCACAACTTTCACAGTTCATGGACCAAACAAATCCGTTATCAGAAATTACTCACAAAAGAAGAGTATCAGCACTCGGTCCAGGAGGGTTGACAAGAGAAAGAGCTGGTTTTGAAGTTAGAGATGTTCATCCAACTCATTACGGTAGAATTTGTCCAATAGAAACTCCAGAGGGACCAAATATCGGTTTAATCAACAGTTTAGCAACATATTCAAGAGTAAATAAGTTTGGCTATATAGAAAGCCCTTATAAAAAAGTAATAAATGGAAAGGTTACCAATCAGATCCAATATTTATCTGCTATTGAAGAGGAGAAATATACAATAGCTCAAGCGAATTCTCCATTGAAGAAAGATGGATCTTTTGAAGAGGAGCTAGTCTCTTGTAGGAAAAATCTAAACTTTCAATTAGCCAACAAGGAAAGTATTGAATTTATTGATGTCTCACCGAAACAATTAGTATCGGTAGCGGCTGCATTGATCCCATTTTTAGAAAATGACGATGCCAATAGAGCTTTAATGGGATCTAATATGATGAGACAGGCAGTACCATTATTAAAACCTGAGTCACCTTTAGTAGGCACAGGTATAGAGTCTGATGTGGCGTTAGACTCTGGAGTAACAATTGTTGCGAAAAGATCAGGGACCGTTGACAAAATAGACGGTAAAAGAATAGTTGTAAAATCTTCAGATGTAAAAGACCTCTCCCAATCGGCTGTAGATATATATAACTTGAACAAGTTTAAAAGATCTAACCAAAATACGTGTGTAAATCAAAGACCACTTGTAAAAGTCGGCGATCAAATTAAAAAAGGTGATATAATTGCCGATGGGCCTGCTACTAAAATGGGTGAATTAGCACTGGGCAAAAATGTGACGGTAGCTTTTATGCCGTGGCAAGGATACAATTTTGAAGACTCAATATTAATCTCAGAAAGATGCGTAACAGACGATGTATTTACCTCAATCCATATAGAGGAATATGAGTCCATGGCCAGAGATACAAAACTTGGGGCGGAAGAGATAACAAGAGATATTCCTAATGTAAGTGAAGAGAGCTTAAGAAATTTAGATGAGTCTGGAATAGTCTATGTTGGAGCCGAAGTTAAGTCTGGTGATATTTTAGTAGGAAAAGTAACACCCAAAAGTGAAACATCAAGCAGCCCTGAGGAAAAACTTTTAAGATCAATATTTGGAGAGAAAGCGACTGACGTTCGAGATTCATCGTTAAAACTTCCCTCAGGAAGTAACGGTGTTGTAATTGATGTAAGAGTTTTCAATAGACATGGAATAGAAAAAGATGAGAGATCGATAGCTATAGAGAGATCAGAAATTGAATTAGTACAAGAAGACAAAAAAGTTGAAGAAGAAATTTTAGATAGAAATATTAAATCGCGAGCTGTAGACCTCTTGATCAACCATACAATAAGTAAGCCATTTAAGGAGCTAAAATCGGGTACTACATTGAATAAAAATGATTTAGAAGTTTTAAATTTGAAAGAAATATTCAAATTTGATTTTTCAGATGAGAAGATTAATTCAAATTTACTTTTACTAAAAAAATAATATGAAAATGCAAGTGAAGATATAAAAGCCAGGTTTGATGATAAAGTAATGAAGATTCAACAAGGTGATGACTTACTACCTACTGTAATGAAAGTAGTGAAAGTATTCGTTGCTGTTAAAAGGAGATTAATGCCTGGAGATAAAATGGCTGGACGACACGGGAACAAAGGTGTTGTAAGTAAAATAGTTCCCGTTGAAGACATGCCTTACATGGAAAATGGTAAACCTGTTGACATTGTATTAAATCCGTTGGGAGTGCCAAGCAGAATGAATGTTGGCCAAATATTAGAAACACATTTAGGCTGGTCTTGTTCAGAACTAGGAGAGAAAATAAATAAATATTTAAAGAATTTTGAGCAAAACTTAAATGATGTAAATAAAGAGTTAAAAAATATTTATGGGGATGAATATTATAATAATATTATATCAAAATTAAGTAAAAAAGAAATTCTTGAATTATTAGAGAATATTTCAAATGGTGTTCCAATATCAACACCAGTTTTTGATGGTGCTAGCACCGATAATATAACTAAAATGTTAAGCTTGGCTAATTTACCTTCATCTGGACAAACAAACCTTTGGGACGGAAGAACAGGTGAGAAATTTGATAGGCCTGTCACCGTAGGAACAATTTATATGCTTAAGTTAAACCATTTAGTTGAAGATAAAATTCATGCTAGATCAACTGGCCCCTACAGTTTAGTTACACAACAACCGCTTGGTGGTAAAGCGCAACTTGGCGGTCAAAGATTTGGTGAAATGGAGGTTTGGGCTTTAGAGGCATACGGTGCATCATATACACTTCAAGAAATACTTACTGTAAAATCTGATGATGTTGCTGGTAGAACAAAAGTATATGAGACAATAGTTAAAGGTAATAATAATTTTGAGTCAGGAATTCCTGAGTCTTTCAATGTACTTGTAAAAGAAATTAGAGCTTTAGGTTTAAATATAGAATTAAACTAATTATGGAAAAAAATTTATCAAATTTTAATAATACAAATCAACTTAGTGAAGAAAATAACTTTGGTAGTATTAAAATCACATTAGCAAGTCCTGAAAAAATTAAATCATGGTCTTACGGGGAAATAAAAAAACCAGAGACAATAAACTATAGAACTTTTCGCCCGGAAAAAGATGGATTGTTTTGCTCGAGAATATTCGGTCCGGTAAAAGATTATGAATGTCTATGTGGTAAATATAAAAGAATGAAGTTTAGAGGAATTATATGTGAAAAATGCGGAGTTGAAGTAACAAAATCTAATGTAAGAAGGGAGAGAATGGGGCATATCGATTTAGCATGTCCAGTAGCTCATATTTGGTTTTTAAAATCTTTACCAAGCAGAATATCATTAGCAATCGATATGAAGCTAAAAGAAGTAGAAAAAGTTCTCTATTTTGAAAGTTTTATAGTAATCGAACCTGGTCTAACAAAACTAAAAAAAGGTCAACTTTTATCAGAAGAAGAACTAATAAAAGCCCAAGATGAATTTGGCGAAGATTCTTTTAGCGCTGGCATAGGTGCTGAAGCAGTCAGAGAAATACTTTTAGGGCTAGATTTGAAAAAAGAGCAAAAAATATTAAGAGACTCTTTAGTAGAAGTTAAATCAAAGGTTACAGAAGAAAGAACAATAAAAAGACTTAAATTAATTGAGTCATTTATTTCATCAGGAAATAAACCGGAGTGGATGATATTAACAACAGTTCCGGTTATTCCTCCTGAATTAAGACCCTTGGTTCCATTAGATGGTGGTAGATTTGCTACATCAGATCTTAATGATTTATACAGAAGGGTAATAAATAGAAATAATCGTTTAAGAAGACTTTTGGATTTAAAAGCTCCAGATATCATAGTCAGGAACGAGAAAAGGATGCTGCAAGAATCTGTTGATGCCCTTTTCGATAATGGAAGACGAGGAAGAGTAATAACTGGTACTGGAAAAAGACCACTAAAATCTTTAGCGGAAATGCTAAAAGGAAAACAGGGAAGATTTAGACAAAATTTACTTGGCAAAAGAGTAGATTACTCTGGTAGGTCAGTTATAGTAGTTGGCCCTGAATTAAAACTACATCAATGTGGCTTACCAAAAAAAATGGCGTTAGAATTATTTAAGCCTTTTTTATACGCTCGATTAGATAAATTAGGATTGGCAACAACAATTAAACAAGCAAAAAGACTGGTTGAAAAAGAAAAAAGCGAAGTTTGGGACGCATTAGAGAATATTATAAGAGAGCATCCAATTTTATTAAATAGGGCACCGACACTTCATAGACTTGGTGTTCAAGCTTTTGAGGCAAAGTTGATTGAGGGCAATGCGATAGAGCTTCATCCTTTAGTATGTGCAGCATTTAACGCAGATTTCGACGGAGATCAAATGGCTGTTCATATCCCACTCAGCTTAGAAGCTCAATTAGAAGCCAGAGTTTTAATGATGTCGACGAACAATATTTTAAGCCCGTCCAACGGTAAACCTATTATTGTACCGAGCCAAGATATAGTGTTAGGCATTTATTACCTCTCGCAAGCGTCAAAGAAAGATATTAAACCTAAAGGTATTTTTTCAAACATTGACGAGATAGAACAAGCATTAGAAAATAAATCAATTAGCTTGCATACCAAAATCATTTCCAAGTTTGAAACTGTCGACGATACCAACAAGTTTATCAAGATTAAGTATACAAGTACAGCCGGTAGATTTTTATTAGCAAATCTTTTACCTAAAAATAAAAATATTAAGTTTACATTGGTAGACAGACTACTTACAAAAAGGAATGTCTCAGAATTAATTGACACAATTTTTAGATATTGCGGTCAAAAAGAAACAGTAATTTTTTGTGATAGATTAAAAACACTAGGTTTTAAACATGCTTTTAAAGCTGGTATTTCCTTTGGAAAGGATGATTTGATTATACCTAATAGTAAAATAAATTTAATTAACGACACGAAGAAAAAAATTGAAGATTACGAAAAACAATACTCAGATGGATTAATAACACGTGGTGAAAAATATAATAAAGTGGTTGATATTTGGTCCAAATGCACTGACACAGTAGCCAATGAAATGATGAAAGAAATTTCCTCAGCTGAAAAAACATATGATGATGATAGAATTGAGACAAACTCTGTTTACATGATGGCAGATTCGGGGGCAAGAGGATCCCAGGCGCAAATGAAACAATTAGCTGGAATGAGAGGATTGATAGCAAAACCATCTGGAGAGATAATTGAAACACCAATCATATCTAATTTTAAGGAAGGATTGACAGTTTTGGAGTATTTTAATTCAACTCACGGTGCGAGAAAAGGTTTAGCAGATACAGCCTTAAAAACAGCTAACTCCGGTTATTTAACTAGAAGATTATGCGATGTTGCTCAAGATCTTCAAATCACTTCGCCAGAGTGTGATGAGAAAAAAAGATCTTCAATCACTCTTTCAGAAATTATAGAAGGGGGAAATATACTTGTTAGCTTATCAGAACGTGTGTTAGGAAGAGTAATAGCCGAAGACATTAAACATCCTATAAAAGGTGAGGTTTTAATTAAAAAAGGTAAACTTATAGATGAGTTTGATTGCGAAAAGATCGATGCAGCTGGTGTAAAATCTTTACAAGCCTACTCAGTAATAACTTGCGCGTCACCTAAGGGGGTTTGTGCCACGTGTTATGGCAGAGATCTTGCAAGAGGAAAACTAGTAAGTGTTGGAGAAGCTATTGGAATGATTGCAGCTCAGTCTATAGGTGAACCTGGTACGCAGCTAACAATGAGAACTTTTCACGTTGGTGGTACTGCACAAATTAAAGAGGAGTCACAAATAATTTCTCAAACTAATGGTAAGTTGAAGATTATAAATAAAAATCTTATAGAAGACTCAAAGAAAAATATAATTGTAATGGGAAGAAATACGCAAATTAGTATTGAGGATGACAACAATATTCAATTAGCAATTTATAAAGTTAATTATGGTTCAAAACTTTTCTTCAAGGACGGTGATAAAATAGAAAAGGGTAAAAAAATTGCAGAATGGGATCCATACACTTTACCAGTTATAGCTGAGACAAGTGGAATAATAAATTTTATGGATTTGGTAGAAGGTGTATCTTTAACTGAAACTTTAGATGATGCTACCGGTATATCAGCCAAGTCAGTTACTGATTGGAAATCTTTATCTAAAAATTCAGAGCTAAAGCCAAGGCTTACTTTAAGAAATGAAAAAGGAGAAATAATCAAGAAAGCAGATGGAAACGAGGCAAGATATTACTTGGTTCCTGATACTATATTGTCAGTTAAAGATGGACAAAAAGTTTATGCAGGAGATGTTTTAGCCAGATTACCTAAAGAAACATCAAAAACAAAAGATATTACAGGTGGTTTACCAAGAGTCGCTGAGCTATTTGAGGCAAGAAGACCAAAAGATAGTGCAATTATTGCAGAAAATGACGGTACTATAGAATTTGGAAAAGAGGTAAGAGGTAAACAAAAAGTATCTATCGTTTCACAAAAAGGTGAAACATCAAATTATTTAATACCAAAAGGAAAACATGTAAACTTTAATCAGGGAGAAAAAATTAAAAAAGGTGAATATCTACTTGATGGAAGTCCTGCGCCACATGACATTTTAAGAATTTTAGGAGTTGAAAAACTTACAGAATATTTTGTGAACGAGGTTCAAGAGGTATATAGATTACAAGGAGTTGTAATTAACGATAAGCACATTGAAACTATAGTGAGACAAATGTTAAAAAAAGTAGAAATTAAAGATCCAGGCGACTCTGAATTTTTATTAGGTGAGGTAGTTGATTTACTAGAAATCAATAAAATAAATGAAATTTTAAAAAAAGATAATAAAAAATCGGTCAGATTTGAAAGAGTTTTATTAGGAATAACCAAAGCTTCATTACAAACTAATTCATTCATTTCAGCCGCATCCTTCCAAGAAACCACTCGTGTTTTGACCGATGCATCAATTAGAGGAAAAGTAGATAATCTTGATGGTTTAAAAGAAAATGTTATCGTAGGTAGACTGATACCAGCTGGGACAGGATTAACAAAAATGGGTTGGGATAAAGAGGCTAAGAAGCAAGATTTACTTAGAATTGAAGAACTAAAAAAACAAGCCATCGAGACCACTCAAGAAGCTGAAAAATAGCCAATAATCAGTATTAAATTAACCTAAATCATGTTGACATTTGCCTTTTGAATGTTAGTTTAGCGCAATTTTGAAGTTAGACGTAAGGTAATTTAAACCTTAAACACTAACAAAAAATGAGGTTCTCCCTACATCTTCTTCAAAAATAAATATTATGCCTACTATTAACCAATTGATAAGAAAGTCTAGGGTGAAGCCACTTGTTCGTAACAAAGTGCCTGCATTGGAGAAGCAGCCTTTGAAACGAGGTGTATGTACCAAGGTTTATACAACTACACCAAAAAAACCAAATTCTGCATTAAGAAAAGTTGCTAGAGTTCGTTTGTCTAACGGTTTTGAAGTTACAGCATATATTCCAGGCGAGGGCCACAATTTACAAGAACACTCAGTTGTTTTAATAAGGGGCGGCAGGGTTAAAGATCTACCAGGAGTTAGATATCATATTCTTAGAGGAAATTTAGATACCCAAGGTGTAGCGAATAGAAAGAAAAGAAGATCTCTTTACGGAACAAAAAAACCTAAATAATAAATGTCCAGAAAAAGAAAAGCTCCTAATAGAAAGATATATCCTGATCCAAAATATGGGTCAGTGGTAATTTCAAAATTTATTAATTCAATTATGTATGACGGCAAAAGATCAACCGCAGAGAAAATACTTTACGACGCAATGGAGAAAATGAAAGGTAAGAATGGTGATCCATTAAAAGTTTTCAACGCAGCAATAAGCAACGTCAAGCCAAATATTGAAGTTAGATCCCGAAGAGTAGGAGGAGCGACTTATCAAGTTCCAGTAGAGGTAAAATCTAGCAGAGGTCAATCATTAGCATTAAGATGGATATTAGATGCCTCTAGGAAAAGAAAAAATAAATCAATGTCAGATAAATTATTTGCAGAATTAATGGATGCTTCTCAAAATAAAGGATCGGCAATTAAAAAAAGAGAGGACACTCACAAGATGGCTGAGTCAAACAAAGCGTTTGCTCATTTTAGGTGGTAATTATGAGTAAAAAATATTCCTTAGATAAATATCGTAACATTGGAATTATGGCTCACATAGATGCTGGTAAAACAACCACGACCGAAAGAATTCTATATTACACAGGCAAGAGTCATAAAATCGGAGAGGTACACGACGGTGCTGCAACAATGGATTGGATGGAACAAGAGCAAGAAAGAGGAATTACGATTACCTCTGCCGCAACAACTTGCTTCTGGAGAGATAATAGAATTAATATAATAGACACACCCGGACACGTCGATTTCACTATTGAAGTTGAAAGATCTTTAAAAGTTCTTGATGGTGCAGTAGCAGTATTCGATGGTGTTGCTGGAGTGGAACCACAATCCGAAACAGTATGGAGACAAGCTGATAAGTATAAGGTTCCAAGAATTTGTTTCATTAATAAATTAGATAGAACAGGAGCAGACTTTTTTAGATGTGTCGATATGATTAAAGAAAGACTAGGAGCCAAACCATTAGTACTCCAAATTCCTGTAGGAATGGAAGCTGACTTAAAAGGTATAGTCGACTTGGTAAAAATGAAAGCAGTAATTTGGCAAAACGAAGACCTTGGAGCTAAATTTGATTTAGTTGATATACCAGAAGATTTAAAGGAAAAAGCATCACAATACAGAAAAGAATTAGTTGAAACCGCTGTAGAGGAAGATGAAAAATTAATGGAAGATTATTTAAACGGAAAAGAACCAACTGAGTC
>CACNRH010000011.1 GCA_902622825.1 uncultured Pelagibacteraceae bacterium
TACGAAAAGTGGATATAAAAAAGCGATAGTGACACTAAAAAAGGGTCAAAGTATAGATTTGACTAGTGGAGTATAATTATGCCATTAAAAACTTTTAAACCTTACACAAAATCTAATAGGTCTACAATTTTAATTGACAAAAGTAAACTTTGGAAGGGATCTTCGTATAAACCCCTGACAATTGGTCAAACATCTACTGGAGGCAGAAATAATTACGGTAGAATTACATCGAGGCATAAAGGTGCTGGAGCTAAACATAAGTTTAGAATGATAGATTTTTTCAGAAAGAAAAAAGATATGAGCGCTGAAATAGAAAGAATAGAGTATGATCCAAATAGAACAGCATTTATAGCCTTAATTAAGTATGAGGATAATACTAGAAGCTATATATTGTGCCCGCAAGGTGTTAATGTTGGAGACAAAATTTACTCTGGAAATAAATCAGAGATTAAACCAGGAAATAACTTAGAATTAAAGGATATTCCACCAGGAACAATTATACATTGTGTGGAATTAATCCCAGGTAATGGTGGAAAATTAGCTAGATCTGCAGGCTCATCAGTTGTCTTATCTGGATACGATGACGAATACGCAATTATAAAATTATCTTCAGGTGAAACTAGAAAAGTAAGAGGTGATTGTACAGCAACGATAGGAGCCGTATCTAATCCTGACCAAAAAAATATCAAAATTGGTAAAGCGGGTAGAAATAGATGGAGAGGTAAAAGACCACAATCTAGGGGAGTTGCTATGAATCCAGTTGATCACCCTCACGGAGGAGGTGAGGGAAGAACATCAGGAGGTAGACCACCTGTATCGCCATGGGGTCAATCTGCAAAAGGCTTAAAAACTCGTAGGCCAAAGAGGAGCGATAAATTTATTATAACTAGAAGGAAAAAAAGGAAATAATTATGTCCAGATCTATTTGGAAAGGTCCATTTGTGCACCCTAGCCTGCTAAAAAAAATTGATAAGTTGAAGGATGGTGGTAATAAAAAACCTATAAAGACGTGGTCTAGAAATTCTACAATCATTCCTGAATTTGTAGGTCACAGTTTTTTAATACATAACGGAAAGACTTTTATACCAATTACGGTTTCAGAGGAAATGGTAGGTCATAAACTTGGAGAATTCGCACCTACGCGCACATTTAAAGGCCACACACCTGCTGATAAAAAAGCAGCTGCGGAGGCAGCAAAACCAGCAACAACAGGAGCTACTGATGCAAAAAAATAACCTATCAGTAAAAGCAGTTAATAAAAATGTTAGATGTAGTCCTAGAAAATTATCACTTTTATTAAATTTTATTAAAGGCAAAAATGCAGAGATAGCAGTAAGAGATTTAGAATTTTCTAGAAAAAGAATAGCTCGAGACGTTATTAAAACTGTGAAATCTGCTGTTTCAAATGCAGAAAATAACAATCAATTTGATATCGACAATTTAATTATAAAAGAGGCATATGTGGGTAAATCTATTGTGATGAAAAGATTCAGACCTAGAGCCAAAGGTCGAGCAAGTCCAATTAAGAAACCTTACAGTAGAATAACAATAGTTTTAGAGGAAAAAAAGGAGATAAAAGATGGGTCAAAAAATTAATCCAGTAGGTTTAAGGCTTGGAATTAATAGAGGGTGGGATTCCACTTGGTTTGCTAAAAAAAAGGATTTTGGAAAATATTTAATAGAAGATTTTAAAATAAGAGAATATATAAAAAAAAATATTACTAATTCTGGAGTTTCAGAAATTGTTATAGAAAGGTCCTCTAAAAAATGCACCGTTTCAATACACACATCTAGACCTGGTTTCGTGATCGGAAAAAAAGGTGCTGACATAGAAAAGATTAAAAAAAATATTACTAAAATTACTGACAATGAAGTTACAGTTAATATAAAAGAAATCAAAAAACCAGAGTTAAATGCATTTTTAGTAGCTGAAAATATTTCACAACAACTAGTAAAAAGAGTTGCTTATAGAAGAGCAATGAAAAGAGCAATGCAGTCAGCTATGCGTTTGAATGCAAAAGGAATTAAAGTTATGGTGAGCGGAAGATTGGCTGGTAATGAAATAGCAAGATCAGAATGGTTGAGAGAAGGCAGCATTCCATCTCACACACTTAGAGCAAATATCGATTATGGATTTTCAGAGGCCCTTACAACTTATGGAATTATAGGAGTAAAAGTTTGGATCTATAAAGGTGAATTATTTGAAAAAGACATAGAAAAACAAAAAAAAGAAAGAGTAAAAAATGTTACAACCAGTAAGAACTAAATATAGAAAAGCTTTTAAGGGCAGAATTCACGGCAAAGCCTCAAGGGCAATAAAGCTAAATTATGGACAATACGGTCTAAAAGCTGTTGAGCCGGAAAGAGTGATAGGAAAACAAATAGAAGCTGCAAGGGTTGCCTTGACAAGATATATGAAAAGAACGGGAAAGGTTTGGACAAGAATTTTTCCAAACATACCAGTTTCAAAAAAACCCACAGAGGTAAGAATGGGAAAAGGAAAAGGGTCACCTGAATATTACGCATGCAGAGTAAAGCCAGGACGTATATTATTTGAAGTTGATGGAGTGACAGAAGAAGTGGCTAGAGAGGCTTTGTATAAAGCATCAGCAAAGCTACCAATAAAAACTAAATTTATTAAAAGATAGACATGAAAAAAGAAAAAATTGACAAAAAAATTACAAAAGATCAAGCGGTTAAAAAAATTGACGCATTAAAAAAAGATCTATTTAATATTAGATTTAAAAAAGTTAATAACCAAGTAAATAATACTGCTCAATATAGTGAGATAAAAAAATCTATAGCGAGACTATTTACAATTATAAAAAACGATAAACATGACAAAAAAAATATTAAAAGGTAAAGTAAAAAGCACTAAAAGCAATAAAACAATAGTGGTAGAAGTTGTTAGAAAATATAGACACCCGTTTTACGGTAAAGTTATACGTAGATCAAAAAAATATCATGCGCATGACGAAAAAAATAAATTTAAAGAGGGTGAAAATGTTTCAATAATTGAAACAAAACCAATTTCAAAATTAAAGAGATGGCAGGTGATTGAGAAATGATACAAGTCCAAACAGAATTATTAGTTGCAGATAACACAGGCGCTAGAAGGGTTGAGTGTATTAAGGTTTTAGGTGGTTCAAAAAGAAGATATGCAGGTGTAGGAGATTTAATTGTTATTAGCGTTAAAGACGCAATACCAAAAGGCAAAGTTAAAAAAGGTGCAGTGCATAAAGCTGTAGTGGTAAGAACAAGGAAAGAAATATTTAGAGACGATGGGTCAAAAGTGCAATTTGATACAAACGCAGTAGTACTTACAGACGAAAAGGGCGAACCAATTGGAACAAGAATATTTGGACCAGTAACGAGAGAGCTACGAGTTAAAGGACATACCAAAATCATATCACTTGCACCGGAGGTAATATAAACAATGATGTTATTAAAGAAAGGAACTTCGGTAAAAGTAATTTCTGGAAAAGATAAGGGCAAAACAGGGGAAATTTTGGAAATAGACAGAAAAGAGAGAAGACTTAAAATCAAATCCATTAATATGGTAAAGCGACATGTTAAGCCAACCAAAGAAAATAAAGGCGGTATTATTTCGAAGGAAAACTATATTCATCAATCAAATGTAAAGAATATTGATGTAAAAAAAACTGAGCCCAAAAAAAAAGGTAAAAAATAATGTTAGCAAGATTAAAAGACATATATGATAAGAGTATAATTCCTAATTTAAAACAAAAATTATCATATAAGAATAAACATCAAGTACCAAAAATTGAAAAAATAATTCTGAATATGGGATTAGGCGAGGACGCATCTGACGGAAAAAAACTTCAGTCATGTTTAAATGACTTATCTATGATAGCAGGTCAAAAGGCAGTCGTAACCAAGTTTAAGAAATCGATATCAAACTTTAAAACAAGAAAAGGAAGTAGTGCCGGTGTTAAAGTAACTCTAAGATCAACACGAATGTATGAATTTATTGATAGACTAATTAATATAGCCTTACCAAGAGTAAAAGATTTTAGAGGTCTTAAAGAGACTGGAGTTGATAAAAGTGGAAATTATAGTTTTGGAATAAAAGAACATATCATATTTCCCGAAATCAACTTTGATAAAGTTGATAAGATTAGAGGTTTAGATATTACAATAGTTACTACAAGTGTAAATAAAAACGCTACATTGGAATTATTAAAAGAATTTAATTTTCCAATAAAGGCAAAAAAACAGTGAGGGATAATGGCAAAAACTAGTGCAGTACAAAGAAACTTAAAGAGAATTAAGCTAGCTAAAAAATTTGAAAAGAAAAGACGCGCGTTAAAAAAAATTATAAATAATAAAAAAATTGATTTGGCTGAGAGATTTGCAGCACAATTGAAATTAAATAAATTACCTAAAAATTCATCTAAAATTAGAATTAGAAATCGCTGTGAAATTACTGGTAGACCACACGGCGTTTATAGAAAACTAAAAATTTCAAGGATTGCGCTTAGAGAAATGGCTTCTTCAGGTAAAATTCCTGGAATAATAAAATCAAGTTGGTAAGGGAGGAATTATGACAATAGTAGATCCAATTGGCGATATGTTTACAAGAATAAGAAATGGGCAAATGAGATTACTTAATACTATAGATGTACCGGCATCAAAATTTAGATCTCAGATTTTAGAGATACTTAAAAATGAAGGTTTCATAAATAATTTTAGATTAGAAAAAAAGGAAGATAAAAAAAATATTTTAATAATAGACCTGAAGTACTTTGAGGGGAATCCAGTTATAAAAGAAATTAAACGGATATCGAAACCGGGAAGAAGAGTTTATTCAAGAGCTGTGAGTATACCAAAGGTTCAAAATGGCTTAGGCGTGGCTATACTTTCCACATCCAAAGGAGTTATGTCAGATAACGACGCTAGGAAAAACAATCTTGGTGGGGAAATTATTTGTAGGGTATTTTAATGTCTAAAATTGGAAAAAAAACTATATCTTTACCTAAAGACTCTTCAATCAAAATTGAAGGAGGAAATTTAATCGTAACAGGTCCAAAGGGATCCAAGACTTTAACTATAAACGATAAAATATTTTCTGCCAAAATAGGTGAAAATAATGAGTTTCACTTGAATCCTTTAAAAAAACCAGTTGATAAAAATACATCCATTATGTGGGGCACATACAGAAGCATTGTGAATAATGCCGTATTAGGTGTTACAAAAGGACATGAAAAAATTTTAGAACTGAGTGGAGTAGGCTTCCGAGCAAATCTTAAAGGTGATACTTTAAATTTACAGCTTGGTTTCAGCCATGATATCAATTACAAAATACCAAAAGAAATTAAAATAACAGTAGAAAAACAAACAATAATTAAAATTAATGGAGTAGATAAAGAAATTGTTTCTAAAATTGCTGCTGACATTAAAAGCTTAAAACCTGTGGAGCCTTATAAAGCAAAAGGAATTAAAGAAAAAAATCAGTATGTTCTGAGAAAAGAGGGAAAGAAAAAATAATGAAAATAAGAAGTTCAATTAAAAGGAAATTGAGAAATAGAAAAAATTTGAAAGCAAGAAGTTATAGCAAGATGAGGATTTCAGTATACAAATCTTTAAAAAATCTTTCAGCTCAAATTATAGATGATAAATCTAATAAAACATTAGTTTCAGTGTCTTCTATAGAAAAAACATTTAAAAGTAATAAAGATAAGAAAAATATATCTGATCTTCTTGGCCAAGAACTCGCTAAAAGAGCTAAAGATAAAAAGATAGATAAAGTGTATTTTGACAGGGGCGAATATAAGTACCACGGGAGAATAAAACTATTCGCGGAGTCATTAAGAAAAAATGGATTAAAATTTTAGAATGGAATCAGAATTTAAAGAAAAATTAGTCGCAATAAATAGAATCACCAAAGTGGTAAAAGGTGGACGTAGGTTCGGTTTTGCAGCATTGGTAGTAGTGGGAAATCAAAAAGGATCGATTGGAATTGGTCAAGGTAAATCTAAACAGGTTCCTGATGCAATTAAAAAAGCCACCGAGGTAGCTAAACGAAATATAGTTAAGATACCTTTAAAAGAAGGAAGAACTTTGCACCATGATGTCAGAGGTAAAAATGGATCAGGCAAAGTCTTTTTGAGATCTGCGCCTCCAGGCACTGGAATAATAGCAGGTGGTGCGATCAGATCAGCCTGTGAAGTGCTAGGGATTCAGGATGTAGTAGCAAAATCATTAGGTTCTGCTAACCCACACAACGTTCTTAAAGCTTGCGTAAAAGGTTTAGCTTCACAAAGTTCGCCTAAAATACTATCTGCGATTAGAGGAAAAAAGATTTCAGATATAATACAAAAAAGAGAAAATTAAATGAAATTAAACCAACTAGTCAAAACAGATAAGAAAAAAATTAGAGTGGGAAGAGGCATAGGCTCTGGAAAAGGAAAAACATCTGGCAGAGGTCACAAAGGACAAAAATCTAGAAGAGGAGTTGCAATTAAAAGCTATGAGGGTGGTCAAATGCCTTTATATAGAAGACTTCCGAAAAGAGGATTTAAATCAATTAACAAAGAAAAAATTGCGATACTAAATTTATCCAATCTTCAAAATTTCTACGATAAAAAAAGAATTGATTTCAAAAATTTAATTGATTTAAAACAACTTAAAAAGATTAAGATAATTAATAAAAAATATTCAAAATTAAAAATTCTAGGTTCTGGTGAATTAAAAAGCAAAGTTGATATTTCAGCAAATTATTTTTCTGATCAAGCTAAAAAAAAGATAGAAAAATTAGGCGGCAAACTCACATTAGTTAAAAATTAGATATGTCTAGTGAAAATATAGCGCCAGGTGCATTTAGTCAGGCTACAGACTTAAAAAACAGAATATTATTTACAATATTTATTTTGATAATATATAGGCTAGGGACTTATATACCACTTGCAGGTATAGACCCTAATGCTCTCAAAGAAATTATGTCAACTAGTCAGCAAGGTTTACTAGGTATGTTCAACATGTTTTCTGGAGGCGCTGTAACTAGAATGGCAATTTTTGCATTAGGTATTATGCCCTACATATCTTCATCAATCATAGTTCAACTGCTTACTGGAGTTTCAGATTATTTTAAAAGTTTGAAAGAACAAGGTGAAATAGGTAGAAAAAAAATTACTCAAATAACAAGATATGGAACCGTCTTCATCGCAACATTACAGGGATATGGAGTAGCTGTTGGATTAGAAAACGCTGGCAACATTGTTCTAGACCCGGGCTTATCTTTTAAATTAATTACAACAGTCTCGTTAGTAGCCGGAACTACCTTCCTAATGTGGTTAGGTGAACAGATTACACTTAGAGGTGTAGGTAATGGTATTTCTTTAATAATTTTTTCAGGGATAGTCGCGGAAATTCCGAGAGCAATCGCCTCAACTTTTGAGCTAGGTAGAACAGGCGCACTTTCAGCAGTTATGATAGTTGGAATTTTCATTTTAGTTATATTTACAGTCTTATTTATTGTGTTCTTCGAGAGAGCAATGAGAAAAATTTTAATTAACTACCCAAAAAGACAAATGGGAAATAAAATTTATGGTGGAGAGTCATCTCATCTTCCTTTAAAGATAAATACTGCTGGTGTAATACCTGCAATATTTGCTTCAGCATTGTTACTATTACCAATAACATTATCTAATTTCGGACTCTCTGACTCTGATACTTTTTTACAAATATCCTCTCTATTTACGCAAGGACAACCACTTTACATGTTGCTTTATGCGTCGGGAATAATATTCTTTTCTTTTTTCTACACATCAATAGTATTTAACCCTAAAGAAACATCAGAAAATTTAAGAAAGTATGGTGGATATATTCCTGGAATAAGACCTGGAGAAAGAACTGCAGAGTATATCGAAGGTATACTTATGAAATTGACTACAATTGGTTCACTTTATTTGACATTTGTTTGTTTAATGCCTGAATTTTTAATTGCCAAATATCCAATTCCATTTTACCTGGGCGGAACTTCAATATTAATAGTTGTGGTCGTAGCTATGGATACAGTGATGCAAGTTCAAACGAGACTGATGAGCTCACAATATGAGTCTTTAATTAGAAAAACAAAATTCGGTAAATAAAAATGAATATTATAATTTTTGGTCCTCCTGGAGCTGGAAAAGGGACTCAATCAGATTTTATTGTAAAAAGACATAACTTATTTCATGTATCTACAGGCGATCTCTTAAGAAACGAAATTAAAAAAAAAACTCAATTAGGTGAGCAAATATCATCGATTGTTAATAAAGGATCTTTGGTATCTGATGAGATAGTAAGTACATTAATTAGAAATGTTGTATCGCTTGTAGAATACAAAAATCGATTTATTTTTGACGGCTACCCAAGAAATTTACTTCAAGCAAAAAATTTAGATAAAATACTAAATGAGAATAAACAAAAAATTGATTTAGTTTTAAAATTATCTGTGTCTTTGGATACTATAAAAAAAAGAATTTTAGAAAGACAAGTTTTAGAAAAAAGGGCAGATGACAATGAGGAAACTGCAATTAAAAGATTTAAAACTTATGAATTATCCACTGAGCCGGTTATTGAGTATTACAAAAAATTGAATATACTAAAAGAGATCAATGGAGAAAGGTCAATTACTCAAATAAATAAAGAAATTAGCGATATAATTGACACAATATAGGGTTGACTTTAAGTTATAACGCCATATAAATACGCCAAATAATAATTTAACCAATTATCTATGGCTCGAATAGCAGGAATAAACATTCCCCAGAATAAAATTATTTCAATAGCACTGACATATATTCATGGTATTGGATTACATTCCTCAAAAAAAATTTGTAAACAATTAAATATTTCTGAAAATAAAAGAGTTAATGAATTATCAGAAGAACAAGTCTTGAAAATAAGAGAATTTATTGATGCAAATCATAAAGTGGAAGGTGACTTAAGACGTGAAATATCAATGAATATTAAAAGACTTGTGGACTTGGCAACATATAGAGGTTCTAGACATAAAAAAAAATTACCCGTAAGAGGTCAAAGAACTCATTGTAACGCTAGGACAAGAAAAGGTAAAGCTATTGCAATTGCAGGTAAGAAGTTAACACCACTGAAGAAATAAAATGAATACTAAAAAAGAGAAAAATAAATCAAAATCTAACGAAACAGATACTCCTAAAGTCGATAACCAAAAAAATGTAAAGATAAAACCAAAAAAAAAGATCAAAAGAAATATCGATTCCGGTATAGCCTATGTTTACTCTACATTTAACAATACAATCATTTCTATATCTGACGAGAATGGAAACGTAGTTTCCTGGTCATCAGCTGGAAAAAAAGGATTTAAAGGTTCAAGAAAATCTACTCCTTATGCAGCTCAAGTCGCAGCAGATGATGCCGGGTCTAAAGCCTATGAAATGGGATTAAGAAATTTATCAGTAAGAGTGAAGGGACCAGGATCAGGAAGAGAGACTGCTTTAAGATCTCTACAATCTAGAGGTTTTAAGATTTCTTCTATAATTGATACGACACCAATGCCACACAACGGAGTAAGACCACCAAAGAGAAGGAGAGTTTAATATGGAGACTTCATCTAATATAATAGACAAAAACTGGAAAGCATTAATTAAACCAAATAAATTAAATATTACAAGCAATGACGATAAATCAATTGCAAAAGTTATAGCTGAACCTCTGGAAAAAGGTTTTGGACAAACTATAGGAAATTCTCTTAGAAGAATTTTATTATCATCAATTCAAGGTGCAGCAGTAACGGCAATCCAAATAGACGGAGTGCTACATGAGTTTTCTTCAATTAAAGGTGTAAGAGAAGATGTTACAGATATAGTATTAAATGTTAAAAATTTAGCAATTAAATCTGATTCTACAGGCTCTAAGAAAATTGTTTTAGACGCAAAAGGACCTAAAGAAGTTAAAGCAAAAGATATTCAATTGGTGTCCGATGTTGAAATTTTAAATCCTGAATTGGTAATTTGCAATTTAGATGAAAAAACTAACTTTCATATGGAACTTTTCGTAAATACAGGAAAAGGATATGTACCATCAAAAAAAAATAAAAATGAAGATAGTCCATTAGGATTGATATCAATTGACTCTTTATTCAGTCCGGTCAAAAAAGTTTCTTTTTCAGTTGAAAATACTAGAGCAGGAAGTGCACTGGATTATGATAAACTTGTAATGACGGTTGAAACTAATGGAACGGTCGCTGCAGAAGACGCAGTTGCTTATTCGGCTAGAATTTTTCAAGATCAATTAGCAATGTTTGTTAATTTTGAGGATCCGAAAGAAATTATAAGAGAAACTAAAACGGCTGAACCTGAGTTTAATAAAAATTTATTAAAAAGGGTTGAAGAACTTGAGTTGTCTGTTAGGTCAATGAATTGTCTTAAAAATGATAATATTATTTATATCGGCGACTTGGTTCAAAAAACAGAACCTGAAATGTTAAGAACACCAAATTTCGGCAGAAAATCCCTAAATGAGATTAAAGAAGTTTTAAGTTCAATGTCTTTGTATTTAGGAATGGAGATACCAAATTGGCCCCCCGACAATATTGCTGAGCTTTCAAAAAAAATTGAGGAAAATAACTATTAAATGAGACACGGTTTAGGCTATAGGAAATTAAATAAGACTTCAGAGCACAGAAAAGCCCTGTTTAAAAATATGCTTAATTCTCTCATTAAATATGAGCAAATCATAACCACTTTACCTAAAGCTAAAGAATTGAAACCACAAATAGATAAAGTAATTACTATAGGTAAAAAAAATTTATTGAGCGGAAAAAAAAGATTGTTTTCAAAACTACAAAATAGCAGCTCAGTTAAAAAAGTTTTTGAAGAATTATCTAAAAGATATAGTAAAAGAAACGGTGGTTATTCAAGAGTATTAAAAGCTGGCTTTAGGACAGGTGACGATGCACCAATGGCAGTGATTGAGTTAATTGATAGAAACATCGAAGCTAAAAAAGTTGATAAGCCAAAAAAAGTTAAAGATAAAGACAAAGAAACTACAAAAGAAACCAAAACTAAATCAAATCCAAAAGTCCAAAGTAAATAGAAATAAATGGATAAAATCTTTAAAGTTGAAAAAGATTTTCAAAATTCACGTTTAGATAAATGGTTCAAAAGAAATGTTTTAGATTTACCACATTCTCTTATTTCAAAGCTAGTTAGAATTAAAAAAATTAAAGTTAACAATCTAAAAACTACAACATCATACAAATTAAAAAAGGGAGATTTAGTCAAATTTTTTTCATACAATAAATATCGTTCAATCAAAAAAGAAAAAAAAATAACCTATAAAACAACTAAATTTGATAAAAAAAGATATGATCAATTTATTGTCGAAGATAATGAAAATTTTTTAGTATTGAATAAACCTAGTGGAGTACCTGTTCAAGGTGGAACCAAATCATTCAAAAATATTGTTGATATTTTAAAGAGCACAAAGTATTTCAAAAATTCTAAGCCGTATATAGTTCATAGAATAGATAAAGATACATCTGGATTATTAATAGTTGCAAAAAATAGAGCTTTCGCGCAGTTGTTTACCTCTTTGTTTAGAATAAGAAAAATACACAAAACTTATCACGCGATTGTTCACGGAAAATATGAGTTAAAAAAAAATAGGTTAATAGATGATCTTATAACTTATGATAATAAAAAGAAAATAGTCCAAAAAGCCATTACTGATGTTCGTTTAATTAAGAGAGGAGAAAATTTTTCCTTATTAGAGTTAAATCCCATCACGGGAAGAAAGCATCAAATTAGAAAACAATTACTCAATATAGGTCATTCAATTGTCGGCGATAAAAAATATTTTAGTGAAAATAAAACTTATAAATATGGATTGATGTTACACGCACAAAATATAAAATTTATGATAAATGAAATTAAATATAATTATCAAGCCGATTATACAAATGAATTTGTTAAATTTTTAACCAAAATTAAAGAAGTTTCAAATTCTTACTAAATATTTCTAAAATCTCTTTTTCGTTGACCTTTAATTTCTTTTTTTTTATTTCCTCAATTGACGTAATTTTTTTATTATCTAAACCACAAGGATTAATTTTTTCATAATCAGATAAATTGTTATTAACATTAATCGAACATCCATGGTAAACTACCCATTTAGAAACTCTTACACCTATAGCTGCAATTTTTTTATTGTCTACCCATATTCCAATATTTTTTTTGTCAGCTCTTGATTTAATATTTATAGTTTTTAAAAAATCTATGATTGAATTTTCTACAAAACTTATAAATCGTCTAATATCTTTTTTTCTTTTATTTAAATCTATAACGAAATATATAATTTTCTGTCCTGGATTATGTAGGGTTATTTTGCCACCTCTTTTCGAACGTATTAACTTAATATTTTTATCAAGCACGTCTAAATTTGACGATCTTACTCCAGCTGAGAAAGTTAAGGGATGTTCAAGAATCCACAATAAATCATCTTTTTTACCATTCTTTACTTCCTGAACCCTTTTTTCAAGATAGTTTACCGCTGTTTTATAGGGTATTTTCTCCTTACTTATTTTTATCTCGACTGCCATTTTAATATTTGAATTTTATCACTTTATAAACTAATAGTCTCAAAAAATAATCTAAGGAGTTATTTATGAGTTTAGTAAAATCAATAGGTTCCAAAAAAGTAAACTTAGATTTTAACAAGGAATTTATTAACATATTTAGCGATAAAATTAAGACCAGTGACATTTCTTTTATAAATCAATCATTAAAAGATTTACACCCATCGGATACTGCAAATTTAATAGAAAATTTATCACAAGAAACAAGAGCAAAGCTTCTTGAAATTGAAGAATTTAATTTGGATCCAGAAATTTTTATAGAAATTAATGAGTCTATTCAAAGTGAAGTCTTACAACTCTTGTCAGAAGACTCTATAGCCAAGATTATAAAAAGATTAGAAAGTGATGACTCATTAAAAATCCTGGAAAATTTAGAGTCAGACAAAAAAAATCTAGTAATGGATAAACTTCCTCCAAAAGACAGATTTTTATTGGAGGAGGGATTAAGCTTTCCTGAGGACTCCGCGGCAAGGATAATGCAAAGAGAATTCACAGCTGTACCAAGCAACTGGACAGTAGGTCAAACTATAGACTATTTAAGAGAAAATAAAGATTTGCCCCAAGAATTTTTGGAAATTTTTATTGTAGATAATGATTTTAAACCAATAGGGACAGTGCCATCCTCAAGAGTATTAAGAACACCTAGAGATTATAAAATGAATTCTATAATGAGAGAAATGCCAGTTTTAATATCAGTAAATATGGACAAAGAAGAGGTTGGACATACTTTTGAAAACTATAATTTAGTTTCTGCTGGAGTTGTGAACAAAAACAATAAATTAGTTGGAATGATTACAGCCGACGACGTAGTAACTGTTGTTCAAGAAGAAGCAGAAGAAGATGTTCTAAGGTTAGCAGGGGTAGGAGATGAAGAAATTACTGATAGTGTATTAATTAAGACAAAAAGAAGATTTAGTTGGCTTTTATTAAATTTATTTACAGCTTTATTAGCCACTTGGGTCATAAGTTTATTTGGTGCTACAATAGAACAAATGGTAGCTTTAGCCTTTTTGATGCCGATAGTGGCGTCTATGGGAGGCAACGCAGGAATGCAAACTTTAGCAGTAACTATAAGAGCTATAGCAACAAAAGAGTTATCCTCAGGAAATTTTAACAATATTGTAGGAAAAGAATTTCTAATTGGAATCTTAAATGGAATTATATTTGCAATAATAACAGCTTTAATAGTTCAATTATGGTTTAAGGATATAAATTTGTCTTTAATAATTAGCATTTCAATGGTTCTTAATATGATCGTAGCCGGACTGTTTGGCATATTAGTGCCAGTTTCACTTAAGAAATTAAATATCGACCCTGCACTAGCATCAAGTGTATTTGTTACAACAATAACTGATGTGATTGGTTTTCTATCTTTTTTAGGAATTGGTTCTTTTTTCTTTCTGAACTAAACATTATCTATTAACCTTACATTATTTATATAATAGGCTGAAAAAATATTAAATTTTTCAACCGTTTTCTTTGGCGTCTTTAATGTATTAAGATTTAATATTTCGAGATAATCTACTTTTTTTACACCTTTTTTTATAATTTCTTTTTTTAACGTTTCAATATCTGAAAATTTTGCTCTATTTATTTTCAACCTCTTTTTAAATTTTATTATCAAATTAGTTATATTTCTTGCTTTATCTAAATCTTTTTTACTTAGATAAAAGTTCCTAGAGGAAAAAGATAGGTTAAATTTATCTCTTATCGTGTTACAAGAAATTACTTTTGTTTTTGATTTAATGCTTTTTAAGTGTTGTTTAATCAAAACTAATTGTTGAAAATCCTTTTCTCCTAAAAAAATTTTGTGTGGCTTAATAATTTCAATTAATCTATTTACTACGTCTACAACCCCTTTAAAATGACCAGGCCTAAATTTACCACACAACTTTGAGCTAAATTTATCAAGATAGATTTTATTATTAGCTTTAAAGCCGTAGACTTCATTAAAATGTGGAAGAAACACATAATCGATTTTAAGTTTTTTAAGCAAACTTAGATCTTTCACCTGACGTCTTGGGTATTTGTTATAATCTTGTTTTTTAGAGAATTGCTTAGGATTTATAAAAATACTGGCAACAGTTATTTTACTTTGTTTTTTTGCATTTTTAAACAAACTAACATGACCTTTGTGCAAGGCACCCATTGTTGGAACAAAGCCTATGTTTTTTTTTCCACTTAATTTGTTAAATATCTGGCTTCTGTTTTTAATTACTTCCATTTAAATATATTAATGATATTAATATTTATCTTAAAATCATATGATAAAACAAGCTATTATTCCACTAGCGGGTTTAGGCACTAGGATGCTACCATTAACGAGTGTAATACCAAAAGAATTATTACCAATAAATGGTAAAACTAATTTAGATTATATTTTAGAAGAATGTATTGAGGCTGGTATAAAAGAGTTTGTGTTCGTTATCTCAAAAAAAAAAATATCTATAAAAAAATATTTTTATAATGATGCTTTTTATAAAAAAATAATAAGAAAAAAAAAAGATAAAAGAATAATACAAGAATATAAAAGAATTAAAAAATACAAACGAATGATAAAATTTGTTTATCAAAATAGCCCCAAAGGTACTGGTGATG
Source organism: uncultured Pelagibacteraceae bacterium (assembly GCA_902622825.1). Lineage (GTDB taxonomy): Bacteria > Pseudomonadota > Alphaproteobacteria > Pelagibacterales > Pelagibacteraceae > Pelagilacustribacter. The sequence goes on from CACNRH010000011.1 coordinate 15,218, forward strand.
CAATTATAAAATGTAAAAATCTGATTAAAGGTAATTTTTTTTTGATGTTATTACCTGATGATTTAATTATAAATAAAAATTGTTCAAAAGAGTTAATAAACCTTCATAACAAAACAAAAGGTTCGGTAATTGCTACTAAGAGAGTAGATAAGCAATCTGTATCAAGATGGGGAATATTATCAGTAAAAAATAAAAAAAAAAATTATTTTCAGATAGACGACGTTGTTGAAAAACCAAATATAAAAAAAGCTCCTTCAAACTTTGCCATAATTGGAAGGTATATTTTGCCTACTAAAATTTTTAAAGAAATAAAAAAAATAAAACCTGGTCAGGGAGGAGAAATCCATATCACAGATGCTATTAGGAATTTGATAATAAAAAAAAATAAATTTTATGGCAATATTTTTAAAGGAAAATATTTAGATTGCGGCACCATGAAGGGATACATAAATTCTTGTAAAGAAATACTAAAGGAAAAAAAATGAAATTATGCATGATTGGAACTGGGTATGTAGGATTAGTCAGCGGAACATGCTTTGCCGACATAGGAAATCAAGTAATATGTGTTGACAAAGATTTAAAGAAAATAAATAAACTCAATTCTGGTATTTCACCAATTTATGAACCAGGCCTGGAGGAGTTAATCAAAAAAAACTTTTTAGCCAAAAGACTTTCATTCACAAATAATGTAAAAAACGCTATAAACGCATCTGATATAATTTTCATTTGTGTTGGCACACCCACAAAAAAAGGTACATTTGAAGTTGATTTATCTTTTATCAACCAATGTGTGAAAGAGATATTAAAGTATTCAAAAAAAAGAAAAATCATAGTCACTAAATCAACGGTTCCTGTTGGCACTGGTGACAAGGTCGAAAAATTACTCAAAAAAAAAAGAAAATTATTTACACTGATCTCAAATCCAGAATTTTTAAGAGAGGGAGAAGCAATCCGCGATTTTAGATTTCCTGATAGAATTATTATTGGATCCAATGAAAAAAAAGTTTTTAACATAATGAAAAAACTTTATTCTCCATTAATAAGTAAAGGAGCTAAATTTTTTACTACATCGAGAAGAGGAGCTGAATTAATTAAATACGCCTCAAACGCTTTTTTAGCCACAAAGATTACATATATAAACGAATTAGCTAATTTATGTGAAAAATGTGGAGTGGATATTGAAGATATTTCTTTAGGAATCGGACTCGATAGCAGAATCGGCGGAAGATTTCTAAGAGCAGGACCTGCATACGGAGGTTCATGCTTTCCAAAAGATACTAAAGGTTTAGTTTCTGCGTCAAACAAATTTAAAGTAGATTTGTCTTTAGTGAAGACAGTGATAAAGTCTAATGAGAATAGAGTTAACTTATTAATACAAAGAGTCCATAAAATCCTAGGAAAAAAATTAAAGAATAAAAGGATTGCTTTTTTAGGTGTAACTTTTAAACCAAATACAGATGATATGAGAGACTCTTCAAGTTTGAAGATGATCCCTTACCTTAGTAAAAAAGGGGCTAAATTATCATATTATGACCCTTCTGGAGAAAAAAACGAATTTAAAAAGATTAAAAATTGTTCATACAAAACAAATATAAAATCTAATTGCCATAATGCAGATTTAATTATTATTTTAACTGAATGGGATGAATTTAAGTCTTTAGATTTTAAGAAAATAGTTAAAAATACAAAAGTAAAGATCTATGATTTGAGAAATTTATATAATTTAAAAGATATGAAAAAAAACAAACTTAAATACTACTCAGTTGGAAGATCAAGTTAATATATTTCAAATATCGCATCGACTTCAACCGCAACACCCAATGGCAAACTATTTGCACTTATAGCAGCTCGTGTATGTTCACCTCTTTTATCAAGAATTTTCTTTAATAGATCAGATGCACCGTTTATTACTTTTGGCTGATCTATAAAGTCATCAGTAGAGTTGACATATCCAGTTAATTTTACACAGGATTTAATTTTATCTAAATCACCGCCACAAGCTTTTTTTGCGTGTGCCAAAATACTTAAACCGCATCTTTCTGCTGCTTTATATCCTTGATCAAGATTCAAATCTTTGCCAATCTTTCCTTTGATAATTTCGGATTTTTGATCTATCGAAACTTGTCCAGATATATATAACAACTTACCAATTATGATTGATCCAACATAGGCACCAACTGGAGCTTTAGGTTCGGGTAAAGTTATATTTAAACTTTTAATTTTATCTTCTGTCTTGCTCATTTCTTTTTCCCCTTTTTTTTATTTTTATCATACTCTTTTCTTTTTTCGATAAGTATTAAAGCTTCCTCCATTGTTAACTCGGCAGGATCTTTATCCTCTGGTATAGTCGCATTTAAAGATTTGTATTTTATATATGGCCCATATTGTCCCTTCATTACTTTAACAGGTTTTTTATCTTCAGGGTGCTCACCTAAATTTTTGATTTCAGAGGAGGAAATTCTACCTGGTTTTGCCTCAGAGATTAAAATTGTTGCTCTATTTAAACCTATTGAAAATAAATCCTCAATAGTTTCAAGTCTTGCAGATTTATTTGAACATTTTAAATAAGGTCCAAATCTACCTATATTTATAGTAATATCTTCATTTAGATCTGGATGTTTACCTAAAATTTTTGGAAGAGAGCAAAGGTATTTCGCTTTTTCTAAATCAATTTCTTCAATATTTAATCCTTTAGGAATAGAAACATTTTTTAAATTTTCGTTCTCTTTTTTCTTAGTTCTTTTTTTCTTTTTCTTCATTTCTTCTTCTATTTGATCTTTCTCAAATTGAAGGTAAGGACCAAATCTTCCATTTTTTAAAAAAATATCCTTTCCACTGTCATTTTTACCTATCAATTTTGGTTCAGATAAATTTAGCATTTGTGAAGCTTTTGATTTAGATAAAGGTCTTGTAAATTTGCAATCAGGATAGTTTGAGCAACCTATAAACGCTCCACCTCTAAAACTATTCTTTAAACTTAAAGTTCCATTATTGCAAGCCTTACAGCTTCTGTCTATTTGATCATTTTTATCCTTATCAAATACTAGATCTCCAAGACTTTCATTTAACATATCTAATACTTCACGTGTTCTGATGTCTTTAACAGAACCAACGTTAGAGTAGAAATCCTTCCAAAAATCTTCTAGCACTCTAATATAGTCTGTTTTTCCACTGGTTATTTCATCTAATTGATTTTCAAGATTAGCTGTAAAATTATAATCCACATATCTTGCAAACAATTTTTCAAGAAAGGCTGACAATAATTTACCTCTATCTGTTGGGTGAAATCTTTTGTTCAATAATTCAACATAATTTCTTGTTGATAACACTGAAATTATACTCGCGTACGTAGAAGGTCTTCCAATGCCTAACTCTTCAAGTTTTTTGACTAAACTAGCTTCAGAATATCTTGGCGGAGGGTTTGTAAAGTGCTGCTCATCAATAATTTCTTTGATTTTGACTTTGTCTCCAATTTTCACAACAGGTAAAATATTTTTTGTTTCATCTTCATTTTCTTGAAGACTATAAACTTTCAAAAATCCATCAAACTTCATTATGGATCCACTTGCATTAAAAGCTATGGTTTCATCATCCGATGTTATTTGTATAGAACTCCTATCAAATTCAGCTGGGGTCATTTGAGAAGATAAGGCACGTGACCAGATTAAATCGTACAATTTCATTTGATCGGTACTTAGATATTTTTTAAGCTCACTTGGTTTTCTCTCTACATTGGTTGGCCTAATAGCTTCATGAGCTTCTTGTGCATTTTTTGCCTTTTTTCCTGAAAAACTATTTGGATTATCCGGCAAATACTTATTACCATATTGTTTATCAATATATGACCTGAAGTCTTTAACAGCTTCTTTAGATATATTTGTTCCATCTGTTCTCATATAAGTAATTAAACCTACGGTATCGCCATCAATATCAATTCCTTGGTAAAGTCTTTGTGCAATTTGCATAGTTCTGGAAGCTCCAAATCCGTATTTACCTGACGCTGACTGTTGCAAAGTCGATGTCGTAAAAGGTGCCACAGGATTTCTTTTAAAAACTTTATTTGATACATTTTTAATTGAATAATTTTTTGTTTTTATTAAATCTGTAGCATTATTAATGGAAGATTTGTCACGAAAAGAGAATCTTTCAATTTTGTTATTTTTAAAAACATTTATCTTTGAGTTTATTAAATTATCTTTTTCATCCTGAAAATTTACAATTAAACTCCAATATTCCTCTGGTTTAAAAGACTCTATTTCATGCTCTCTTTCTGTAATTAATTTTAAGGCAACTGACTGCACTCTACCGGCAGATTTAGAACCTGGAAGTTTTGTCCAAAGAATTGGTGAGATATTAAACCCGACTAGATAATCAAGAGCTCTTCTTGCCAAATATGCATTTACTAAACTTTCCTCTATCTGTCTCGGATTATTTATACCGTTTAATACTGCATTTTTAGTTATCTCGTTAAAAACAACACGCTCTAATTTTTTGCCGGTAAGTAATTTTTTGTCTTCCAAAACTTTTTTAACATGCCATGCTATTGCCTCTCCTTCACGGTCAGGATCTGTTGCTAGTATTATTTTTTCACTTTCTTTCGCGGCATCCGTTATTTCTTTTAAATATTTTTTCGAAAAAGAGTCCAACTCCCACTGCATTTCAAAATCTTTTTCGGGGTTTACAGATCCGTTCTTTGAAGGCAGATCTCTTATATGACCATAACTTGCTAAAACTATGTAATCTTTTCCAAGGTATTTATTAATCGTTTTAGCTTTTGCAGGACTTTCAACCACAACTAAGTTCATGATTAGTATCTTTAGAGGAAAAATATTATATTTGTCAAACTATTTAAATTTAATGTTCAAAAAACGTTTAAATCAAAGATTTATTTTATTTTCACTGCCTGTCAATAATTTAGATAAATTTGATCTATGTGTAATTATCAAAAGTATAACATAAGCAAAAAATATTAGGGAATTATTAAAACCATAAACCAAGAAATTATACAGCAATACGATTAAAGATGAAATTATAGAGCCCAACGAGACGTATCTTGAGATTAAAGTTATTACAAGCCATGATATTATAAATATTGCAGGCAAAATAAAATCAAATGCAAATAGTACTCCCAAGTATGTGGCAACACCTTTACCACCTTTAAATTTTAGCCAAATTGAAAAAACATGTCCCAAGAATACCATTAGGCAAGATAAATAAAAATACTCTGGAAAAATATTTATAGTAATTATTACTGATAGATATCCCTTAAAGGAGTCAAGTATTAATGTAATTACACCCAATATTTTACTCCCTGACCTTATAACATTAGTTGCTCCAATATTACCTGATCCTTTTTTCCTAATATCAGTTTTAGTAAATAATTTTGTTAATACTAGTCCAAAAGGTATTGATCCTAAAAAATAAGAGTAGGCTGTGACTAAAAGTATTTGTTCCATTTAATTATCGAATACTAGTTCTCCACCAAGGAAAGTTTTTAATACTTTTCCTTGAAGCTTTCTCTCTTCGATAGCGGTATTTTTAGATTTAGATTTAAGATCATTGGCTTTAACAACCCAAGGTTTTTCTAAGTCAAAAATACAAATATCTGCATCATAACCAATCTGCAAAGATCCCTTTTTTATTTTCAAAATCTTGGCAGGATTTATCGTTATCATTTCAATAATTTTGCTCAACTCTAATGATTTATTATGGAAAAGCTCTAAAGCTAAAGGTAGAAGAGTTTCTACGCCTATAGATCCTGTAGCAGCCTGAGCAAATGGTAATCTCTTGCTTTCTTCATCCTCAGGCTTATGACTTGAGACAATTACATCTATGAGGCCTTCATTTATTCCTTTTATCAAAGATTTTCTGTCTTCTTCTGATCTTAAAGGAGGTGAAAACTTCAAAAAAGTTTTAAAATCTCCTATATCATTATCGTTTAAAGAAAGATGGTTAATAGAAACACCAACTGTAAATATTTTCCCATTTGATTTATTTTTTTTAATGACATCGACCGATTTTTTTGAGGAAATTTGGTTTATATGATACCTACATTTAAATTCATCTAATAAACTTAAATCTCTCTCAATAATTATTTTTTCGGCAATGGAAGGCACACTTGACAAACCTAATCTTGTAGCAATTTCTCCTTCGTTAATACAACCGTCTTTTGATAAATCATAGTCTTCAGCGTGTTGCATAATTAATACTCCCATATCTGAGGCGTAGTCCATAATTCTAGACATGATTTCTGTATTTTTTATAGATTTATATGGATCGATGAAAGCGATAATTCCTTTAGATGATAATAATCCTAATTCAGTCATTTCTTCTCCACCCATGCCTCTTGTTAAACACGCTGCGGGGAAAATATTTATTTTAGATTTGTCACGACCGCGTCTTATTATAAAGTCAACCATTGAAACGTTGTCAATTAATGGTTTGGTATTGGGCATGGTGACAACTGATGTTACGCCACCAGATAATGCTGCGTTAGTTAATGATCTAAAATTCTCTTTATATTCAAATCCAGGTTCTCCGACAAAAACACCCATGTCCACTAAACCCGGAATAGCTATTTTGTTATTTAAATCAAATATTTCCACTTTATTGGATTTATTTGATATTTTGGCCTTTGCACCTATATCTTCAATTTTACCCTCCTCATTTATAATAATATTGCCTATCTCATCCATTTTTTGTGATGGATCTATTATTCTACAGTTCTTTAAAATTTTTTTACTCATTTACAATAAAGTTTTAAGCAAGCCATTCTCACAGCCACACCTAATTCTACTTGTTCTTTTACTAAACTTACATTGATATCGTCGGCTAACTTTGTGTCTATCTCAACGCCTCTGTTCATCGGACCAGGATGCATTATAAGTGCATCTTTACTAGC
>CACNRH010000012.1 GCA_902622825.1 uncultured Pelagibacteraceae bacterium
TTCACTAATGTATTGGAATTATCTCAACTTTGCTTATAATCAAAAAAAATCACTTATAAGAAATTTTAGTTATAATTATAAATTTCAATTACTTTATTTATTAGTTTTTTTACAAATAATATTTGGCGCTTTTGTTTCTGGACTTGATGCTGGCATGATTTACCAAACTTGGCCCTTAATGGGAGATGGTTTTTTTCCAAATGACTCATACAATATTAAATTTGTTGAATTACTTAATTTTGATAACAGAAGTTTAGTTCAATTTTATCATAGAACATTAGCTTACCTGTTGTATTTTTACTCTATTTATGTTGGGTACACGGTTTTTAATTATACCAAAAAAGATTTAAAAAAAATTTTTCTCACTTATTTTAGTTTTTTGAATATTCAAGTGGTTTTAGGAATACTAACTTTGATAAGTGGTTTAAATATGCAGCTAAGCGTATTACATCAGTTTATTGGTGTAATACTTGTATTAACTTCTTTAAAATTGACTTATAGAATATCAAAATAAGTTTGACTTTGTAAAAAATTATAGTAATTATCCCGATTATTAAAATGACACCATTTACTAAAAAGAAAGACTTAAAAAACAACTGGTATCTAATAAATGCTGAGAATGCGATTGTTGGAAGACTAGCTGCATATATATCTAAAGTACTTAGAGGAAAAAATAAAGCAACTTTTAATCCTCAAATTGATAATGGTGATTTTGTAATAGTTACTAATATTGAAAAAATGAAAATGACTGGTAAAAAATTTAACGAAAAAAAATATTATAAGCATACAGGCCACCCTGGGGGAATAAAGGAGTTTACACCGATTAAATTAAAATTAAAAAATAAATCTCAAGAAATTTTAAAATTAGCTGTAAGAAGAATGCTACCAGGTGGTCCTTTAGCAAAAAAACAACTTGGGAAACTTAAAATTTATAGTGGCGATAAACATCCACACGAAGTTCAAAAACCAAAAGAAATTAATTTTTCTAAATTAAATACTAAAAATAGCATTAAAATATAATGTCATCAGCAAGTTTAGAAACCTCTAAATCAAATTTAACTAGAAAAGTTAAACTCGATTTTAAAGATAGCAAATATGCTACTGGCAGGAGAAAACGATCAATTGCTAAAGTATGGATTAAAAAAGGGTCGGGAAAAATATACGTAAATGGACTTAAAATAGACGAATACTTTAAAAGACCAGTTCATCAAATAATTGTTACACGACCACTGGATGTTTGCAATGTATCTGCAAATTATGATGTTAAGTGCTCTGTAAAAGGAGGTGGCCTCTCAGGTCAAGCAGGAGCGATAATTTTGGGTATGGCTAAAGCATTAATTGGTTTTGACGAAAACCACAAAAAAGTATTAAAAAAAGAGAAACTTACAACCAGAGACTCAAGAGTAGTTGAAAGAAAAAAATACGGACACAGAAAAGCTCGAAGAAGCTTCCAATTTTCTAAAAGATAATACATTTAATTTAATATTCTTTGTTGGAGTGATATAAGACTCTTATGAATGGAAATAAAATAAAAGTTGCTGTTATTGGTGCAACTGGCTACGTGGGATTGGATTTAGTTTATCTATTGTCTCACCACCCAAGGGTAAGAATATTAAATCTTTGCGCAACAAAGAATTTAGGTTCTAGAATTAGTAGATTTGACAAAAGACTGAAAAAAAAACTTCCAATAATTTCTGATATTAAAAAAGTTGAATGGAATAAAATAGATTTAATATTTTTATCATTGCCAAATGGAGAAGGACAAAAATTAGTAAAAAAATTATTCTATAAGTTTAAACATTTGAAATTTATAGATCTTTCAGCAGATTTTAGAGTTACAAAACCTGAAACTTACAAAAGATGGTATAAGAGAAATCATTCAGCTAAAGATCTTATTAAATATTCAATTTATTCTGTTTCAGAATTTGTTCAAAAAAAAATACAAAATTATAGAATAATAGCTAATCCAGGTTGTTATCCAACCTCCATTCAAATACCACTAGTTCCGTTATTACAAAAAAAATTAATTAAAAAAGACGAAATAATCATTGACTCGAAGTCTGGTTTCTCTGGTGCTGGTAAAAATTATAAGCTCAGATTTACACATAAAAACTTAGATAGTTCAATATTTTCATACAGTGTAAAAGAGCATAGGCATATGGCTGAATTAGATCAAGAAATTAAAAAAAGAGCGGGTAGTAATATTAAATATACATTTAATCCTCATCTGATACCAACATATAGAGGCATTACATCTAATATATATATTAAATTAAGTAAGGGGATTACTGCTAAGAAAATCTTATATTTTATGAAGAGAAAATACAAAACTTCAAAATTTGTTAAAATAAATTCACTCAATAAAGAAATAGGATCAGGCAACGTGTTAAATAGCAATAAATGTGAAATTTCAATTTGTGAAACAAGACATAAAGATAAAGCAATGATTATCTCCTGTATAGATAACCTGGTAAAAGGAGCTTCTGGACAAGCGATACAAAATATGAATCTTATTTATAACTACAAAGAAAACGAGGGACTTAAATGAAAAAAATATACCTCTTTCTTTTATTATTTTTATTAGGATGTGCATCTAGCAAAAGTGTTCTAATTTGTGGGGATCACGAGTGCATTAACAAGAAAGAAGCTGATTTATATTTTCAAGAAAATCTGTCTATTGAAGTCAAAATCTTAAGACAAAAAGAAAAAAAAGAAAAGATATATGACTTAGTAAGGTTAAACAGCGGAAAATATAGAAATAATCCAGTAATAAAAATAAGTGAAAAAACAATATTAGATAAAGAAATAAAAGAATTAACTAAAGAAGAGATAATTGCAAAAAAGAGAGAAATAAAGGAAAAAACTAAAATAGCGAAATTAACAGAGAAAAATAAGCAAAAAGATAAAAAGGTAATTTTAAATAAAAAAAAAGATAATGAGTCTGCAGCTTTTAAAAAAGATATTCAATCAATAGACAAAAAAATAGAATCAACTGCAAGACTAGAAGAAATTTGTAGAAATTTAGAAAAATGTGACATAAATGAGATTGCAAAATATTTAACTAATTTAAGTAAAAAAAAAAATTTTCCTGATATAACAAGGTAATTCGATGAAAAAGAAAATGAACATAGCGTTAGTAGGTTTAGGAACTATAGGGTCGTATTTATTGAAATATCTAATTCAAAACAAAAATCAATTAATTAAGAAAAATATGGCCATACCAAATGTTCTGAAGGTATGTGCTCGGAATAGAAATAAAAAGCGAGGAATAAAAATTCAAAAAAAATTATGGGCAAAAGATTATAAAGAGATAATAAAGAATACAAATATAGATTTGGTAGTTGAATTAATTGGAGGTTCGGAGGGCGTAGCAAAAAAATTAGTTTTCGAGTCACTTCGTAATGGAAAACATGTTGTTACAGCAAATAAAGCACTAATCGCTAAATATGGTGATCAATTATCTGAAATAGCAGAAAAAAAAGGAGTAAATCTTGAATATGAAGCTGCTGTTTGTGGAGGTTTGCCAATAGTCAGGTCTATAAAAGAGGGGTTAATAGCAAATAAAATACAAAAAATTTATGGAATAATGAACGGGACATCAAACTATATACTTTCATCAATGCAAAAAGAAAAAATGCATTTTAAAGACTCTTTAATTAACGCTAAGAAACTAGGTTATGCAGAAAATAACCCAAAATCAGATTTAAATGGAGAAGATGTAGCATCTAAATTAAAGATATTAACATCACTATGCTTTAATTCATTTATAAATAAAAATATTCATGTTGAGGGTATAAGTAATATAGATAAAGAAGATATAATTAATGCAGATCAACTAGGCTACAATATAAAACTATTAGGAATATCAGATATATTTAAAGAAAGAATCTGCCAGCGTGTTCATCCAGCTTTGATAAAAAAAGGATCCTATCTATCTAATATAAATGGTGTTTTGAATGCTGTGGTAATAGAAGCTAAGCCTGTCGGACAAAGTGTTATACAAGGAGAGGGAGCGGGGCCTGAAGCAACTACATCAGCGCTGGTGTCAGATATTTCCTCAATTTTAAGAGGAAATATAAAATATCCTTTTTCAATTTCTAAAAAAGAGAGAAAAAAATTTAAAACTTCTGATATAAATTTAAGAAGTTATTCTGCTTATATTCGTTTAGAAGTTAAAGATATATCTGGAGTTCTAACCAATGTCACAAAAGTTTTTTCCAAAAACAAAGTTTCAATAAAGAGAATAATTCAATCACCTTATAATTCCAGGAAAAATTCTAGAATTATTATTATAACTCATAATTCAAAAGATATTTTACTGTCCAAAACCATAAATACTTTGGCAAGAAAAAAATTTGTGATAAAAAAACCAAAATTTATTCGAATAGAATACATTTAAAGATAATGTCAATTGACTCTAAATATTTGAATATGTTTCGTAAATCAGTTGAAATGGGTGCTATAGGCGCTTCTAAATTTGTTGGCAAAAATGATAAAATTGCAGCAGATCAAAGTGCAGTTGATTTTATGAGAAAAGAATTAAATAAAATAGAAATGAGAGGGAAAATTGTAATAGGTGAAGGTGAAATGGATGAAGCGCCTATGCTTTATATTGGAGAAGAGCTAGGAAGTGGAACCGGACAAAATTTAGATATTGCTGTTGATCCTTTAGAGGGTACAAACTTCGTAGCTAAGAATTTACCAAATTCATTTTCAGTTCTAGCTGTTACAGAAAAGGGAAACATGTTTTCCGCTCCAGATACCTACATGGAAAAAATTGCAGTAGGAAAAAATTTACCATCAAAACTAGTAGATTTGGATTTCTCCGTAAAAAAAAATATTCAAAATCTCGCTGATGCCAAAAAAACTGAACCTAGTAAATTAATAGCTTGTGTTTTAAAAAGGCCAAGACATGATAAAATAATTGAAGAATTAGAAAAAATGAAAGTAAAAATTAAATTTATTTCTGACGGAGATGTTTCTGGCGCAATTTCAGTTGCAGATGATAATTCCCCAATTGATATTTATATGGGAATAGGCGGAGCTCCAGAAGGAGTTCTATCCGCTGCAGCGTTATGTTGTTTAGGTGGTCAAATTCAAACAAGATTAGTTTTAGAGACTAATCAAATTGATAGAGCTAAGAAAATGGGAGTTGAAGATATTAAAAAGAAATACGAGTTAAAAGATATGATAAAGGGCGATGTAATTTTTTGTGCCAGCGCAATCACTAAAGGCGACATGCTTGATGGTGTAAAAGTTGTTGATAAAGAATATTATGTATCCTCTTTGATCATGCACAAAGATAATAAAATTATCAAAAAAACAAAAAATACATATAATATGTAGATGGATGTACTTTCGGTAACAGGAAAAAAATGGATTTATAAAAATTCAGATACCGATAAGATTAAAAAAATCAAAGAAACATTCAACTTGGATGAAATTTCAGCAAAGTTAATTTCTCAGAGAAACATTAAATTAAATGAACTTAATAATTTCATAAATCCACAGCTAAAAAACACATTGCCAAATCCCAATATTCTCAAAGATATGGAGAAATCTGTTGTAAAAACAGTGAACCTTATTAAAAAAAATAAAAGACTGGGAATATTTGGTGATTATGATGTTGATGGCGCCTCATCAGCAGCACTTTTAGCTAGTTATTTTAATTGTATAAATCGACCATATGAAATTTATATTCCAAATAGGAAATTAGAAGGTTATGGACCGTCGATAGAAGGTTTTAAAAAATTAATCAAAAAAAAAGTTGATTTAATATTCACTGTTGATTGTGGTACTTTATCTTATGAGCCAATTAGTTTTGCTAAAAAAGAAGGTATTGATGTCATTGTCCTAGATCATCATCAATGTGAAGTTAAACTTCCAGACGCCTATTCCATTATAAACCCAAACAGATTAGACGATGAATCTGATTTAAAATATCTTTGCGCATCAGGAGTTACTTTCTTATTTTTAATTGCTCTTAATAAATATTTAAGAGAAATTAATTTTTTTGACAATATTAAAGAACCAGATTTATTACAATTGTTGGATCTTGTATCTTTAGGTACAATTTGTGATGTTGTGCCACTGGTAGGATTAAACAGAAGTTTTGTTAAACAAGGGTTAAAAATTCTCAATAAAAAAAATAACTTGGGTATTAAAAATTTAATAAATATTTCAAAAATTGAAAACACAACAACAACCTATCATATTGGATATCAATTAGGACCCAGAATTAATGCTGGAGGACGCGTTGGAAAAAGTAGCCATGGTGTGAATCTTCTACTAAATCCAAGTCCTAAGGAAACTTTTCAATTAGCTTTGGAGCTCGATCAATTTAATAAAGAAAGGCAATTGATGGAAAAAGAATTGTTAACAAAAGTGTTGACTGAGTCTAAAAAGTCACTAAACGATCCTATATTAGTATTGAGCGGTGTTAATTGGCATGAAGGAATAATAGGTATAGTTGCTTCTAGGCTGAAGGATAAATATAATAAACCGACTATATTAATATCAATCAAAGATGGCATGGGAAAAGCTTCAGCAAGGTCAATTTTTGGTTTTGATATTGGATCATTGATCTTATCAGCGCTAAACGAAAAAATAATTGTTAAAGGAGGCGGACATAAAATGGCAGGTGGCTTTACGATAGATGAAAGTAAAATTGAAATATTTAAAAATTTTTCAAAAAAGAAATTTTCAAAAATTAAACTCGATTCATATAAAAATAAAAAGTTAGTTTTAGATAGTGAGATTCTTGGGACAGCATTAAATATTGATTTCTATAATAAAATACAATTATTATCTCCTTTTGGACCTGGAAATCCTGAACCAAAATTTGTTATAAACAGCGTCAAAACTTTAAATTCTAAAATTATCGGAGAAAGTCATATTAAATCAAATTTGATTACTGAAGACGGTATTATGATAAAATGTATTGCCTTTAATTCAATTAATACTGAAATTAGCGCTTATTTGACAGGAAATCATAAAAAAAGCTTCAACATCGCTGGAAAATTAAGTCTTAATGAATGGGGTGGAGAAAAAAAAGTAGAGTTTATTATCGATGATATTTCTGTTAATAAGAGTTCAAAAAATACGGTCCCATCGTCTATCGGTTAGGACACATGGTTTTCATCCATGAAAGAGGGGTTCGATTCCCCTTGGGACCGCCAATGTATTTATGTATAAAATAGCAATAATTGAAGAAATTCACAAAGATGGAATTGATCTTTTAGAAAGACATCCTGATTTTGAGTATGAACTAATAAGTGATGTTTCTGAAAAAAATTTAATAAACAAATTACCTAAATTTGACGCTTGTACATTAAGAGTTTCAAAACTAGATGAAAAGATTTTAAAAAGTTGCAGTAAGCTAAAAGCCATTTCGAGACACGGCGTCGGATACGATAATGTTGATTTAAATTACATTAAAAAGAAAAATATTACTTTACTTGTAACCGCAACAGCTAACGCTGTAGCTGTAGCTGAGCATGTTATTTCTATGTTTTTGTTTCTTTCAAAGGCTATGAGCAATTATGATAAAGAAGTTAGAAATGGAAATTTTAAATTAAATTCAAAAAAGATTAAAACATTCGAAATGTTGAATAAAGATATTCTTATCGCAGGTTTTGGTAGAATTGGAAAAAAATTAATATCCAGATGTTTAGCATTTGATACAAATGTATATGTCTATGACCCATATGTTGACGAAAAGATCATAAAAAAAAGTGGAGGAATAAAAATAAACTCAATTATTGACGGTCTTAAGATCGCTGATTATGTGTCTTTACACATGCCATTAACGAAAGAAACTAAAAATCTAATCAATTATTCAATTTTAAAACAGATGAAAAAAAATGCGATAATTGTAAATACTGCAAGAGGAGGTATAATTAATGAGATTGATTTAGATAAAGCTTTAAATGAAAATTTAATATTTGGAGCAGGCTTAGATGTTTTTGAAAAAGAACCTATAAATTTAGATAATCCTTTATTGGGAAATAAAAAAGTTATTCTTAGTCCTCATTCAGCTACTTTTACAGATGAATGTACATCAAGAATGGGAATTGAAACAATAAAAAATATAATTGATTTTTTTGAAAACAAAATTGATAAATCAATGATTGTAAAATTATGATTAATTTGAAGAGAAAAATAAAAAATTTTGGACCCTTAGAGGCCTTGGTATTAAGTTCGGTTATATATGTAGTTGTAATGATATTGTGGACAGCTTCAACAAGGTCAGAGGTTTTGCAAAAAGCAAATGATATTAAATCAAACCACAAATTAGTAATTGATTTTATAAATGATGAGATTAATAATTGTAGTTCGAATAATGAAGGAATAACCTCCTGGGGAGAAAAATGTAATTCTGTTTGGACATCAAGTAAGATTGTAGATTATGTAATATCTAATATTGATTTAAGAAATCCTTATTCAATAAAAAAACCTTTAATACAAACGTCTCAGGATCCAAGAATACAAGCAGAAGGAAAAGCAGGTCAATCTACTGATAAAGGTATTATTTTTGTTTCTTCCAACAACTTTGAGTCTGAAGCGGGATCAGAGTGGGTCGTCGGAACTTGTATTAAGTCACCTTGTGTTGCTGCAGGAAACAATGAACTTGTCTCTGTGTACCGTTAATTAATAATTTCAAAACCACACTCTTTAGCAGACTTATTTAGATAGTTAAATCCAATTTTAGCATATTCAAATGGATTCGCTTTTGCTGGATCTTGTTCAGCTTCAACTACAAGCCATCCTGAATAATCTTTTTTTTTCAATAATTTCAAAAAAGGAATGTAGTCTATACAGCCATCACCCGGCACTGTAAATGCTCCATCTAAAAATGCCTGCCTAAAAGTTGCATCATTTTTTAAAGATTTTTCCAAAACATCTTTCCTAATATCTTTACAATGAACATGAATTATTCTTTCATGGAAGTTTTCAACTAAATTAATTGAATTGCCTTGAGCAAATAACATATGACCAGTGTCAACTAGTAGTTTAACAGTATCTTGAGTGCTTTCGATAAGTCTACTCGTCTCTTGTTCTGTTTCAATAATTGTTCCCATATGATGATGATAAGCGAGTGGCATATTTTCATCCATCATCATTTTACTTATTTCATTTATTGAATAAGTAAATTTTTTCCAATCATCATTTGTTAGTTTAGGCCTTTTTGATAATGGAGTTATAGGATCCCCTTGTATAGAATTAGTTACTTCTGCGAATACCATACATGGAGAATTACAGTCCTTAAATAATTTAAGTTGTTTTTGCATTAATTTGAACTCTTCTTTAGGAGATCTTTTTAGAAGTTGAGCTCCATACCAACCAGAGCATAATTTAAGATTTTCTTTATTAAGTTTTGGAATAAGTTCCTTGGAGTCCATAGCAAACTTTCCGCCATACTCAATTCCTGTAAAACCAGCTAAACTAGCTTCTTTTAAACATTGCTCTAATGGAGTTTTGCCACCCAATTCTGGCATATCATCGTTGCTCCATGCTATTGGTGCTATACCTAATCTTATCGACATAGTTTAAAGAAAGTAATAATATTTTAAATAATATATATAATAAATTTACAAAAATATATGATCAATGTAGCACTTTTGGGTTTTGGTAGAATAGGACAAATGCATGCCCTAAACATAAATAAAAACAAAAACCTTAAACTTTTATATGTATACGAAAAATTAAATAAATTGGGAAAAAAAGCAAAAAAACTTTATAAATGCAATATTGAAAAAAATTATAGAAAGATCTTTTCAGATAAAGAAGTAGATATTATTTTTATATCAAGTCCAACAAGTACTCATATAAGATTTATAGAACAAGGCATCAAATACAAAAAAACTATATTTTGTGAAAAACCTTTAGACTTAAATATAAGCAAAATTATTAAAACTTTTAAGATAGTAAAAAAAAATAAACTAAAAATACAACTTGGTTTTAACCGGAGATATGATCCGGGACATCATTCTATAAAAGTAGATTTAGATAAAAACAAAATTGGAAGATTAGAAAAGATAATAATTACTAGCAGGGATCCAGCCCCGCCATCTAAATCTTATCTAAAATCATCCGGTGGTATTTTTAGAGATATGATGATACATGATTTTGATCTTTGTAGGTATTATTTAAAAAATGATGAAATTTCTGAAATCAGTTCATCAGCTAGTTCATTTGAGCCATTTTACAAAAAGATTAAAGATTATGAGTTAGCAACTGTAACTATGAAAACGAAAAAAGGTGTAATTTGCGTGATAACAAATTCTAGACACTGTTCTTTTGGTTATGATCAAAGAGTTGAATTATTTGGAAAAAAAGGAATGCTTTTATCTGGAAATCAAAAAAATAATGCTACTGAAATCTTTAATTCAAATCAATCTCATTCGCAAAAACCTTTTCTAAATTTTTTTATTGAAAGATATAAAGAAGCCTATAATCTTCAGTTAAATGATCTTGTATCTCTTCATAAAAAAAAAATAAAACCAAGATCAACTTTCGAGGATGGTTATTTGGCATTAAAAATTGCCAATGCCGCTTATAAATCTTTAATTCAAAAAAGAGTAGTAAAATTAAAGTAATTAAAACCACCTACAGTTGTATGAGATTTTTTTCCTTTTGAATTTTAATTATTTTTTTGTTTTAATTGCGCAAATTAATAAACAAATGAGGGAAATAATCATGAAAAAACTATACTTAACTTTTGCTGCTCTATTGAGTTGGGCAATGATGTCAGTGGCTGCTTTAGCTGTAGATATTATTGTTGTTTCTCACGGACAAGCAAATGACCCTTTCTGGTCTGTTGCAAAAAATGGAGTCGATAAAGCTTGTAAAGATATGAAAGTATCTTGCAAATATACTGCACCAGCAACATTCGATATGGTTGAAATGGCAAAATTAATAGACAACGCTGTTTCTCAAAAACCGAAAGGAATCGTAATAACTTTACCGGATGCTGCTGCGCTAGGTAAATCAGTTAAAGCTGCAATATCTGCAGGTATTCCTGTAATTTCTATGAACTCCGGTTCAGATGACTACATGAAACTAGGAATTAGTGCTCACGTTGGTCAAACTGAATTTGAAGCTGGGGTTGGTGGCGGACAAAAAATGAAAGCCTCTGGTGGTAAAAAAGCACTTTGTGTTAATCACGAAGTTGGAAACGTTGCCTTAGATAGAAGATGCGCTGGTTTCAAAAAAGGTTTTGGTGGTTCTGTAGATATTTTAGGAACATCAAATGACCCAACTGAAATTCAAAAAGCTGTTGCTGCTAAACTAGGTGGTGGATATGACACTATTCTTACTTTAGGAGCTGGATTAGCAGGAGAAGCTGCTCTCAAAGCTTTAGAGTCAGCTGGTAAAGTTGGAAGTGTTAAACTTGGTACATTCGATATGTCACCAGGAATGCTTAAAGCTGCTGCTGCTGGCAAGGTTGAATTTCTAATTGACCAACAACAGTATCTACAAGGCTATTTACCTATAGCCATTTTTGCTCAATATATGAGATATGGAACTATGCCAGCTGGTGTAGTTATGACTGGACCTGGTTTTGTTACACCTAAAAATGCTAAAAGTGTAATAAAGTGGGCTGCTCAAGGTTATAGATAAAAGATAAATTATAAAGGCCTGGTGTATATAACCAGGCCTTTCCTTATAATTTAATTATGTCGGTAAAATCAAAAAGTATTGAAAATAAAAATAATTTTAATCACGACGAGAGATTAAAGAAAGTTTCAGGATTAAAATTGTTACTAAATAGGCCAGAGCTTGGAGCATTGGGTGGCGCAATACTTGTCTTTATATTCTTTGGTATAGTCGCTGGCGACACTGGTATGTTTAGTGCGTATGGAATCTTAAATTTTTTAGACGTGTCTGCTAATTTAGGTATTATTGCAATAGCAGCCGCTGTGTTAATGATAGGTGGAGAATTTGATCTTTCTATAGGATCAATGATCGGATTTGCTGGAATTTGTATTGCTATTCCAGCGATATATTTCGGCTGGCCATTATGGTTAAGTATAATTTTTGCCTTCGCAATGGCTGTACTAGTTGGATATTTTAATGGAATACTAGTAGTTAAAACTGGTTTACCGTCTTTTATAGTCACTTTAGCAATGCTATTTATATTAAGAGGAGCAACTTTAGCTATTACAAGATTAATTACCGGTCGTACACAAGTGCCGGGATTAAGAGTGTTAATTGAAAATGATCCATTGGCATGGATATTTGCGACTGATACTTTTAAATGGTTATTTACTTGGTTGGGATCAATGAATTTAATAGCATTAAGAACTGATGGAACTCCTTTGGCTACTGGAATACCACCATCAGTAATATGGTTTATTTTTTTAGCAATTTTATCAACATGGATTTTAATGAAAACCAGATACGGAAATTGGATTTTTGCATCTGGTGGAGATAGAAATGGAGCAAAGAATGTCGGCGTTCCAGTGGGTAGAGTAAAAATTAGTTTATTTATAGGCACAGCTGTTGCAGCAACTATTTTCGCGACAATACAGGTTTTAGATGCAGGCTCTGCTGACACAATGCGAGGAACTTTAAAAGAATTAGAGGCTATAGCAGCAG
Source organism: uncultured Pelagibacteraceae bacterium (assembly GCA_902622825.1). GTDB lineage: Bacteria > Pseudomonadota > Alphaproteobacteria > Pelagibacterales > Pelagibacteraceae > Pelagilacustribacter. The sequence goes on from CACNRH010000012.1 coordinate 12,601, forward strand.
CTGTAGTAGGGGGATGTTTGCTTACTGGTGGATATGGATCAGCAATTGGCGCTGCCTTTGGAGCATTAATATTTGGGACAGTTTCTATGGGAATATTCTACACAGATGTTGATACAGACTGGTTTAAAGTATTTTTGGGGGCAATGATGTTAATAGCTGTTATATTTAACAATTATATAAGACGAAAAGTTACAGAAAGTAAATAATGTCAGAATATTTAGTCGAATTTAACAACATAAGTAAGTTTTTTGGAAAAGTGATTGCTCTTAAAGACGTAACTATGAAACTTAAAAAGGGCGAGATTATGTGTTTGTTGGGTGACAATGGTGCTGGAAAATCAACTCTTATTAAAACTTTAGCAGGTGTTCATAAACCAGATGAAGGTGAAATAATAATTGAGGGTAATAAAACTATTTTTGACAGTCCAAAAGATGCACTGGATATGGGTATAGCGACTGTTTACCAAGATCTAGCTCTAGTATCTTTAATGAGCGTTACCAGAAATTTTTTTATGGGTAGAGAGCCAATGAAGGGTCCCCCATTTCTAAAGACTTTTGATATTGAAAAAGCAAATAAAATAGCAGCCGAGAGAATGGGTCAAATCGGAATCGACGTTAGAGATCCATCACAAGCAGTAGGTACAATGTCTGGTGGCGAAAGACAGTGCTTAGCTATTAGTAGAGCAATCTATTTTGGAGCTAAAGTTTTGATTTTAGACGAACCGACATCCGCTTTAGGTGTGCATCAGGCGTCTGTCGTTTTAAAATATATTGTAAAAGCTGCATCACAAGGATTGGCGGTAATTTTAATCACACACAATGTTCATCATGCATATCCTGTAGGGAGCAGTTTTACAGTTCTAAATAGAGGAAAAAGTTTGGGAACTTATGAAAAAAAAGATATTTCTAGAGAGAAATTGTTGAGCATGATGGCTGGTGGAGAAGAGCTGAATAAGCTAGAAGTTGAACTTCAGGAGATGAATAGAACTTCTTAAAATGAATATTGGTATAGATCTAGGTGCAACAAAAATAGAGTCTGTCCTTTTAGAAAATAATGGAAATGAAATATACAAGAATAGAATAGAGTCTCCAAAAAATTATGAGAAAACTATTACTGATATTACTAATATAGTAATCGATATTGAAAAAAAATATAAAAAGAAAATAAATGTTGGCGTTTGTCACCCAGGATCTACTAATTTAGATAATGGATTAATTCAAAATGCTTTTAATTCTCCGTGGTTGAATAATAGAACCTTCTCCAAAGATATTTCTAAAAGCTTGAACAGAAAAATTTTATGCGAGAATGATGCCAATTGTTTTGCATTGTCAGAAGCTTATGATGGATCTGCAAAAGATTATAAAACAGTATTTGGAATAATTTTAGGATCAGGCTGTGGTGGAGGATTAATAATTAATAAAAAAATTCAAATAGGACCAAACTCCTTCACAGGTGAATGGGGACATATTCCCATTGGTAAGCCTGATAGTTCAAGTAACATAGAGGAATATATTTCTGGAAAAGGACTAGAAAGAAAATATTACTCAAAATTCAAAAAAAAACTATCAGCAAAACAAATTTTTAATAATTCTAGAAAAAATCTTAAAGATGATATGGAGTTCGTTAATGAATTCTTGTTAAAGTTAAGTAGAAGTTTATCTTTGATTATTAACTTAATTGATCCTGATGCTTTAGTTTTTGGTGGTGGACTTTCTAATGAATTGGACTCTCTTGATAAAATTAAGAGTCTGACTGAAAATTATTTATCAAATTTTAATAATATCAAAAATGTAAATCTTAAAACATTATTTCTTAAAGCGAAATACGGAGATGCAAGTGGAGTTAGAGGTGCTGCTATATTAAGTAGGCAAAACTCTACTTAATTATTGAGTTAATTTCTTTTTTTGTAAAATATTTGGGTTTTTTACATTCAATAAGTATTTTAATTTTTTTACCAGATTTAGCTGATTTGTGAATTGAATCGATTACATTCAAAACATGAAGTGATAAATCTCCATTACATCTGTGTATTTTTTTCTTTTGAATTGAATAAATCATTTCTGACAATCCAGCACCTCTATAATTTGCATTTGTTGATGACTCATTAGCACGCAAACTTTGACTTCTTATATTAATTTTTCCAAGTAAAGCTTTATTAGTTTTATAATTTTTCCAGTTGCTATTCATTTTTTTACTAATTAAAACACTGCCCCCAAACATATTAGGATCCGGTACTACCATAGACCCTTTTTCGCCGTACAGCTCTATATGATTTCTCAAATGAGATATAACATCAAAGGATAATGTTAATCTGATAACAGCTTTATTTTTAAAACTCAACGTTGAAAAATAAGTTGTAGGACACTCAACTTTAATAACTTTGCCTTTTTTGGGCCCAATACCAATTATTCTTTTTTTTGTATTCTTTAAAGATTGACTGAAAACATTATCTACTGGACCTAATAAATTTACTAAAGCCGTCAAGTAATATGGTCCCATATCAATTACTGGACCTCCTTCGTTTTTTGCAAACCAAGGTTCTGGATTTGGATGATATGATTGAA
>CACNRH010000013.1 GCA_902622825.1 uncultured Pelagibacteraceae bacterium
ATCTGAACTTAAAAGAATGGGTGCGGATATTACAATAAAAAATAACCAGGCAATCATAAGAGGACCGACACATCTTTCAGGAGCAGAAGTTATGGCTACAGACCTAAGGGCATCTGTTAGCCTTGTGCTAGCTGCCTTAATAGCTGACAATAGGACAATTATAAATAGAATATATCATCTAGACAGAGGATATGAAAATTTGGAGAAAAAACTAAAGTTTTGTAAAGCTAATATTAAAAGAGTTTGAGTGAAATTTAAATATTTAAAACTTATAGCAAAGACAGTAGACGATTTAAAAGTTATCTCAGCGCACTTACAGGATTCTATTGTTTCGACAAAAGATATTGCAAATTTAAAAAAAAATAGAATTTTCTTAATGCAAGTAAACAGGTTTATGTGGGAGGATGTTGAAAAAGGAGTTTTCAGAAAAAACAAAAGAATTAGGACGATTTTAAAATTTGAAAATGTGTTAAAAGTTTCATCAAAGAATATAAAATTAAATGATAATGAGATTTTTTTGGACTTTTTAGCCATTGAAACAAACCAAATGCCTGATAAAACCTATGAAATGAATTTAATTTTTTCCGGAAACTCTGTCGTGAAAATAGTTGCAGAAGTTATTGAGGTGAGTTTAGACGACCAAGGTGAGCCATGGAATACAAAGTCGAAACCAAAGCATAAATTTTTATGAAATTAAAAATATTAAATGGAGATAAAAAAAATTTCATTCAAGAATTGACAAAATTTTTGGTAAAAAGAAAAGATACACAAAGTAAAAATCTTTCTATTGTGAAGAGAATCATAAACGATGTACAGTCTAATGGAGATAAAGCAATATTTAAATACGAAAAAAAATTCAGCAGGTTAAAAAAACTAAATAAGATATTTACACTATCTGATAGAGAGATTTTAAAAGTTATAAAAAAACTAAATAAAGAAACAAAAAAATCTATTGATATCGCTTTTAATAGAATAGAAAAATTCCACAAAAAGCAGTTATTTAAATCTTTTAAATTTAAAGACAGGTATCAAAACGAAATGTCCTATAGATATACGCCAATCGAAAGCGTGGGTGTATATGTGCCAGGCGGTAGAGCAAATTATCCAAGTTCAGTTCTTATGAATTGTATTCCAGCTAAAGTAGCTGGTGTAAAAAAAATATATATGACGACACCGCTTTTCAAAACAATTCCTAATCCAGCCGTAATTTATGCTGCAAAAAAATGTGGAGTAAAAAGAATATATAAAATTGGAGGGGCACAAGCTGTGGCCGCATTTGCCTTTGGTACAAAAAAAATTAAAAAAGTAAATAAAATTGTAGGACCTGGCAATTCTTATGTCGCCGGCGCTAAAAAAGAAGTTTTTGGTGAAGTCGGAATAGATATGATCGCAGGTCCATCCGAAGTTTTGATCGTGTCAGATAAATACTCAAACCCGGATTGGGTAGCATCAGATTTAATAGCCCAAGCTGAACATGACGAGTTTTCTCAGTCAATTTTAGTTTCAAGTGATAGAAATTTGATTACAAAAGTTAATAAATCTCTCAGCTCTCAATTAACAAGTTTACCAAAAAGAAAAATTGCAATCACAAGTCTCAAAAATTTTGGTGTAGCTATTTATTCAAAAAAAATCAGTAGAATTATTGAAATTATAAATGAGGTTGCACCTGAACATTTAGAATTACAATTAAAAAATGGAAAGAAAATTCTTAGTAAAATTAAAAACGCTGGATCAATTTTTTTAGGCAAATATTCACCCGAGGCTATGGGGGATTATTTAGCAGGCCCCAATCACGTTTTGCCCACTTCCGGAACTGCCAAATTTTCTTCAGGATTGTCAGTTTTTGATTTTTTGAAGAGACAATCTTTAATAAAAATAACAAAAAGAGGTATTGAAAGATTGGGACCTTCCGTTATAAATTTAGCTCTTTACGAAAATTTGGATGGTCATGCTATCTCAATTAAAAAAAGGATATAAACAAAGAAGGAGTGTAATTGGCTAAACAGGAAACTTTAGAATTTAAAGGCAAGGTAACAGAACTCCTTCCAAATGCTATGTTTAGAGTAAAACTTGAAAATGATCACGAAATTCTAGCGCATACAGCTGGAAAATTAAGAAAGAATAGAATAAGAGTTCTTGCAGGAGATAGTGTCATGGTAGAGATGACGCCCTATGATTTAACAAAAGGTAGAATAACCTTTAGATTTTAGGCCTTGTAGCTCAGTAGTAGAGCAGTACCCTGAAAAGGTATGTGTCGTTTGTGCGATTCAAACCAAGGCCACCACCAATTAATTTTACACATCGTAATGGCAAGTTTTATTTGTTAATAAATTAATATGAAAGAGAACATAGGAATAATTTGGTTAAGGGAAGATTTTCGCCTTTTAAAAAATTATGCACTAATTCACGCAAATAAAAATCATAAAAAGTTGATCGCTGTTTATGCTTACAAAGAAAAAAAATTTATTGATAAAAAAGGACAAAAATGGTGGGTATACAAATCGCTAAAAAATTTTAAAGAAGATTTAAGTAATTATAATATTAATCTGCAAGTAATAAAAACAGATACTTATAAAAGCTTTTTTGAGAAACTTCTTAAGTTTAAAAATATCTCAATATACTGGAATAGAATTTACGAGCCAGCTTATTTGAATTTTGATAATTATTTAGAAAATAAACTTAAATTTCATAAAACTGATTACAAAATATTTAAAGGTAATGTTTTGAATGAATTTAATGAAGTTACAAAAAACGATAACACGCCTTTTAAAGTTTTTACTCCATTTTGGAGAGCTGCTGAAAAAATTCATATTGAGAAAGTTCCATCCCCCGATACAAAAATAAAAAAAATTGCCCAAAAAACAATATTATTTAAAGACGAAATGAATTTAAAAGATATCCTTCCTAAAGAAGACTGGTACAAAAAATTCGATAAAAATTGGGAACCAGATGAAAATGAAGCCTTAAAAAAACTTAGAGAATTTATAAAAAAAGGGATAGATAATTACGGAAATAATAGAAATGTTCCTAGCCTATCAGGAACCTCGAAGTTATCTCCTTTTATTAAGCATGGGCAAATTCATGTAGAGACAATATGGAATGAGGTTAACAAAGAAAAAAAAAACAGGAACAATGCTAATAAGTTTTTAGCTGAAATAGGGTGGAGAGAATTTGGACATTCTTTGATCAATTATTTTCCACACATGATAAAAGGAAATTATTCAAAAAAATTTGATAAATTTCCTTGGAAACCAAATAGCAAATTTTTAGATCGTTGGAAAAGGGGGCTTACTGGTTATCCAATTGTTGATGCAGGTATGAGAGAATTATATGAGACTGGATGGATGCATAATAGAGTGAGAATGATAGTTGGATCATTTTTGGTGAAGCATCTACTTATAGATTGGCGAGAGGGTGAAAAACATTTTAGAAATTGTTTATTGGATTATAGTGAGGCTAATAATATTTCTGGTTGGCAATGGGTAGCTGGTTGTGGTGCGGATGCAGCTCCTTATTTTAGAATTTTTAATCCCATTTTACAGGGTGAAAAATTTGATAAAGAGGGAAACTATATTAAAAAATGGGTACCAGAAATTAAGAATGTTCCAAAAAAATTTTTACACAAACCCTGGGAACATAGGGAGTCTTTAGATTTTAAAATTGGAAGAGATTATCCAGAGCCAATTGTAAATCATGAGGAGGCAAGAGCTAAAGCATTAGATGCATTTAAGAAAATAAAATAATCATACACTTCCACAACAGTGCTTGTATTTTTTTCCAGATCCACATGGGCATTTTTCATTTCTTCCTGTTTTAACTGTTTTGGTATTCTTTTCTAAAATTTTTTCTTCTTCATTTTTTTGTATTACGATATTTAAATTGTAGAGAAACTTAATAATATCAATTTTTATTTTATTTAATAAACTCTCGAATAAATTAAAAGCTTCTTTTTTAAATTCTGACAAAGGATCCTTTTGACCATAGCTTCGTAAGCCTATTACTTGTCTAAGTTGCTCTAGATACTGCAAGTGAGATCTCCAAGAAAAATCTATTATTTGTAAAAGTATTTTTTTCTCAATATCTCTGTTCTCACTTTCTCCCACAGTCATAACTCTTGAATTCCTCTTCGATAAGAATATGTCTTTTAACTTTTTTTCAAAATTATTCAGGTCGGATTTTAATAGAGATTTAATGTCATCATCACTAAAAATGCTTCCTGTAAATTCCTTTAAACTTGTTGAGAACAATTTTAGATCATTATTTTTATCGTAAATGTTTTTAATTTCTTTTAGCTTTTTTAAGATTTCTTCAAAAAATGTGCCTATTATGCTTGAGATATCTTGGCTTTTTAATATTTTAAGTCTTTGACTAAAAATAACTTGCCTCTGATCATTCATTACATCATCAAATTTTATTAGTGTTTTTCTCACGTCAAAATTTCTTCCTTCAACCCTTTTTTGAGCCCTCTCAATTGCTGAGTTAATCCATTGATGGTCAATAGACTCATTTTTTTTTAATCCAAGTTTTTTAAGCATCCCGTCAATCTGGTCACCTCCAAATATTCTCATTAATTCATCCTTTAAACTTATATAAAAAACTGAGGCTCCTGGATCACCTTGTCGACCTGATCTACCTCTTAATTGATTATCTATTCTTCTACTTTCGTGTCTTTCAGTTCCTAATATGAAGAGCCCACCTAAATTTTTAACTGTATCTCTCTCAATTTTTCCTACATTGCCACCAAGTTTTATATCTGTTCCTCGACCTGCCATATTCGTTGCTATAGTGACAGCACCAACTTTACCAGCTTCAGCAATTATGGATGCCTCCTTTTCATGATGTTTTGCATTCAAAACATTATGTTTGATATTTTGTTTACCTAAGAAGTCTGAAATTTTTTCTGATTTTTCGATACTTGTTGTACCAACTAAAACTGGTTGTCCAGTGGACTTACATTTTATAATTTTTTTTACTATCGCATCATATTTTTCTTCCTCTGTTCTAAAAATCAGGTCATTAAAGTCTTTTCTTATCATGTTTTGATTTGTTGGTATTGAGATAACATTTAACTTATAAATATCAAAAAACTCCTCTGCTTCGGTTAACGCAGTACCTGTCATGCCAGATAATTTTTTATATAATCTAAAATAGTTTTGATATGTAGTAGACGCTAATGTTTGATTTTCATCTTGAATTTGAACATTCTCTTTTGCTTCAATAGCTTGGTGAAGGCCATCAGAAAAGCGTCTTCCATCTAAAACCCTACCTGTGAACTCGTCTATAATATTTATTTTATTATCTTTAACAATATAGTCTTTATCTTTTCCGAATAAGAGATGAGCTTTTAGCGCCTGATTGATGTGATGAACGAGGCCTAGATTCTCCGGATCATAAAAATTATCTTTTTGTAATATACCCTTTTGTCGAGCAAGTTTCTCAATTTTGTCTATTCCTTTATCAGTTAATATTGCATTTTTATTTTTTTCATCTAGCTCATAGTCTTCATTTTTTAGTTTTTGTATAAATTCGTTAGAATGTAAATAGAAATCACTTTTATCTTCAATTCTCCCTGAGATTATGAGAGGTGTCCTCGACTCATCAATTAAAATACTATCAACCTCATCTACAATACAATAATTATGTCCTCGTTGAACAATTTCCTCTAAGTTATACTTCATATTGTCACGCAAATAATCAAAACCGAACTCGTTATTGGTTCCGTAAGTAACATCACATCTATAATTTTCTTTTCTTTCTTGATCTTCTAAATTTGATATTATGCAACCAGTTGATATTCCTAAATACCTGTAAATTTTTCCCATCCATTGAGAGTCTCTTTTTGCCAGATAGTCGTTCACTGTAACAACGTGTACGCCCTCACCACTAAGTGAATTTAAATAAGCTGGCAATGTGGAAACTAATGTTTTACCTTCACCTGTTTTCATTTCTGCTATTTTTCCTTTATGAAGCATAATTCCACCAATTAATTGAACATCATAATGCCTCTCACCTAATGTTCTTTTTGCAGCTTCTCTTACTAGCGCAAAACTCTCGGGAAGAACCAGGTCTAATTTTTTTCCTTCCGTGACCGATTTTTTAAGATTATGTGTCCTCTCCTTAAAATCCTCTTCCTTTAATTTAGAAATTTCGTCCTCAAGCGCGTTAATATTATTGATTAATGGTTTAACTCTGTCTAATTCTTGTTGATTACCGCTTTTAAATATTTTACTAAGAGTTCTTGTAAATAAATTCATTATAAATCAATATATGTATTTATTTTTTATTTAAAATAGAATTATGACAATTAATTTAAAAAACTTTTTAAACACAAAACCAAAACTCTCAAAAATGGGTGAGTTTCAAGAACTCAAACCCATAGACGGTCTTGAAATATCATCTTTCTCAGCAGATCTATATAAAAACGGAAGGGATGACTTGGCTCTCTTTTATTTTAAAGATGGAGCAAACTATGCTGCAATGTATACCTCTAATAGTATTGTATCCCAAACTATAGAATGGAATAAAAAATCAAATAAGTCTTTTACCAAAGCTCTTTTAGTAAACACAAAGAACGCTAATACATTTACTGGTGATCAAGGAATTGAAGGTGTTGATCTTGTTGCAAAAAATTTATCAAGAATACTTACTATAAGAGAGTCTAAAAGCGACCAAGGAGTGTCGGAAACTGTAAAAATGAAAGAATTGATTTTTGCTTCAACAGGAGTAATTGGTGAAAAATTCCCAGCAGAAAATATTGTTTCAAGCCTCCAGCCTCTCGTAGATAAACTTAGAGATGACCATAATAAATTAATATGGATTAAAACTGCTTCTGCAATAATGACGACAGATACAAAACCAAAAGTAGCGTACGAGGAAATTGTTGTGGGTAATACGATCATGAAATTGGCAGGAGTGGCAAAAGGATCAGGAATGATTGCACCGAATTTAGCAACAATGTTATCATTTATTTTTACAGATGCAGATTTACCATCAAATATTTTAAAGTCATTGCTTAAGAGAGCTGTTGCAAGTACTTTTAACTCAATCACGGTAGATAGCGACAAATCTACAAATGATATGGTTGCGATATTTTCGACGAGAAAAATTAAAATTGGACAAAACAGAAGTTTAGACGATCCTATCATTCAAAAATTAGAGATGGCTTTAAAAAGACTTTGTGAAAATTTAGCTAAACAAATAGTCGTAGATGGTGAAGGTGCAAAAAAATTTGTTACTGTTAAAGTTAAAGGCGCTAAATCTTTAATTAGTGCAAAAAAAATTGGATTTTCAATAGCTAACTCACCTTTGGTTAAAACAGCAGTTGCAGGTGAAGATCCTAATTGGGGCAGGGTGATTATGGGTGTAGGAAAATCAGGAGAATATATTGATAAGAATAAACTTTCTATAAAATTTGGAGAATTTATAGTTGCTGAGAAGGGAAAAATTTCAGACAATTACAATGAGCAAAAACTTAGAGAATACATGAAATGGGATTCTATTGTTATAGAAGTAGATTTACACCTTGGAGATATAGATTTTGAGTGTTACACTTGTGATTTTACTCATGATTATATTGATATTAATGCGGATTATAGAAACCCTTCTTGAATATAAAAATAAAATTACTAAATAAAAATTATGATTAAATACATACTTGAATGCAAAAATAAACACAAATTTGAAAGTTGGTTTTCAACTTCTAAAGAGTTTGAAAAATTACAAAAAAAAAGTCTTTTGGAGTGTATATACTGCGATTCCAAAGCTATAAGCAAATCGATAATGTCTCCCAATATTTTAAATAAAAAAGAAAAAAAGACTAAAAATGAGGATAACAATTTAAAAAAAATTAAAAAGGATCTTAATAGTCTTAGAAAATTTGTAGAAAATAACTTCGAATTTGTCGGTAATAAATTTGCTAATAGGGCTAGAGAGGCTTATTACGATAAAAAAAATAATAAGAACATTTATGGTATTACGAGCGATAAAGAAAAAACAGAGCTACAAGATGAAGGTATCGACGTAGTCAGTATACCCTGGATAGATAAAGACAATTAAATCTTTTCAGAAACCATAATGTAATTAACAGAATGATTATCAGATTTTGACCAAGATCTACTAAATGGATTGAATTGTAATCCCTTTGTTTCTAGATTTTTAAATTTTGATTTCATCAGCATTCCCTCAAGCTCCTCAGGCTTGATAAACTTGTTCCAGTCATGGGTACCAATAGGTAGCCATCTCAGAATGTATTCTGCGCCTACTATTGCTTTAATGTAAGAAATAAAAGTTCTGTTTAATGTCGCGGTAAACATTATTCCACCTTTTTTTATTAAATTTGAACAAGATGAGAGATATAAATCTAAATCTTCTACGTGTTCTACAACTTCCAAATTAAGAATTACATCGAATTTTAAATTTGTGTCTAAACTTTCTGGTGAGGCATTTAAGTAATTAATCTTAAGACCACTTTTTCCTGCATGTGATTTTGCAATTTTAATATTTTTTTCTGAAGCATCAATACCGGTAACTTTAGCACCCAATCTGCACATGGGTTCAGAGATTAATCCCCCTCCACAGCCTATGTCTAATATGTTAAGTTTTTTGAGCCACAAATTCTCATGTTTATTTAGTTTAAAATGATTTGCCAATTTATCCAAAATATATTCAATCCGTATCGGATTAAACATATGCAATGGTTTGAATTTTCCGTTTACATCCCACCATTCATCAGCTAGATTTGAAAACTTTTGTATTTCTTCTTTGTTTATTGTAGTCATTTATTTCTTAAATTTTATGATAATCTATTAGATATTTTATAAAAAACAACTATGACAAAAAAGGTATTAAAATTTGGGGGCACTTCAGTAGGCTCAATAGAGCGAATTAAGCTTGTAGCTGATATCATTTCTAATGAGCACAAAAAAGGTTATAAGTTGATAATTGTTTTGTCTGCTATGTCAGGGATTACTAATAGTTTGATAAGCAAATCTAAAAAAATTTCTGAGAACTTTGACGCAAGAGAATTAGATGTTTTACTATCGACTGGTGAACAAGAGTCAATCTCGTTGTTGGCTGGAGCACTTGTGTCTAAAGGCTTGAAAGCTAAATCATGGTTGAATTGGCAAATACCCATATTAACTTCAGGGGAGCACGGCAATGCAAGAATAATTAATCTTAGTAAAGAAAAAATTAACAAATTTTTAGACTCTGGTGGAATAGCAGTCTTACCTGGTTTCCAGGGCATATCAGAAAATGGGGATATAACAACAACCGGAAGAGGTGGATCAGATGCAACCGCAGTAGCTATTGCAAAACTTTTTGAAACTGACACGTGTGAAATTTTTACTGATGTTGACGGAATATATTCCAGCGATCCAAATAAAATACCAGTAGCAAAAAAAATTGATAAAATTTCGTATGAAGAAATGCTAGAATTATCCTCACTTGGTGCTAAAGTCATGCAGCCATCAGCAGTGCAAACTGCAATGATGTACCAAATTCCATTGCATGTAAAATCAACATTTACCAATAGAGAAGGTACTAAAATTTTCTCTGAGGAAAGTATAAATTATGATAAAGTCGTTACTGGAGTAGCATATTCAAAAGATGAAGCTAAAATTACGTTACAAGGAGTTGATGACAAACCTGGTGTAGCAGCAGATATTTTTTCTCCGCTGAGTGAAAAACAGATAAATATAGACATGGTAATTCAAAATATTTCTTTAGATGGTAAAAAAACTGATTTGACATTTACAGTTAAGCGTTCTGATTTAAGAAAGTCTACGGATTTGATCAAAAAAAATAAAAAAATTAAATTTTCAAATTTAAGCTTCAACGAAAAAGTGTCAAAAATTTCTGTTGTTGGAGCTGGCATGGTTGCTACCCCTGGAGTAACTTATAAAATGTTTAAAGCTTTGGCTGAAGAAAAAATAAATATACTAGCAATTTCAACCTCAGAGATTAAAATATCAGTAATAATTAATGAAGATGATACTTTAAAAGCTATAAAAAAATTACATAGTGAATTTAAATTGGATTAAATAATTCATGAATATAAGACCTCATAGAAAAATTGTTAGAAAAAAAACAAGAAAGATTACAGTTGGAAATGTCACAGTTGGTGGTGACTCAAAAATATCAGTTCAGTCAATGACTAACACTCTTACAACAGAAGTTAAGAATACTATAAATCAAATCAATCAGTTGGAGGAGGCAGGCGCTGATATTGTTAGAGTATCTTGCCCTGACACAAGCTCAACAAAAGCTCTTAAAGAAATTAAAAAGAATACAAATTTACCAATTGTAGCTGACGTGCACTTTCATTATCAAAGAGCTATCGAAGCAGCAAAGAACGGGGCGGCATGTTTAAGAATTAACCCAGGAAATATAGGATCGAAAGATCGAGTCATTGATGTTTTAAAGGCAGCCAAGGACTTCAATTGTTCTGTGAGAATTGGTGTTAATGCAGGATCATTGGATAAAACAATACTTGAAAAATATAAAGAGCCTTGCCCAGATGCATTAGTTGAAAGCGCAATGTATAACGTTAAATTATTCGAGGACAATCAATTCCATAATTTTAAAATTAGCGTAAAATCTTCAGATGTGCTTTTATCAATTAAATCATACGAAAAGTTATCCAATCTTTGTGACTATCCATTGCACCTCGGCATAACAGAGGCAGGTGGTTTACAGAGTGGAAGTATAAAATCATCAATTGGTATTGGCCACTTACTTATGAAAGGGATTGGAGATACTATTCGTGTTTCTTTGTCTGCTGACCCCATAGAAGAAATCAAAACTGGATTTGATATATTAAAATCTTTAGATTTAAGAGCTAGAGGAGTTCAAATTATTTCATGCCCTTCTTGTGCTAGGCAAGCCTTTCCAGTTATAGAAACTGTAAAAATATTGGAAAATAAACTTGCTCACATCAAGACTCCAATCAAACTTTCAATAATAGGATGCGTTGTTAATGGCCCCGGAGAAGCATCGCAAACTGAAATTGGTTTAACTGGCGGTGGTAATGACAGTAATTTACTATATTTATCAGGCGTACCTCATAAAAAGATTCCAAATAAAAATATCATAAATCAAATTGTAGAACTCGTTGAACAAAAAGTTAAAGAAATAAATAATTAATAACAATGATACCTATCGAAAAAGTTAAATTACTATTGATTAAACACCAAGATATCGAAAAAGAACTTTCCTCAGGAAAGCTTGATGCTAACAATTTTAAAGACAAATCCAAAGAATATTCAGAATTAAATGAGATAGTGCCATATGCGAAGAAATATTTAAATTTTGAAAAAGAAAAAAAGGATTTAGACAATATCGTAAATGACAAAGCCGCTGATAAAGAAATGATTTTATTAGCGAAAAAGGAGTTAGCTGAATTAATTAGCAATAAAGATATTAATGAAAATAAAATTAAAATTTTTTTATTGCCAAAAGATGAAGACGATAAGAAAAATGCTATTGTTGAAATAAGAGCTGGTACAGGTGGTCTTGAGGCCACATTATTCTGCTCTGATTTATTTAAAATGTACGAAAAGGTTTGTGCCAAGAAAAAATGGAAAGTGGAAATTATTAATATTTCAAAAAGTGACGCAGGTGGATTTAAAGAAATAATTTTCAATGTGCTGGGAAATGATATTTATTCATATTTAAAATATGAGTCTGGTGTGCACAGAGTTCAAAGGGTGCCTGAAACGGAAACTCAAGGCAGAGTGCATACTTCAGCTGCAACAGTAGCGGTTCTTCCGGAAGTAGAGGATATTGATATAAAAATAAAAGACTCTGATCTTCGAATTGATGTATTCCGAGCTGGTGGACCTGGGGGTCAATCAGTAAACACTACAGATAGTGCAGTCAGAATTACACATCTACCTTCAGGAGTTGTTGTCAGTCAACAAGATGAAAAATCTCAACATAAAAATAAAGCAAAAGCTTTGAAAATTTTGCGAGCTAGAGTTTATGAAGCAGAAAAAAGAAAAAAAGATAAAGAAAGATCCCAAGATAGAAAAAGTCAAATAGGTTCGGGAGATCGATCGGAAAGAATAAGAACATATAACTTTCCTCAAGGAAGAGTAACGGATCACAGAATTAACTTAACTCTTCACAAGTTGGAAGAGTTTCTCTCAGGAGAAATTCATGAGGAAATGAACGAGTCACTCAGACTTAAGGAGCAAAATTTAAAATTGATGGAGTTAAATTAATGATGATATCATCGTCGGCTCTTAAAAACGCTGAAAGTATTCTAAAAAAAAGCCAAATTCCATCATGGAGATTGGACGCTGAGATTTTATTGGCTAAGGTTTTATGTAAAGACAGGTCTGAGCTTATCATAAGAAATAATATAAAAATATCTAATAAAAAAGCTTTTACATTTAATCGTTATATTGATCGTAGAAAAAAATTTGAGCCAGTAGCTTATATATTAAATAATAAAGAATTTTTTAGTCTAGATTTTTTTGTAAATAAGAACTCTTTAATACCTAGGCCAGAAACTGAATTGATGGTTGAAAAAGCAATAAAGATTTATCAAAATAAAGCTCCAAATATTTTAGATATTGGCACTGGCTCTGGATGCATTATCATAAGTGTTCTTAGGCATCTTCCAAAATCAAGAGGTATCGGTTTGGATATATCAAAAAACGCAATCAAAGTGGCAAAATTTAACTCCAAAAGGCTATTGAAAGTTTACAATAAGAGAATAAAATTTATGAATCTTTCTATTGAAAAATTGTCTAACAATAGAATATTTGACTTAATTTTGGCTAACCCGCCTTATATAAATTCAAAAGATATACGAAATCTCTCTAGGGATATTAAAAGATACGAGCCAAAAATAGCGTTAGATGGAGGTAAGGATGGACTTGACGTAATTAAAAAAGTTATCTACAAATCTTTAAAGATCTTAAAGCATAATGGCACGTTGGCCATTGAAATTGGTAATAATCAATATTTTGCTGTATCGAAGTTGTTAAGAAAAAATGGATTTAAAGAAACTACTTTATTAAAAGACTATAAGAATAATATTAGATGTATATTTTCAACACTAAAATGAAGAGTATTTAAACAATGAATCACCATAGAAGAAGAGGTTTTAGATCAAGACCGCAAAAGAATGGTTTTAGAAGGAGAAACAATCCCCAAGATCATGCTAGTCAAGTTTATAATATTTCTTCAAACAGAAATTTTCAAAGAAATAGCCTGAACCCAGCGCAAATAGAGAAAACAATTTCAAAATATCAGCAACTATCCAAAGACGCTCAAAGCGCGGGTGACCCAATATTGTCAGAAAATTATCTTCAACATGCTGAGCACTATTCAAGAAAACTTTCAGAAATAACTTTAAAATCAGAGAAACAACAGTCGTTGAATGAGAATAACAAAACAGAGAACAATCTGGTAAATTCAGAAAATAATAATAGTGTTAAAGAAACATCAAAAAAAGAAATTTAGAACTTTTTATCTTTTAAATCAGCTAGCCTTAAATCAATTTTTATTCTTTGTATCTCAAAATTCTTTCTATCTTCACCTTTTAAGATTTTACCTGATGGTAGTTTTAGTTTTTGTGAGTTTACTTTTTTACCATTTACAATAACCTCATAATGCAAATGTGGTCCAGTGGACATACCAGTTGATCCAACATAACCAATAATTTGTCCCTGCTTTACCTTTCTTCCCTCTTTGATGCCTCTAGCAAATTTAGACATGTGAGCATAAATAGTTTCATAAGTTGAGTTGTGTCTAATCTTTACACAATTACCACCACCACCGCACCACCTTGCTCTTGTGACCGTGCCAGAGCCAGAAGCCATAATCGGTGTTCCCTTTGGCGCTGCAAAATCAGTTCCTCTATGCATTTTATTAAAACCAAGTATAGGATGTTTTCTCATACCGAAAGAGGAAGAGAGCCTTGCACCATTGATTGGAGTTTTCATTAATGATTTGACAATACTTTTACCATTGATGTCGTAAAAACCTTCTTCATTCTTTATTTTAAAATTGTATAAATTTATCTCTCTTTTATTTACAATCATTGAAGCATAAATAATCTTTCCAGTATCCCTAACTTTCCCTTTATCATCTAAATATTTTTCATAATAAATTTCAAAATTATCTCCTTTTCTTATGTCTCTTTGAAAATCGATTTCGAACCCATAAACTCTAGCAAACTCTATAATGACATTTGGTTCGATACCTGAATTAATAGCTGCACTATAAAGATTATTATTAATTTCACCTTTTAAGACAACTTCCTTTCTTATTAGATTGATTTGATTTTCTTCAGCTATAAAAATTCCATTTTCTTTTTTAATGTTGACTACAG
>CACNRH010000014.1 GCA_902622825.1 uncultured Pelagibacteraceae bacterium
GTGGATACTAATTCCTTTAAGTGTTTTTTGTTGCAGCTTTCTACTAACTAGTATATACACACTTTTATAATGTCAAAGAATGATAAAATATCTGTTAATGGAAAATCTTATAAGTGGCCATCTAAGCCAGCTATAATTATATGTTTAGACGGTAGTGAACCTGGTCCAAAAGGTTACATTGATACAGCAATAAGAATGGGCTTGATGCCTTTCATGAAGTCTATGATTAATAAATCGACTTATGAAGTTGGAAAATGTGCAATGCCAAGTTTTACTAATGTTAACAACATGTCGATAGTTACTGGTACAACACCAGACATTCATGGAATTTGTGGAAATTTCTTTTTTAATCCTGATGAGGGTAAAGAAACGTTGATGAACGACGATTCTTTTTTAAGGGCCTCTACAATTTTCGAAGCTTTTGAAAATGCCGGGGCAAAAGTTGCTGTCATTACCGCTAAAGAAAAATTAAGAAAATTACTTGGAAAAAATCTCAAAAAGGCAATTTGTTTTTCATCTGAAAAAGCTGATATTGCAAATTTAAAAGACAACAGAATAGAGAATGTTTTAGATTTAGTAAAAAAACCTTTACCGGAAGTTTATAGTTCAGATTTATCTGAATTTATTTTTGCTGCAGCAGTAGAAATTTTGAAAAAAGAAAAAATTGATTTAATGTACCTTTCTACAACAGATTTTATACAACATAAGGCAGCTCCAGGTGATAAAATGGCTAATGATTTTTATCATATGGTAGATGGTTATTTATCAAAACTTTATGACTTAGGTTGTGAAATTTCTTTTACCGCGGACCATGGAATGAAAGGAAAAACCAATGCAGATGGATCCCTTAATTTAATTTACATGCAAGATGAAGTCGATAAAAAATTTGGCAAAGATGTATGTAATGTTGTTTGCACCATTACAGATCCATACGTGGTACACCACGGATCTTTTGGGTCTTTTGTAACAATTTATGTAAAAGATAAAAATAAGATTAATGAAGTTATGGCTTATATTAAAACAATAAAAGGTGTTGAAATGGTGATCGATAAAGATGAGAGTATTAAAAAACTTAAACAACCGAAAGATAGGATTGGAGATATAGTCGTTACTTCTAATGAAAAATTCGCGATTGGAAAAAAAGAGAGTGACCATGATCTAACTAAACTAAAAGAGCCTCTAAGAACTCACGGTGGACTTGGTGAGACAGATATTCCAATATTTATATCAAAAAAAATTGATGACAGTTACAAATCGAAAGGTGTCCTTAAAAACTACGATATATTCGATTTAGCCCTTAACTATGGATAAAAAAATCTTTAGGGTAAAAGGAACTTTTGTTAACGGGCAATGGTTCAACTCAAAAAAAAGATATGACGTCTTTAATCCCTCCAATGGAGAGAAACTAGCTGATGTACCTATCTCAGATACAAAAGAACTTGAGCTTGCAGTATCTTCAGCAAAGAAAGCACAATTATCTTGGTCGAAAATATCATTAATTGATAGAGCCAATGCACTAGAAAAATTATCAAAAAAAATATTAGAAAAAGAAGAAGAATTTGCCTTGATAGATTCGTATGACTCAGGAAATGCATTAACAGGAATGAGAAAAGACGTTAAAGAAACAGTTAACAATATTAGATATTTTTGTGGGCTAGTAAGAGAAGTGAAAGGTGAAACCTTTTCAATGGAGCAAAATCATTTAAATTTTACACGTTATCAACCTTACGGAGTAGTTCTCAAAATTAATCCTTTTAATCACCCTTTTAGGTTTTGTGTAGAAAAAATTGCTGCACCGCTATTAATGGGTAACTCATTAATTATTAAAAATTCTGAACAAGCACCAATTTCCTCATTGAGATTTTGTGAACTATTAGGAGACATTTTTCCAAAAGGCTTGATAAATGTTGTAACAGGAGGGCCGGACAATGGAAAATTTTTAGTTGAGCACCCTGATATCAAAAGGATAGCAGTTATAGGGTCGGTCAACACGGGAATAGCAATCGCAAAGTCTGCCGCTCCACTTTTAAAAAATGTTTCTTTAGAACTTGGTGGCAAAAACCCAATTATTGTATTTGATGATGCTGATCCTGATTTCGCAGCCAGTTTGGCTATCAAAGGAATGAACTTGAGCAGGCAAGGTCAGTCTTGTAGTTCTACCTCTCGAGTATTAGTCAATAAAAAAGTTAAAGATAAATTTTTGAAGTCACTTGTTGAAAAAGCAAAAAGCATACCAATTGGTTTGCCATGGATAGAGACTAACGAGATAGGCCCAATCGTTTCAAAAAAACAATTCGAAGGAGTTCTTAAATATATAAAATCGGGAGTTGACCAGGGTGCTAAATTATTATTAGGCGGAGACCAGAATAAATCGGGTGATCTTAAAAATGGTTTTTTTATTAACCCCACAATTTTTTGCGACGTTAAGCCTGACATGAAAATAGCCAAAGAAGAAATATTTGGTCCAGTTATATCAGTTATTGATTGGGATAATTATGAAGAGATGGTGAAGATAGCTAATTCAACTCAATACGGATTAACAACTATGATTGTAACTAACTCATTATCTAAGGCAATGAAGACATCCGAGGATGCCGAAGTAGGTTATGTCTGGGTAAATACAGCGGGAAGATACTCCGGAGCTCCGTATGGAGGATGGAAACTTAGCGGTATCGGAGTTGAAGAATGCTTTGATGAAATGAAAGGCTACGCAAGATTAAAAAATATAAATATGAAATGGAATTAGATGTTTAAGTATCATAACCCCTCAAAAATTATTTTTGAAACTGGAATTTTAGAAAATAAAAAAAAATTGAAAGAAATTATAGGTGACGGCGAATACTGTATATTTACCTATTCTGATGATGTTTTTAAAGAGTATACAAATCAAATAATAGATGCACTTGGGCAACCAAAACTTATTGTTAACAATATTTTACCTAATCCTGATTACAAAAATCTTAAGGACATTTGCAAGGAGTTTTCTGAAAAATGTGAGAACATTAAATTTGCAATAGCGCTTGGTGGAGGGTCCGTAATTGATACTGCTAAATTCCTAGTTTTAGGTAAAGGTAATTTTGAAAAAACAGTCAATTATTTAGAAAAAAAAGTAACTGATTTTAATTCAACTGATATTGATTTAATCTCTATACCCACTACCGCTGGAACTGGAAGTGAATTAACGTGTTGGGCAACTATTTGGGATGAGGAAAATCAAAGAAAGCACTCTTTGATACACCCAAGTCTTTTTTCAAAAATTTCGATTTTTGATAGTAAACTGACTTTGTCTCTACCTAAAAAAATAACAATAGAAACTTCTTTAGATGCAATGTCCCACTCTTTTGAGAGTATATGGAATATTAATTCTAACCCAGTATCAAATATTCATGCCAGGAATTCAATTAGCTTAATTTTGAAAAATTTACCCTTACTTATTCAAGATTTAAAAAATATAAATTTAAGAGAGGAAATAATGAGAGCATCAATGTTTGCGGGTTTAGCTTTTTCTAATACCAAAACAGCTATATCTCATTCAATTTCATATCCAATAACTTTAAAATATAAGATACCGCATGGGATAGCTTGCTCTTTTACTTTACCAATTATTCTGAAATCAGTTCAAGGGTTGGATCAAACTTGTGACAAAAATATAAAGTCTCTTTTTCCCAATTTTGAAGACGCTCCAAATAAATTAAGAGAATTTTTTGAAAATTTAAATGTCTCCACGAATTTTAGAGATTATATTGGAAATGCAAACGACTGGGACTTAATAGTAAAAGATGCATTTGGAGGAGAAAGAGGGAAAAATTTTATTGGAAGTTATAAAAAAGTATTAGAAGCACAAGAATTTCTAGGATACTAAATTGGATAATTTCCTTTTTTTTGCTATTATTACAGGTGCGATTGGTCATGTAATTTGGAATGCACTTTTAAAAAAATCAGAAGATAAAATAAAATTTATGAGAGCATTTACGCTACTTAGTAGTTTGCTTTTATTTCCATTACTTTTTTTTTTCGAACCACTGCCTAGGACTGCTTGGCCTTTTTTCTTTATTACAATCGTAATTCACGTGTTTTATAAGATTTTTTTATGTAAGGTTTATGACTATTCAGGCTTATCCTTTGGGTATCCTATAGCTCGAGGATTACCTTCATTAATACTTTTATTATTAACACCTTTCGTTTTTGGTGAAAATCTTGAATTAAATAATAAATTATCAGTAATCATAATTTCACTTGGAATTCTATTATTAGTATTTTCAGAAGGAAATTTTAAAAAGATTAATATTAAGGGACTCTCGTATAGTTTAATAGTAGCTTTAATTATAATTGCGTATACCATAACAGATGCAAAAGGAGCTAGAGCCTCCAGCGCTGTTATTTATTTACTTTATTATTTTGCTCTTGATGGTTTCATTTTTAATTTTATTGCGCTTTTTTTATTCAAAAACAACAAAATAACTCTTAATTACTTTTTTAAAAATTTTAAAAATATTCTAATAGCGGCTATCTTTAATATTTATTCTTATTTACCCGCGGTTTACGGTTATACAGTTGGTAAAGTTGCCGTAATCGCAGCTTTGAGAGAAATGAG
This sequence comes from uncultured Pelagibacteraceae bacterium, assembly GCA_902622825.1. GTDB lineage: Bacteria > Pseudomonadota > Alphaproteobacteria > Pelagibacterales > Pelagibacteraceae > Pelagilacustribacter. Next base: position 4,595 of record CACNRH010000014.1, read on the forward strand.
TATTCTATTCGCGTCCTTGTACGGATTAATTGTGTTAAAAGAAAAAGGTGGTTATTTAGCTTTCGTCTCAGCAATAATGATATTAGCAGGGTGTATGTCTATAAAACTCTTTTCATAAATCATGACAATTATCCCTATTTAATACTTAATTTCTTTATTTAAAACCTTTCATCTTTCTGAAAGTGTTGGTATAAGGATCTCCTTATTGATGGGCGGTTAGCTCAGTTGGTAGAGCATCTCGTTTACACCGAGAGGGTCATAGGTTCGAGTCCTTTACCGCCCACCATAAGTAAAGTAAAATTGGGGGTGTAGCTCAGTTTGGTTAGAGCGCCTGCCTGTCACGCAGGAGGCCGCGGGTTCGAGTCCCGTCACTCCCGCCACTAGTTGATAATGATTTTCAATATGAATAAAAATGGCTCTAGTTTTCAAAAAAACTGCTACCATCTTGTTCTGTACACACACTTCTAAAATGTTATAACTATTCCATTAATATAAGAATCTCTAAACCATGAGTATTAGAGTAGATATTAATAAAAATGATTTATAACTTTTTATCAGATTATTTAACAATAATTATCTTTTTATTTATAGCCATTGGCTTAAGTATTGGTTTTATAGTATTAAATTTCATAGCTGCGCCTAACAACCCAGACACAGAAAAATTATCAGCCTATGAATGTGGATTCGAGGCTTTTAATGACTCAAGAATGGAGTTTGACGTTAGATTTTATTTAGTAGCTATATTGTTCATCATATTCGATCTTGAGATAGCATACCTATTTCCCTGGGCAATTTCATTAGGAAGTATTGGCCTATACGGATTTTGGTCAATGATGATTTTTTTAGGTGTCCTTACAATTGGATTTATATACGAGTGGAAAAAAGGAGCTTTGGACTGGGAGTAAGAATATGAAAATATTAGAGGATAAACAAAAACAAATACCTGAGGAATTTAAAGAGATAGCCAAAGACTTTGCTGAAAAAGGATTTGTAACAACCTCAGTCGATAACTTAGTTAACTGGGCGAGAACAGGCTCATTACACTGGATGACGTTTGGATTAGCTTGTTGCGCTGTCGAAATGATGCAAACATCTATGCCAAGATACGACCTAGAAAGATTTGGAGCAGCGCCTAGGGCGTCACCTAGACAATCTGATGTTATGATTGTTGCTGGCACGTTAACAAATAAAATGGCACCAGCTTTGAGAAAAGTTTACGATCAGATGCCAGAACCGAGATATGTAATTTCGATGGGAAGCTGTGCGAATGGCGGTGGCTATTATCATTATTCTTATTCTGTTGTTAGAGGATGTGATAAAATTGTGCCAGTAGATGTTTATGTGCCAGGTTGCCCACCTTCTGCTGAAGCGTTGCTATATGGCATACTTCAATTACAAAAAAAAATAAGAAGAGAAGGGAATACGGTTAGATAAACCAATGTTAATTGATGAACTAAATAAGTTAGAAAAAATATTAAACTCTGAATTAACTTCAAAAATAACATCTTCAAAAATAGAAAATGAAGAATTGAAAATTGAAGTGGAGTCCGATGAATTAACCAATGTAATTAAATTCTTGAAATCAGATGATAGATGTAAATTTAGACAACTAATAGACATAGCTGGCCTTGATAAACCTTCAGATGTTAAAAGATTTAGTTTAATTTATCTTTTGCTGTCGCACGAATTTAATCTAAGAGTAAAAATTTTAATAAATTTTGAAACTGATAAAAAAATTTCGTCAATAACAAAGCTTTTCTCGTCTGCTAATTGGATGGAAAGAGAAGTTTTTGATATGTATGGAATTAGATTTAAAGATCACCCTGACCTGAGAAGAATACTGACAGATTATAATTTCAAAGGTCATCCATTGAGAAAAGACTTTCCTTTAACAGGTTTTAATGAGGTTAGGTACAGTGAAAAAGATAAAAAGGTTATTTATGAACCTGTTAAGTTAGAACAAAATTACAGAGATTTTGACTTTTCAAGCCCCTGGGAAGGAACTCAATATATTAAGGAAATAAATAAAGAAAATAAAAATGACAAAAAAAACTAAGACACTCAACTTAAACTTTGGTCCCCAGCATCCAGCTGCTCACGGTGTTTTAAGATTGATTCTTGAGCTTGATGGCGAAGTTGTAGAGAAGGCAGATCCACATATTGGGCTTTTACATAGAGGCACAGAAAAATTAATTGAACACAAAACTTATACTCAAGCTTTACCATATTTTGATAGATTAGATTATGTGGCTCCAATGAATCAAGAGCACGCGTTTGCTCTTGCAACTGAAAAACTTTTGAATTTGGAAGTGCCGATAAGAGCAAAATACATAAGAGTAATATTCTGTGAAATTGGCAGAATATTAAGCCACATCTTAAACATAACTACGCAAGCATTAGATGTTGGTGCACTTACTCCATCGCTTTGGGGATTTGAAGAGAGAGAAACTTTGATGACTTTTTATGAAAGAGCATCTGGCTCAAGGTTACACGCAAACTATTTCAGAACTGGTGGTGTTCACCAGGATTTACCAACTAAATTGATTGAAGACATACATAAATTTTGTTTATCTTTTCCAAAAATAATAGACGATCTGGAAGATTTACTTACTGACAATCGAATTTTTAAACAAAGAAACGTCGAAATTGGAATCGTAAGTAAACAAGAGGCTTTGGACCATAGTTTCTCGGGAGTTATGTTACGTGGGTCAGGGGTTCCGTGGGATTTAAGAAAATCACAGCCTTACGAATGTTATAAAGATTTAGATTTTAAAATACCAGTTGGCCGTAATGGCGATTGTTATGATAGATATCTTTGTAGAGTTGAAGAGATGAGAGAGAGTTTAAAGATTATAGTTCAATGTATTGAAAAATTACCAAAAGGGCCAATTAAATCAGTCGATGGAAAGATTTCCCCTCCAAAAAGAGATGATCTTAAACAGTCTATGGAAGCATTAATTCATCATTTTAAATTATTTACAGAAGGTTTTAGAGTTCCTGCTGGAGACGTATACACTGCAGTTGAAGCACCAAAGGGTGAGTTTGGAGTTTATTTAATCTCTGATGGGAGCAATAAGCCCTACAGATGTAAAATAAGAGCTCCAGGTTTTTCACATCTTCAGGCAATGAATTATCTAATTAAAGGACATATGCTGGCTGATGTTCCAGCTGTGCTTGGCTCACTAGATATTGTATTTGGAGAAGTGGATAGATGAGTTTGAAAAAAGTTGCACAAAACCAACCAAAAGATTTTGAATTTAACAAAGAAAATCTTGTTATTGCTGAAAGAATTCTCAAAAAATATCCTGAGGGAAAAAAGAAAAGTGCTGTTATGCCATTATTATATTTAGCTCAAAGACAAAATCAAAATTGGATACCACTTGCAGCTATGAAGTATATAGCCAAATACCTGTCAATTACCTATATTAATGTTTATGAGGTAGCTACTTTTTATTCAATGTACAACTTATCTCCTGTTGGAAAATATTTTGTTCAAGTCTGCACAACAAGTCCATGCTTAATCAGGGGAGCAGATAAATTAGTCAAAATTTGCAAGGAAAAAATATCGGAAAAAGAGAACAAGGTGACAGAAAATGGAAGATGTTCATGGACAGAGGTTGAATGTCTTGGCGCTTGTGTGAGTGCACCAATGATGCAAGTTAACAATGACTATTATGAAGATTTAGATGAAAAAAATACAGTAAAAATTATAGATTCATTTATGAATGATAAGCCGCTAAAACCAGGTTCATATCGAGGGAGAAAAAATACAGCTCCAGAAAGAAATAAAGATTACAAAGGAGATAATCATGCTTAAAGATGAAAATAAAATTTTTAAAAACCTTTACAATGATTTAGGCTGGGATATAGACAGTTCTCTTAAAAGGGATGATTGGAAAAATACTAAAGAAATTATCTCCAAAGGCAGAGATTGGATAATAGACGAGGTTAAAAAATCAGAGCTCAGAGGTAGAGGTGGTGCGGGCTTTTCAACAGGTTTGAAATGGTCTTTCGCACCAAAAAAAATTGGTACCAGACCTCATTACCTTGTAATAAATGCAGACGAGTCTGAACCAGGTACGTGTAAAGATAGAGATATATTAAGATTTGAACCACAAAAATTAATTGAGGGATGTCTTGTTGCGGGATTTGCTGTTAATGCCCATAGCTGTTACATTTACATTAGAGGCGAATATTATAATGAGGGCCAAAGACTACAAGAAGCTATCGATCAAGCTTACAAAAAGAACTTTCTTGGTAAAAACGCATGTGATACTGGCTGGGACTTTGATATTCATATCCATTTTGGAGCGGGCGCATACATTTGCGGTGAAGAAACCGCCTTGCTTGAAAGTATTGAGGGCAACAAAGGTCAACCAAGACTTAAACCTCCTTTTCCTGCATTAGTGGGGTTATATGGGTGTCCAACAATTGTAAATAATGTTGAGACAGTAGCTGTGGTACCGACAATTTTAAGAAGAGGAGCAAAATGGTTTGCGTCATTAGGTAAGCCTAAAAATACAGGAACCAAAATTTTTTGCATATCAGGAAACGTAAATCATCCGTGTAATGTTGAGGAAGAAATGGGAGTCCCTTTAAAAGATCTTATTGAAAAACATGCTGGTGGAGTTGTTGGGGGGTGGGACAACCTGCTTGCGGTGATCCCTGGAGGTTCATCAATGCCATTATTACCTAAAAAAGTGTGTGATACTTTAAGAATGGACTTTGACACTTTAATCGAAAACAAAAGCGGACTTGGTACTGCTGGAGTAGTAGTAATTAATAAAGATCAAGATATTTTAAAATGTATGACTAGGATAGCTAGATTTTATAAGCATGAAAGCTGCGGACAATGCACACCTTGTAGAGAAGGATCTGGTTGGATGTGGAGAATTTTAAAAAGAATTTCAAATGGAGATGCAAATATAAGCGACGTTAACCTTTTAGCTGATGTAACTAAGCAAATAGAAGGTCACACAATTTGTGCATTTGGTGAGGGTTCAGCTTGGCCGGTCCAAGGCTTATTGCGTCATTTCCGAAAAGAAATAGAAAGAAAATGTGCTGGTGACCCAATTATTAAAAAGAAAATTGATGTGCCATATTTAGTAGATCAACATTTATTGGAAAAAGACAATGCCTAAAATTACAATTAATGGAAAAATAATAGAATTTGAGAATGGCATGACAGTTTTACAAGCTTGCGAACTGGCTGACGTGGAGATACCAAGATTTTGTTATCATGAAAGACTATCAATCGCTGGAAATTGTAGAATGTGTCTAGTCGAGATGGAAAAATCAGCAAAACCGATTGCATCTTGTGCGATGCCAGCTGCTGAAGGTATGAATATTAAAACTAATACTAAATTAGTAGAGAAAGCTCGAAAAGGGGTTATGGAATTCTTGTTAGCAAACCACCCTTTGGACTGTCCTGTATGCGATCAAGGAGGAGAATGTGATTTACAAGACCAATCACTATATTATGGAGTTGATAAATCAAGATTTGTTGAAAATAAAAGATCAGTAAAAGATAAATATATGGGTCCACTTATCAAAACTCATATGACAAGGTGTATTCATTGCACCAGATGTATTAGGTTTGCGACTGAGGTAGCTGGAGTTTCTGAAATTGGCGCAATTGGAAGAGGTGAAAATACAGAAATAACTACGTATCTTGAAAAATCAATGGTATCTGAATTGTCAGGGAATGTAATAGATTTATGTCCTGTTGGAGCTTTGACATCAAAACCTTACGCTTTTGAAGCGAGACCCTGGGAGTTGAAAAAAACTGAAAGTATAGACGTTATGGATGCTGTTGGCTCAAATATTCGTGTCGATACTTATGGATGGGAAGTCAAAAGAGTATTGCCAAGGTTAAATGAAGAAATTAATGAGGAATGGATTTCAGATAAAACCAGATACGCTTGTGATGGATTGCTGAACCAAAGACTGGATACTCCTTATGTCAAACATGAAGGCCGCCTTGTTAAGTCAAATTGGGATGATGTTTTAAAAATAATTTCCGATAAGATTAAAGAACTGAAGCCAGAAGAGGTAGCAGGTCACATAGGGCAAATGTCAAGCATGGAAACAATTTTAGCGTTTAAAAAATTTTTTGATACAATCGGGAGCAAAAATATAGACTTTAGAAATAAAGAAAGATATTACAATTATAGTCAAAGACCAAATTATCTATTTAATTCATCAATAAAAAATATAGAAAAAGCAGACTTTATTTTACTTATTGGGACTAATCCAAGACACGAAGCCACAATGATCAATGCAAGAATAAGAAAAGCTAAATTACAAAATAAAAACTTAAAAATCTTTTCAATAGGTGATCCTGGAGACTTGACGTATGATTATGAGCTAATTGGAGAAAAAACTGATGATATTAAAGATATTATCGAAGGTAATAGTAAAATTTTAAAGATTCTAAAAAATTCAAAAAATCCAATAATTATCATAGGTGAAACAGCGCTAGAAACTAAAAGTGGTGGTTTCATTTTTGAAGAAATTAAAGATTATTTATTTAAAAATAACTTTATTAATGATCAATGGAATGCATTAAGTATTTTACATAAAGAGGCATCCACAGTAGGAGCCTTGGATTTAAAAATTTTGAATTCTAAATCAAGTAACTTTTTTGATGATTTATCATCAGGTAAATTTAAATTATTGTACCTGCTTGGATCTGAAAATTTAAGATTCGAAAAAAGAGATACTTTTGTGATTTATCAAGGTAGTCATGGAGATAAAGGAGCTGAGATTGCAGATGTTATTTTGCCAAGCCCCGCTTACACAGAACATAATGGATTGTTTTCTAATGTTGAGGGAAGAATACAGGAGTGTAGGAAAGCATCCTATCCACCAGGCTTAGCTAAAGAAGACTATAAGATATTTAATTTACTTAATCAAAAATTGATACAAAAAAATATTTATGACAGTTTCAATGAGATTAGAAAAGAGGTCCTAGGACATCTTACAGATTTCGAAAAAATTGGATCGTTGCCAAAACAAATGAAAATGAAAAATGATAAAGTAAATAAATTATTCCATTCTGAAAAAATTGTGATTGAGCCAATTGATTACTACTACACCAATAGTATTTCTAGGTCTTCTAAAACAATGAGTGAATGTAGAAACATAAGAACAAATGGTAATATTAATGGGGCAGCCAGATGATAGAGGGTATTAATTTTCTATTTGGCGAAATATACAGGATTTTGTTCGTTTTAATCCCAGTTTTGGTATCTGTTGCTATGATTGTTTGGTTTGATAGGAGAGTTTGGGGATTGGTGCAAAAAAGAAGAGGTCCAAATGTTGTGGGTCCATTTGGATTATTTCAGACTTTAGCTGATGCACTCAAATACTTTTTTAAAGAGATAATCATTCCTTCAAGTGCAAACAAAACTATTTTTATTTTAGCGCCAATTATTACGATGACATTAGCCTTAGTAGCATGGGCAGTTATTCCGATGAGTGAAAATTTTGTTCTAGCCGATATCAATGTAGGTATATTATATTTATTTGCTATTTCTTCACTAGGAGTTTACGGAATTATAATGGGCGGATGGGCCTCTAATTCAAAGTATCCCTTCCTCGGGGCGATTAGATCAGCTGCGCAGATGGTTTCTTATGAAGTATCAATCGGTATAATAATAATCAATGTTCTTTTGTGTGTCGGCTCACTTAATCTCAAAGATATAGTAATGGCCCAACAAAATTTATGGTTCGTGGTGCCATTATTTCCAATGTTTGTCATTTTCTTTATCTCTGCATTAGCCGAAACTAATAGACCACCATTTGATTTGCCTGAGGCTGAAGCTGAATTAGTTGCGGGTTATCAAACAGAATATTCTGGAATGATGTATGCTATGTTTTGGTTAGGAGAATACGCAAATATATTATTAATGTGCGCGCTAGGTTCTATACTATTCTTAGGCGGCTGGTTGCCTCCAATAGACATTTTTCCGTTTAATTTATTACCATCACCTATCTGGATGGTTCTAAAAATTTTATTCTTGTTCTTTTTGTTCGCAATAATAAAAGCAATAGTACCTCGATACAGATATGACCAATTAATGAGACTAGGTTGGAAAATATTTCTTCCATTTTCATTGATATATGTGGTTTTAACTGCAAGTTTTTTAATGTACTTTGATTTATTGCCTAAAGCAGGAGCATTATGAAGTTAAATAGATTTTTTAAAACAATTTTTTTGGTAGAATTTGTTCAGGCAATTTTAAAAGCTTTTAAAGAAATTTTTAAACCAAAAAAAACGATAAATTATCCCTTTGAAAAAGGCCCCATAAGCCCAAGATATAGAGGCGAACATGCCTTAAG
>CACNRH010000015.1 GCA_902622825.1 uncultured Pelagibacteraceae bacterium
AAGATTAAAGATGCGATTATAAGAAAAAATTTCATTACAACTGATTATAGAATAGATTTTATCTTTATAAACAGAAATTTTACCTACAGGTTGTAAAATTTAATAATTCTAAAATTTAGGAGGGATTTTATAGAAAATAAGATGTATTGAGAAATTGGAGGTTTATATGCTTGATAAATATTTTAATTACAGAAAACATAGAACTAATTTTAGAACAGAGGTTATTGCAGGAGTAACAACGTTTCTAACAATGGCTTACATAATGTTCTTAAATCCTTTTATTCTCTCCGGTGAGTTTGCTGGTCCAGAAAAAGGTTTCTTTGATTTTGGTGCTGTGTTCACAGCTACAATTGTAGCGACAGCTATTGCTTGTTTCATAATGGCTTTTTACGGAAAAACTTGGCCAATTGGTTTAGCGCCAGGTATGGGCATAAATGCATTTGTTGCGTTTGGTGTGGTTGCTGGTATGGGTTATACACCGCAAGAAGCTTTAGGGGCCGTTTTGGTTGCAGGAGTTTTGTTCTTAATAATTTCCTTAACACCAATACGAGCTTGGCTCATCAACTCAATTCCAAGGAGCTTAAAATTAGGAATAGGTGCTGGTATAGGAGGTTTCTTAGCAATTATAGGTTTAGAGATTATGGGTGTTGTTGGAGACCACCCAGTAACATTAGTTACTTTAGGTGATATTAAAAACCCACTTGTAATACTTGGGTGCTTAGCTTTCGTATCTATGATCGTAATGGAAAAAATGAAAATTAGAGGAAACATTATTATTGGCATACTCGTTTTCAGCGTAATTGCTTGGGTAAGTGGTCTTGCAAAGTTTAATGGTGTGGTAAGCTCACCTCCACCTATGACTTATCTTTTTGCATTTGACTTGGGTGCTGCGTTTACAGCTGGAATGTCTACAGTAATATTTACACTACTATTTATTGATTTCTTCGATACCGCTGGAACTCTTACTTCTGTTGCTAACGTGGCAGGTAAAGTAGGTAGAGACGGAAAAGTTCAAGATATTAATAAAGCAATGCTTTCTGACAGCGTAGGAACAGTAGCTGGATCATTAATGGGTACAACAACAGTCACTTCTTATGTTGAAAGTGGAGCAGGCGTAAAAGCCGGTGGAAGAACTGGGATGACTTCTTTGGTAATTGGAGTTTTGTTTTTAGCATGTCTTTTCTTTTCACCATTAGCTACATCACTTCCTAAAGAAATAGATGGAGCTGCTTTGCTTTATGTAGCTGTATTATTTGTAAGAAACATTACTGATATAGAATGGGATGACATCGCCGAGTCTGCGCCAGCAGTAGTAGCGTTCATATCGATGCCGCTAACTTATTCTATAAGTCATGGTATAGCTTTAAGCTTCATTGCTTATGCTTTAATTAAAATTTTCACAGGAAAATTTAGCAAAACATCACCAGCTATTTGGTTAATAGCTGTATTAAGTGTTGCAAGTTTTGTTGTTGCTTAAAATTCTAGGGGCTAGAAAACCTGGCCCCTTTAATTCTTATGACTTTTCTTTAATTCTTCGATTCTAATTTCTTCGTATTTTTCAAAAGGTTGTACAATCCAGGGATTATCTTTTAATCTTTGAGCACAAAAATCAGGCTCAAAAGTTGAGTCTGCCTTTTTCCATAATACAGCAGTTTTAATCTGTTTGATTTTTCCTTTTAAGGACTTGTAGTTTTTTAACCAATCAATACTCCTATTCAGCGTAACACCGGTGTCAGACAAGTCATCACATAAAAGGATATTGCCGCTCATATTTTGTACTGTCGAACTTAATTCTCTTGAGAAAATTAATTCTCCTTGTTGGTCTTCTATATCTTTCCCTGAATATGACTCTACTGCTAAGTAAGCACATTTTAATTTAAATACTCTACTCAATACGTCTATTATTGGCGCTCCACCGCGCATAATACCTATTAAAAGGTCAGGTTTGTAACCGCTATCGTAAACTTTTATCGCTAGTTTCTCTACAATAGTATTGTACTCTTTCCAGTCTACGATTAACTTATCTGCCATAGAAAAAAGTAATTTATTTTAGAGGAGTTGTAAATGAAAGGTTATGTAGTTTGTGTTTATAAAAATATAAGCAATGTGGACAAGCTTAAGGAATATGCTGTAAAAGCAAGAGTTGCAGTCGAAAAATTTAAAGGCAAATTTTTAATTAGGGGAGGAAAGTCTATATCAAATGAAGGTGAAAAGTCTCCTAGAACAGTTGTGATCGAGTTTCCATCCTATGATGATGCTAATAAATTTTATAACTCAATAGAATATCAAGAAGCTCACTCAATTCTAAAAGGCTACGCAGAGAGACAACATCAAACAATTGAAGGTGCCTAATATTGAATTGGCTCATCGTCAATACTGCGCCAAAGGTACCATGTGGCCACTGAGCAATAGGGAGTAAATTTTTTATAAAGTTTATCTAAAAATCTTTTAGGGGGAAGGTATCTTTTTTTATAATTATTAGAGATAGCTCGCAATAGTCCGATATCTTGTAATGGCCAAATGTTGGATCGATTATAAGTAAATAATAATATCATCTCTGCACTCCATCTGCCAATTTGTCTTAATGTTGATAAATATTCAATAGCTTCCTCATCGTTCATTCTTAATATTAACTTAGGATTAAATTCTTTCTTCATGAATTTTAAAGATAACTCTTTAATTCCTAAAGCTTTTTGCCTGCTTAACCCACAAGATTTCAGTTGTTCTAATGATAACTTTGAAACATAGGTTGGATTGATCTTTTTTGTTTTAGATCTAAATTTTCTAAAAACTGAATTCGCGGCAGGAACGCTTATTTGCTGACCAATAATACTTTTACAGAGAGAGTAAAAAATATCTTTTCTAGTTGTTAAAAATTTATCGTTATATTTTAAAATTAGTCCTTTTAATACTTTGTCTTTTCTAGACAATGTTTTAATGGCTCTCCTCCAATAGCGCGGATATTTGCTCACGGCCTTGGGCTAACAACTTGTTTCTTTAGTTGGGACTCTCTTATAAATATAATTATAGAACTTATGATAATTAAACCCGCACCTAAAAGAGTTAAAATTTTTGGTACTTCTCCCCATATGAAATAACCTAATAATATCGCGAATACTAAATTCAAATATTTTGTTGGAGTTACAAGAGAAGCTTCAGCGATTCTTAGAGATACTGTAAGTAAAATATTAGCATATGAACCTATGATACCTGTGAAAATTAAGAGAAAAAATTCAAATTTTGATGGCATTACCCATCCAAATGGTAAAGTAGCCAGACCTACTATCATACTTAATAATGAGAAATATAATGCAATTCTGTAATTTGGCTCTGTTGACGATAAACTTCTTATACTTAAAGCTACACACGCAAAGAAAATACAAAATACTATCGGGAATAAATAATAAATATTTAATTCATCGTAAGCTGGTTTAACAATCATCAGCATTCCTATAAATCCAATTAGCACAGCTGACCATCTTCTAATTCCAACTTTTTCAGATAAAAAGAATATTGAGCCAAGGGTAACAAAGATTGGACCACCAAATGTTAAGCTAACGACATCTGCTAATGGTATCTCCCTTAAAGCTATAAAGAGCGCTACAATCGCTAATGTGCCTGAGATGGCTCTAAATGCATGCAATTTTGGTCTTGTTGTTTTGTAAAAAGTTTTAAATTCAGATCTTGGTACTAACATCAATATTGGTATTAAACCAAAGAAAAAGCGCGAAAATAAAACCTCTCCAACAGGTAACATATCTAACCACTTTACACATGCATCCATCATTGCAAAACATGCAACTGAAGCCACACCGTACAATACGCCTATTTGATTTTTTGTAAGCAATTTATTATCCTCAATTACTTTTAACATAAAATGAGCAATTTAGACAAAGCGATTATTTGTGGTGGGTGTTTTTGGGGAATAGAAGAGAACTTTAGAACAAAACCTGGAATTATATCCACTGAAGTAGGTTATGCTGGTGGAAAAAACAGTAATACAAGTTATGAGGAGGTTTGTACGGGTAAAACTGGTCATGCTGAATGTGTTAAGTTAACTTTTGATAAAAAAATAATCTCTTATGAAAAAGTATTAGATCTCTTTTTTAAAATGCATGATCCGACACAAAAAGATATGCAATATCCAGATATAGGCACACAATACAGAAGTGAAATTTTTTTTACAAATCTGGATCAAAAACAAATAGCTCTAAAAGTTAGGGCAAAATTTAACGATTTACATAATAATAAAGTTGTCACAAACATTAATCCTTTAACAACTTACTCAGTCGCAGAAACTTACCATCAAAAATACATATTTAAAAAAAACACATGAAACCTTTAGTTGAAACAAATTGGCTATCCAACAATTTGGATAAAGTTAGAATATTTGACGCAACTTGGCACTTGCCTAATGCAAAAAGAAATGCTGAGGATGAATTTAAAAAAGGTCACATAAAAGGATCACTTTTTTTTGATATTGATAAACATTCAAATAAAAATACTAAATTACCGCATATGATGCCAGCTAAAGAACAATGGGAAAATATTATTTCAAATTTTGGTGTAAAAAAAAGTGACCATATAATTATTTATGATAATTCTGATTTATACAGTTCATGTAGACTTTGGTTTAGCTTTATATACTTTGGCCATAACGTTAATCAGGTTTCGGTTTTAAACGGTGGTTTAAAAAAATGGAAAATAGAAAAAAAAGAAATTACATCTGAAATTAATTATTTTGATAAAACAAATTATACCTCTTTAGAAAACAAAGAATTAATTTTAAATAGAAAAGATATAGATAATAACATTAAAGAGAAAAAATTTGGATTAATTGATGCAAGAAGCAAAGCAAGATTTGAGGGACAAGTGCCAGAACCAAGGCCAGGTTTAAAAACAGGGTCAATTCCCAATTCAAAAAACCTACCTTATAGTGAATGTATAAATAAAAATGATAATACGTTTAAAGATGTTGAAGAATTAAAAGCTATTTTTAAAAATCTAAATTTAAATGATAAAATAGCATTTACTTGTGGTTCTGGTATGACCGCATGTGTTTTAGGTCTAGCAAATTCCCTGATTAATGGTACAAATCCAATTATTTATGACGAGTCCTGGTCAGGATATGGATTAATTAATAATGACAACAAAAAATAAAATAAAATCTATAGTAATAATTAGTTTAATAATAATTATTGGAATTATAGCTGCACGTCATTTTATTGGTTTACATTTTAAGAAGAAATTTAGTGTTAGGCCAGCACCTGGAGTAATTGTGTCTGAGGTTCTTAAATCAAATTTTTATAATAGTATTGAAACTTTTGGAACTGCGATAGCAAAGAATTCAAAGACATACAGGGTAAAGAAAGATGAAATTGTTGGTAATTTCAATATAGACAATAGATTTGTGAAGAAGAATGAAATCATTGTAGCATTAAAAGAAAATCGAAAAATTGTCGCTGATTTTAATGGAAAGTTAGGGAAAAGGGAAATTGCCCAAGGTGTACTTGGATCAGATAGTTTAATAATAACTCTTGATGATTTAAAAAATATTATTATAGACATAAAAGTTCCTGAAAACTACGTGGGTGTTATAAAAAAGAATCTAAAAGTGGAGATTTTTTCATCAGCTTTTAAAAAAGTTTTTAAGGGTAAAATAGAGTCTGTGAGCTCAAGAGTTGACCCTTCTACCCGGTCCATTTTAGCAAGAGTTATTGTTAACAATAACAGATATGAAATAATTCCAGGTCAATTAATGACCGTAAGAGTGATCTATAATGAGCAGAAACAACTAGGAGTACCTGAAAGTGCTGTAACTGTTCAAGGAAAAACATCTTTCGTTTATGTAGTAAATAATAGCGTTGCAGAGAAACGATTTATCAAAATTGGAAAAAGGAATTTTGGCAAAGTCTCAGTTTTGTCAGGAATTAGTGAGGGAGAATTAGTAATCTCCGAAGGAGTATCTAAAGTAAGAGACAAAGGTAAAATTAAAATAGTCGAAACTAAGGTTCAAAATTAATGTTTTTAACAGATCTTTCTATAAAGAGGCCAGTAGTTGCATCTGTCATGAGTTTAATTTTGGTTATATTTGGCTTAGTAACTTATCAGCAAATACCAACTGACGAACTACCTGATGTACAACCTCCTGTCGTGACTATTCAGACAGAATACCCTGGTGCTTCGGCTGAAATAATTGATACTCAAATAACTCAAAAAATTGAAGATTTTGTTGGAGGCACACCAGGATTAGAAACTATAGATTCTTTTAGTGAGGACGAAAGCTCCAGAATCACACTTACCTTCGAAACAGGTTTAGATTTGGATAATGTCACTAATGATGTGCGTAGCTCTGTAGCCAGAGTCATGGATAATCTGCCAGATGGAGCTAACTCACCAGAAATTTTTAAACAGAGCGCAGGTATGAGAACAACGATGTGGTTATCTTTTAGTTCTAATACTTTGACTGACATTGAGTTAACAGATTATGCAGATCGATATTTAACTGATTATTTCTCAACTGTCTCAGGAGTGGGTAGGGTTAGACTTGGGGGAGAAAGAGAATTATCATTAAGGATTTGGTTAGATCCTTTGGCTTTAGCAGCAAGAGATTTGACCACGCAAGAAGTCGAGTCGGCTCTAAAAAGAGAAAATATAGAGTTTCCTGCAGGAAGAATTGAGTCTAGAGACATTGATCTAACAATCCAACTGGATAAAGCATATGAAGATTTGGACAACTACAGGAAATTACCTCTTAAAAGATCAAATGACGGTTCAATTATAACACTTGATGATGTAGCTAGAGTGGAGTTAGGTGCTGAAACTACAAGAACAATCTTTAAAGGTAATGGAAAACAAGTTGTGGGCATTGGTATTTACCAGCAGTCTGATGCGAACACTATTTCTGTAGCAAACGGTATTAAAGCCAAAATAAAAGAAATCAAGCCCAGTTTGCCTCCTGACACTTCTCTAGAAGTATCATTTGATAGAAGTAATTATATCAAAAGTGCAATTAGCGAGGTTTATAAAACTCTTTTTGTGGCACTTATATTAGTAACTTTGATAATTTATTTATTTTTAGGTAACATTAGGGCTTTAATTGTTCCTCTAGTAGCTTTGCCTGTTTCGCTTATTTCTACTTTTTTAGCTATTTATATTTTTGATTTTTCAATAAATCTTTTTACGTTAATGGCTTTAGTGCTTGCTATAGGGATAGTGGTAGATGATGCTATTGTAATGCTCGAAAATATTGTAAGGCGTATTGAACTAGGTGATAGTCCATTAGTTGCAGCTTATAAAGGAGCAAAGCAAGTATCTTTTGCAATTATTGCGACCACAGTCGTGCTTATAGCGGTTTTTGTTCCCCTTATATTCATAAAAGGAATTTCAGGCGTACTTTTTACACAAACAGCAATAACTTTGGCTTCGGCAGTGATAATTTCAAGTTTTGTTGCTCTATCTTTAAGTCCAATGCTTGGAAGTAAATTTTTAAAAAAAGACATGAACAAATCAAAAATTGTTATGAAATTTGAAAAGTTTTTAAAAAACTTATCTGTAGTTTACAAGTCTTCCTTATTTAATTGGATAAAAAAAAAGAAAATTATAGTAATGTTTTTAGTTACAGTTTTATTATCAACTGTGTTTTTGTTTAATTTCGCGCCAAAACAACTAATTGCTCAAGAAGATAGAGGAGCCTTTTTTGTAATTATAAAAG
>CACNRH010000016.1 GCA_902622825.1 uncultured Pelagibacteraceae bacterium
TTTTAACTTTGTATTCTGTAACTTTAAATTTATCTAATGATTGAAGTTTTATATCTGGCAAAGCATCAATTTGTAATTCGTAATTTAGATCTTTTCCCTCACCAAACGTTTTTAAATCAATTTTTGGTTGTCCGGCAATTTTTATTTTTTTTTCAGCAATGGCTTTTGAAGACGTCTCTTTCAGGATAGCGTCAATTACTTCTCCGTATACTGCTTTGCCAAACTGTTTTTTAATTAATTCTGGAGGCACCTTTCCTGGTCTAAAGCCCTTTAAGTTTACTTGAGTTTGAAGTTCCACTAATTTTTCTTTTATTTTCTCTTCAATGGATTTTTTATCAACGACGACAGACAAAATCGTTCGAAGACCTTTCCTTGACTGTAATTCAACCTTCATAATTTTTCTTTGACTTAACTTTTTTTCTTATTATTGGTGGGCAAGAAGAGACTCGAACTCTTAAGCCTTGCGGCACTAGTTCCTAAGACTAGCGCGTATACCAATTCCGCCACTTGCCCGTAAGATTATGATTTATATATTAATTTGATTTTTTGTAAATCTATAAAGTCTAAAGTAAAAAATTACGTAAATAATTAAAGTAAATAAAAACCAAAATTTACAAAATAATCCATTTTCTTTTAAAACTAGCGCGGGAATTATAAGTGTTAAGTAAGATGAATTTATTACTATGGAGTTTAAATAATTACAATCTTTGTTTTGAAATTTTGTCTTAAGAAATTTGTAAGTTATCATATGCAAATGAATATTGTCTGGTTTTAATGGTGATCGTTTTAAGAGCAACTTTCTAAAAAAAGAAAAGAAGACTTCAAAGAAAAGATAAAATAACAATATACAGAAGAAAAAAGATGATATTTGATTATTAAGGCCATCAGTATTTATAACATTTAAAGCTGTAATAGATCCATGTAAGTATGCACCACTGTCCCCTAAAAAAACTTTTGCTTTCGGAAAATTAAATAGTGTGAAAACTAGAAGAATAATTATTTGTGAAACAATTAGCACTGAATAATCTAAGTTTTTACTTTCAAGATTTATATACAATAAAATTAAATTAATTATAATTAAATGTATGCTTAATAGTCCGTTAAACCCATCGACTAAATTAGCGCCATTAACAACAAATAAAAAACACAGGGTTAAGAAAATATTTAAGAATAATTTGTTCTCCAGTAAATTTTGTAAAAAGATAAAATCTATTTGACTTAATGAAAGTGGAAATAGACTCACTCCAAGTGAGAGCACAAATATCATTAATGCTAGTCTTGTTTTTGGAGAAAGATTATATTTAATATCGTCTATAAAGCCTATTAAAAATAAACCAAACCCAATAAATGCATAGTCTAGGTAAGAATGATTGAATATATAATGATGTAAAATAAAGAATATAATAAAGCAAACAAAAGATGCTAACCCTCCACATCTTGGAATTGGTGCATCATGGAATGACTGGGGCTTAGTGAAGTTGTCATCAATTAATAGTCCATTAGCGATCTTATTTGAGAACTTGATAATAATCAAAAATATAAAAAAGGATAAAAAAGAAAACAAAGATAAAAAATTTAATTCAATAGAGCTTTCTTGCATTTTAAACCAAACCCTTATTATTTTTTTTTACAATATAAATTCCTAAAATAATTATAGCCAATGAAATTAATACTCTTATGGTAATAACTTCTTTCATTAGAAAATAACCAAAAAAAACGCCAAATATTGGTATTAAATATGCCACTTGAGTCTGAAAAACCAAGCCATTTACAGTTAATATTCTAAATCTTACCAGCCAAGCTAACCCTGTGGCTACTGTACCTAAATATAAAAGTGAAATTGTAGAACCAAAAGTCGGACTTGAGTTCCATGGTTGCTCAATAATTAAAGAGAATGGAAGTAAAAATATTATAGACCATAAAGTTGTAGAAGTAGTCACGTTTTCGTTTCCTTTGTCCTTAATTTTAAGTGTAAGCAATCCGCCAATAGAATAGAAAGTTGAACCTAATATTGTTATTAATGCATATATATAATTGCTTTCATTTATAACGATTTTATCTAAAAATAAAAAAACTATTCCCGAAAATCCTGTTAAAACTCCAATGGCCTTAAAAAAATTTATTTTTTCATCTTTAGTAAAAAAATGTGCTAAAATTGTTCCACTTAAAGGAGTTGTGCTCATCAACATTGCTGCTAAGTAACTATTTATTTTGCTGGTGCCTAAAGCTATTAAGACAAATGGTATTGATATATTACAAAGTCCAATTAAAGCATAAGATCTCCAATCAGAGGAAAAAGCTTTAATTTTAATGTTTTTTATTTTGCACAAAATCAATAATGGGACTATTGCAAATATTACTCTAACTAAGGCCAATGTAATTGGCTCATAACTTAGAGATGCTATTTTTATGTTAAAAAACGATGAGCCCCATATAATCGCTAATATTAGGAGTAAAAATACATCGAATGAATTAGCTTCTCTCATAAACTGCAATCAAAAATTGTATTGATGTTAAAAGTGCATAGCTGATATCATCTTATTATATAACTTTCTAGACTATTTATTTGTTATACAATCCTAGAAAAAAACAATTATGACCGCATCTAACATTAAGAAAATTATAAAAGAAAAAGAAATTGAGTACGTTGACCTTAGGTTTACAGACCCTAGAGGTAAACTCCAGCACTTGACTATGGACGTCAATGTCGTCGACGACGAGATGTTAGAAAAAGGTGTGTTTTTTGACGGGTCATCTATCGCAGGTTGGAAAGCTATAAATGAGTCAGATATGATTTTAAAGCCTGATCTATCTAGGCCAATAATTGATCCTTTTAATTCACATCCAACACTGAACATTTTTTGTGACATAATGGACGCTGTTAAAAAAAATCCATACGAGAGAGATCCAAGAAGTACTGCAAAAAAAGCAGAAAAATATTTAAAAGATAGTGGAATTGGCGATAAAGCTTATTTTGGGCCAGAGCCTGAATTTTTTGTTTTTGACGACGTAAGATTTAAAAATGACATGAACGAGACAAGTTTTTCAATTGATAGTTCGGAGGGTCCCTATAACTCAGGTAGAAAATATGAGAATGGAAATTTAGCTCATAGGCCTGGCATTAAAGGAGGTTATTTTCCTGTTCCGCCAGTTGATAGTGCGCAAGACATGAGAGGTGAATATTTAAAAGCCCTAAAAGATATGGGTGTAAAGGTTGAAAAACACCACCACGAAGTGGCACCTTCTCAACATGAACTTGGAATGTATTTTGGAACATTAACCAATATGGCAGATAATGTGCAACTTTATAAATATGCAGTTCAAATGGTTACTCATTCATTTGGCAAGACTGCAACTTTCATGCCAAAACCTGTTAAGGGAGATAATGGTTCTGGTATGCATTGTCACCAATCCATATGGAATGGAAACACTCCTTTATTTATGGGAAAAGAATATGCGGGTTTATCTAAGACAGCTCTTCACTATATAGGCGGTATATTAAAGCATGCTAAAGCAATTAATGCATTTTCTAATGCATCAACTAACAGCTACAAGAGACTTATACCGGGGTTTGAAGCACCAGTAATTTTGGCTTACTCATCAAGAAATAGATCTGCATCGTGCAGAATTCCAATCACGATGAGCCCGAAAGCTGCAAGAATGGAAATTAGGTTTCCAGATGCTTCTGGTAACCCGTATTTGACTTTTGCCTCGATGTTAATGGCTGGACTTGATGGAATAAAAAATAAAATCGACCCTGGTAAGGCTTTTGATAAAGATCTTTATACATTAAGTGAAAATGAAGTTAAAAAATTACCTACTGTATGTGGATCATTAAGAGAAGCAATGGAAAATCTTGACAAAGATAGAAAGTTTTTGACAGCAGGCGAGGTTTTCACTGACGACCAAATAGATGCCTACATTGACTTAAAATTTCAGGAAATTTATAAATTTGAGCATACACCTCATCCTATCGAGTTTGAGATGTACTATAGCCAGTAACAATCTAAGCTTTAAAAGACTCTCCGCAACCACATCTCTCAGTTTCATTGGGATTTTTGAATACAAATTGCGACGAGAATTTGTCTTGCTTATAGTCCATCTCTGTTCCGATTAAATATATTATCGCTTTAGGATCTATTAAAACTTTTACGCCTTTATCTTCAATAACTTCCTCGTTTGGATTAATAGTCTTGGCATATTCCATGACGTAACTCATTCCAGCGCAACCTCCTGATTTCACTCCGATACGCACGCCTATTGTTTCTTTATCAGCAGAAGACATTATTTTTTTTATTCTGTCGGCTGCACTACTACTTAATGTAATAATTTGCTCTGTCATATATTTAATTCCAATTTAGCTGCCTCAGTCATCATATCTTTATTCCAAGGTGGATTCCAAGTGAGTTTTACTTCTACTGACGAGACATCTTTAATTTTCTTTATATTTTCTTTCACATCTTTTGGTAGCGAATCTGCAACAGGACAATTAGGGCTTGTTAAAGTCATTTTAATGTCTACATGTTTATCTTTTACAGAAATATCATAAATTAAACCTAGATCATAAATGTTAACTGGGATCTCTGGATCGTATATTTTTTTTATTTCTTTTATAACTTCTTCTTTTAAATTACTCATTTTTTCCTTTTAACGCCTCTGATAATGTGTGCCAAGCCATCGTTGCGCATTTAACTCTCATTGGAAAATCTTTAACACCAGAAAGAGACATCATAGTTGTTACCTGATCTTCGTCTAAACTATTAGTTTTCATTTTATCGTTTTTTTTAATCATCATTAAAAAATCGCTTATTATCCTTTCGGCTAAACTGTATTCTTTCCCTTTAACTACATCTGTCAAAATGGAAGCGGAAGCCAAAGAAATTGCACATCCTTCACCTTCAAAACTTAAATCTATAACTTTTTTTTCTTTATCAACTTTTGCATATATATGAACCTTATCTCCACACAAAGGATTATGCCCTTTTGCATCTACATTATAATTTGTACATTTGCCAAAGTTTCTGGGATTTTTGCCATGATCTAATATTATTTCTTTATATAATTCTTTTAATTCCATAAATTAGCTAAATAGTTTCTTACATTTTCCAATAGCATTAATCAAAATATCAATATCTTCGTTATCATTATAAATACCGATGGATGCACGTGCTGTTGCAGGGATTCCAATTTTATCGTGTAGAATTTGACAACAATGATGTCCAGCTCTAATTGCAACTCCATCGTCATCTAAAATTGTTGCAATATCATGGGGATGAATGCCCTTTAGAGTGAAAGAAATAACTGATGCTTTATTTTTTGGTGTGCCAACAAGATTGATCGAATTGTCTTTGTTAAGCATTTCCAGTCCATAATTTAAAACTTTATCCTCATGATCTTTTATTTTTTTTAAACCTATTTTTTCTAAAAGCTTAATAGACTCCCCAAATGCTACTACTTCGGCAGTCTGCATTGTACCTGCTTCAAATTTAGTTGGTGTCTCAGCGTAAGTAATATTATCTTTTTTAACTTCATCAATCATTCCACCTCCACCCTGATATGGCTCAAATTGATCAAGCCATTTTTTTTTACCATATAAAATTCCTAGGCCGTTTGGTCCGTAAAGTTTATGGCACGAAATAGCATAAAAATCACAATCAAGAGCTAACATGTCTAGTTTCAAATGAGGCGCGCCTTGAGTCCCGTCTACAAGCACAGGAATATTTTTAGTTTTAGCTAGATCTATTATTTCTTTTAATGGCGTAATACCGCCTGTAACATTAGATAAGTGTGTCAAAGCTATAATTTTTGTTTTATTGCTAATTAATTTTTTTACCTCGTCAACATTGATTTGTAAATTTTCATCAAGTTTTACAAATTTTATATTAGCTTTTCTTTTTTTTCTCAAATAGTGCCAAGGTACATAATTAGAGTGGTGCTCTAACTCGGTTAATATAATCTCATCGCCCTCATTTATAAATTTTTCACCAAATGAATTCGCAACTAAATTTATTGACTCAGTGGCACCTTTTGTAAATATAATTTCTTCTCTATGTTTGGCATTAATAAATTTTTGAACCATATCTCTTGTCTCTTCAAACTTATTAGTTGCAGTGACAGCAAGAGAATGAACACTTCTACCGATATTTGAATATTCGTTTTCATAAAAATAAGTCATTCTATCAATTACTGTTTTCGGTTTTTGTGACGAATTTGCACTGTCGAGATATACTAATTTTTTTCCATTAATTTTTGTTTTAAAAATAGGAAAATTATTTCTAATTTCATTAATTTTCATAAAGTGTACTCTTTTCAATGTGTTCTTCGACTACTTCTTTTAAATAATCAAGCTTGATTGCTTCAATGATCTCACTTAAAAAACCCTTAACTAATAATTGTATAGCGTCCCCCTTTTTAATCCCTCTTGCCATCAAATAGTAAATAGCGTCTTTATCTAAATTTCCAGATGAGGAGCCATGCGAACATTTTACATCATCTGCATAAATTTCTAACTCTGGTTTTGCATTAAATTCTGCTGCATCATTTAAAATTAGAGCATTGCTTAATTGGTATGCATTAGTTTTTTGCGCTCTTTCATTAACAAATATTTTTCCTTGAAAAATACCTCTGCTATTATCTCCAAGTATCTTTTTAATTTTTTGGTGACTTTTACAATTCGGGTCCTCATGATTTATCACAGTTTTAATTTCTTGATGCTCGTCTTTTTTTAGATAAGACGCTGAATAAATTTCACAATTAGATTTATTTCCACTTAAGCAAATTTCATTGTCGTCTTTTCTAAATTTAATACCTGAGGAGAGAACATAATATTTTAGCTCTGCATTGTTTAGGTTTGATAAATTATTACAATAATTATATGATTGTGTTTTTCTATCATTGATAAAGTAATAGTTTAAAACACCGTTTTTTATAAAAATATTTTGATAAGTATTTTTTAAGTGACTTGTATTTGAGTCATCGAAATTATACTCAATAATTGTAGCTTCGGTGTTTTCTACATTTATAAAGTTAAAACTATTGATCATTTTATCATTCAAATCTTTGTTAAAAAAATTATAGATAACTATTGGTTTATCCATCTTTTTAGAAATTTTTATAGAGTACCCTCTATCAGTTAACATACTATTTAATGTTGACATCGAATTTTTTTTTGTTTTGCTTATTGATTTGTCAGATATTTGACTTGACTCACATCTATTTAAATTAAATGGAAAATCCTCAATATAATCAACTAGATATCCGTTAAGTGTATAAACTGAATAATGATCAAATTGTAATCTAAACTGTGTTTTAAAGTTTTTCTTTTCAGT
>CACNRH010000017.1 GCA_902622825.1 uncultured Pelagibacteraceae bacterium
TAAACCAGACATATCAGAAGGTTCATTGATTGGTTTTTTTCCATTGAACATATTTCTATATCCATTATCAAACCAAGCTAGACCGTGCATACCTTTAGCATCTAACATTGCTAAAAATTTTTCGCCTATCGGACCACCTAAAACTTTTTTAAAGTGTTTAGTGTCTCTGAACATATAAGGTAAGCTAAAGATATCATACTCACCAACAAAACCTGCCATTGGACCAGTAGATACTTGAGCCATTTGAATTGAACCCTGTTGCATTCCCTCTATATAAGCTCTTTCACTTTTACCAAGCTGACCCCCAGCCATAACTTTAAAAGTTACACCGATTTTTTGTTTATTTACTTTATCGGCAAACCAATTTAAGGCAACGTTGTGGTGGTGACTTGGGCCTGAGACTGACGCAATTCTAATTGTCGTGTCAGCATAAGAAAAGTTAAAAAGACCAAGTGTTAAAAGAAATGAAACAACGAATGTTATCATTTTTTTCATAGTGTCCTCCTCATTTTATAATTTAAGTATATCTGAACTAGAGCTTTTGGGTATCGATATTTTATTTAAATATACAACTAACGATTGTTATAGAATGGCCCAATCATCAGTAACTTTTGACGCTAACTTGTTTAGGGGTCTGGCTCCAGTCTCAGTAATCTCAACTACTTGCTCAACTCTCAAACCCTCCCCTTCTAACTCATGCAAATCTAATTTAACTGCTAACGTCATTTTTGGATAAAAAATAAAATCGCTGTGTTTGTTTAAATCAGGACTTTCAACTACATCTAAACCAACTCCATGACCTGTACCTCTTGTGCCAGTAACGTAAGGCGAAAACTTTGGTTCTAGCTCTAATGGTTTTAACATTTCATAAAATTTATCATGTATAGATGTTGCTTTGGTTTGAGATTTGATTGAATTGATCGTTTCTTTTAAAATTTTATGTGAGTTAATTAATGCGTTAGTTTTGTATTTGGATGCACCTGGTAGTAAAAAAGTTAAGCCTCCGTCATTGCAATAATGTCCAATGGTAGGATTAAAATCCACCATCAACAATTCACCTCTTTCTAATTTCTTTTCTGTAGCTCTCCATGCAGGAAATTTTGTATTTTTTCCCGACATGACAACTGTTGCTGAACCTAAATCTGCACCAAGTTGTCTTCCTAAAAAGTCTGCATGTGCAACGACTTGTTGCTCTGTCATTCCTACTTTAATTATCTTTTTTAACTCAGTTAAAACACTGTCATTAATCTCTGCGGCCTTTTCCATAAGTTCAATTTCTTTAATACTTTTAATTTTTCTCATATCGTCTAAAATATCTGTCACAATAGGAAATTCTACGTCAGGCATTGCACGAGTTAAGATGTCTCTTAAATAAAATGGCATTAAATGCTCTCCTGCTATACCTATTTTGAGACCTTTCTTGTTATATTTTTTTAGAGACTGGCAAATTTCATTTTCAAACTTATGATGTTGTAGGATATTTTTGATCCAAACTGTTTCCTTAGCTGAATAATAATTTAGTCTCCCGATTACTAGAAAAGGATCTTCGTTTTCCATCAGAAATAAAGTCTGTGGTGACTCCTCGATTACATTAATTGGTTTGTATCCCGTAAAATAGGTACAGTAACCTGATCTATATTCGTCAGAATACACGATAATACCATTCAAATTTCTTTTTTTTATATTCTTTCTAAGGATTTCTAGTCTTTGTTTTAATTCTTTCTCATCAATAACATTCATAGTATGATATCCGATATATTTTATATTATCACCAACTATATTATATGTATTATGCTAATTACAATTAAAAAGTTTATCAAAAATTCCCAGACAGAAAATGGAAAAGTAGAAGATAAAGATGTTGTAAACTTGTTGTTTAAACCCTTAATATCAATCCTTTTTCTTTTAATGATATTAATTACATTTACGCAGGTAATTTTTAGATATATCTTAAATTCTGCTTTACCTTGGGCTGGAGAAATTACAATATTTTTCTTTATATGGGTAATCTTTTTAGGTGCATCTATTACTCTACATAAAGGTTTACATATTGGGGTAGATATAATTACTAATCAACTTAATCAAAAAAAGAAAAAAATAATTTATATTTTTACAAATTGTTTAATAATTGCGTTCTGCTTTATGATTTTTATTGGGTCAATACCTTTAGTGATTGATAATTTTACTCAACGATCTCCCGCGCTTGAGATAAGACTTACGTTTGTTTATTTATCCATTCCTTTTTCCATGATTGCAATGATATGGATTTCTATGAAAAAAATAATAAGGGAGGTAAATAATTAATGCTAGGGGTTTTATTTGCGTTCTTTTTTATTTTACTATTTTTAAACCTACCAGTGGCGTTTTCAATAGGTTTATCCTCGATGATAGCTTTATGTTTTTATGGAGATTTACCTTTAAGCGCTATTGTTACTAGAATGTATTCAGGTGTAGATTCATTCACATTGTTAGCTATACCATTTTTTATAGCTGCTGGTGAAATAATGAATGAGAGTGGCATAACTGATAAGATCGTATCTTTCTCAAAAGCTTTGGTTGGTCATATCAAAGGTGGTCTAGCTCATGTTTCAATAGTATCAAGTATGTTTTTTTCTGGTATCTCAGGATCTGCTACTGCGGATGCTTCTGCTCTCGGATCCATGTTGATACCAGCTATGAAAAAAAGTGGGATCGACTCTGATTTTGCTGTTGCTGTAAGTGCTAGTTCAAGCGCCATTGGTCCGATAATTCCACCTAGTATTTTGTTTGTAATTTATGGTTCAATTGCAAATGTTTCTATTGCAAAACTTTTTTTAGGAGGAATAATTCCTGGTATCTTAATAGGTTTGTCCCTGATGGTAGTTACCTATTTTTATGCCAAAAAAAGAGGATATCCATCAGAAGAAAGAACTTCTCTTAAAAATTTGATTAAGTCATTTTTAGATTCTTTGATAGCATTAATGATGCCAGTAATTATTTTGGGAGGAATATTTGGTGGAATTTTTACGGCTACCGAAGCTGGTGTTGTTGCGGTATTCTATGCAATTATTGTTGGGGTGTTTGTTAATAAAACTATTAAATTTTCAGATCTTGGCGGAATTCTTGTAAAGGCTTCAATTACAACATCTATAGCACTTTTTGTTATTGCTGCGGCTAGCGCCTTTGCTTGGGCTCTGGCTTGGGAAGGTTTCGGTGAAATTGCATTATCATTCTTAACTTCATTTAGCGATAATCCAACAGTAATACTCTCTCTAATATTATTATTTGTTTTAATCTTGGGATTATTTGTCGAGGGAATACCGGTTTTGATTATCTTATCACCTGTAATGCTGCCAGTAGTTAGTGGATTAGGTATAGATTTAGTTTATTTTGGAGTATTGTTGGTCATGGCAATAGTAATTGGATCAGTTACACCGCCAGTTGGAATTTTAACTTATATTTCCTGTGCTATAGCAAATACAACAATATCTCGGGTCTTTTGGACGATTTGGCCATTTTGTGGAATAATGATCTTTGTTTTATTTATGGCTGTTTTATTTCCAAATATAATAACATTATTTTATAATTAAATATGGTCAAAAAGGTTTTAATAACTGGAGCGGCAGGACTATGCGGAAGTATAGTGAGTAATGGTTTAATTAAACTTGGATATAAAATTAGTTCCTGCGATATTAAAACTAGCCCAAGCCCAGCTGCAAAAGCATTAAAAATACCATTAAGTAAAAAGATAAAAAAAATTGACTTAAGAAAAATCAATAAAGTATTGAAAATAACTAAAGGCATTGATGCTGTAATTCATTTTGGGGGAATACCTCGTCACAAACCACATGAAGATGTTTACAAAAATATTATAGATCATAATATTGTTGGAACATATAATGTCTTTGAGGCTTGTAGAATTAATAAAATTAAAAGAATTATATTTGCGAGTTCCGCTCACATTATGGGCTACCATAACAGAAAAAAGAAATTAGATGAAAATTCTGCTTTTAGGCCAGATTCTCACTACGCTGTAAGCAAATGTTTTGGAGAGTCTTTATCAAGGTTATACTCTGATAAGTATAATATTAAGATATTAAATATTAGAATTGGATCAGCCTTACCCAAACCAACTGATATGAGATTTTTATCTACTTGGATAAGCTTTAGAGATTTGGTGCATTTAGTTGATGTTGGTTTAAAAAGTAAAAAATTATACTGCTCAAGTGTTTACGGTATTTCAAAAAATAAAAGAGCTTGGTGGAATAACAAAGAGGCTTACAGACTCGGATATAAACCAAAAGACAACGCTGAAAAATTTAGTAAAGATAAGCTAACAAAAAATGAATTTAAAGACAAAATTGCTCTTAAACTCCATGGGGGAGTTTTCACTACTGATGGGTTTGTAGGAAATATAGCAAATATACTTAAAAACAATTAAAACTTTAAATGAAAATAAAAAAAATTTCTCCAATATGTGTTCACATACCATTTGAACATGGGGCAAAAAAGACAAAATTTCATGGTCAAGACTGGAAGAATTTAGAATTTGTTTTGGTTCGAGTTGAGACTGATAAAGGTATAGTTGGATGGGGTGAAGCGTTTGGGTATGTATCTTGGAAAGCAGTTAAAACTTCGATCGATGAGATGATTTCACCATCTATAATTGGAAGGGAGATTAACTCACCAGAAGACATACATAAATTAGTTTACGAGCTTCAAAAGACTTTTCATATATTTGGAAGATACGGAATAACAATATTTGCCTTATCTGGTATCGAAATTGGTCTGTGGGATGCATTGGGTAAAGAGAAAAATGTGCCATTATATAAATTAATTGATGGTGGAGAAAAAAAAGAATTTAAAGCCTATGCGAGTTTATTTAGATACTCTGATAAAAAAATAGTAGAAAAAAAGTGTAAAGAGTCAATTGATAAAGGATTTAAAATAATCAAACTTCATGAAATTACTAATGAATGCATTGAAGCAGCAAGAAAATTTTTAGGAGATAAAATTACATTAATGACTGATGTAAATTGTGCTTGGACATTAGATGAAATTATTGAAAACCAAGATTTTTTAAAAAAAATGAATTTATATTGGGTAGAGGAACCAGTTTTTCCTCCTGAAGATTTTGAAAAACTTTCTAAGATTAAAAATGAACTCGGTATTAAAATTGCAGCAGGAGAAAATGCTTGTACAAATTGGGAATTTTCCAAAATGTTAGAGGCAAATGCTGTAAATTATACTCAGCCTTCAGTTATTAAAGTTGGGGGAATTTCAGAAATGTTGAAAATCATTAAATTATCGGAGAGACGAAATATCCCGGTAATGCCACATACTGCTTATTTCGGACCTGGATTTCTAGCTTCTTTACATTTAGCTTCAAAAACTAAACTAGAGGTTTTCATAGAGAGGTTTTGGCTCGATCTCGCTGAAGAATTTTACCCTAACTTCAAAACCGCAAAAAATGGAAATTATACCCTACCTGAAGGACCGGGTTTGGGCATTGAATTTAACGAAAAGATTATTTCTAAATATAAGGTATGAAATTTAGATCAATTTTATTTGTACCAGGCCATGAGGAAAAAAAAATAAAAAAAGCTTATACTTTAGAAGCTGATTTGATTGTCCTCGATTTAGAGTCTACCGTCCCTCCCGAAAAAAAAGAGGATGCAAAAAAAATTATCAAATCTTGTAATGTAAATAAAAAGAATACTTATATAAGAATTGATACTAAAAAAGATTTAGAATTCGTAACTATAGAAAGTTTTCCAGGAATCTTATTGCCATTTACTGAGACTTTAGCGCAATTAAATGAAGTAAATGAAATTTTAAAGATAAAAGAAAATGTTAAAACGAATGTTATTCCAATTTTGGAAAGTATAAATGGTCTAGCAAATATAAAAGAAATCTGCTCATTTGAAGAGAGGGTAAATATTATTTCTTTCGGATCCCATGATTTGGCAAAATCAATTAATTTAAAAGTTTCCGAAGATGAAAAAGAAATTCTTGAATTTAGAAAAAACATAATCACTAATTCAAAAAATCTTTTAAAACCAATAGATACCTCGTATTTAGATTTTAAGGATTTGATAGGTTTTGAAAAATCTTGTCAAAAAGTAAAAAGTTTGGGATTTGGAGGAAAAGCTTGCATTCATCCAGATCAAATTAGAATTTGTAACAAAGTTTTTTAATGTGAAAAAAAAAATAAAAATTACAGTTGTTGGAATAGGCCTAATGGGTAGTCAACACTTGCAAGCTATAAAATTTTCAAAAAGGGCAAAGCTTCATTCTATTGTTGATATCAACAAAAAATCTATTACTTTGGCAAAAAAATTTAAAGTTCCATTTTATAACTCGCCCAAAGAACTGCTTAAAAATAAAAAACCTGATGCTGTAATTGTGGCTACTCCTAACCATTTTCATGAAAAACACACTATAAATTTTTTAAATGAAAAAATCCCAGTTTTGTTAGAGAAACCTATTTCCACTAATATTCCAAATGCAAAAAAAATTATCCGAAGCTCTAAAAAAAATAAAACAAAACTATTAATTGGCTACCACAGAAGGCATAATAATATTATTTCAAAAGTTAAAAATAGAATTAAAAGTGGAAGTTTAGGAAAAATCGTAGCTGCAAATGTCATGTGTTGGCTTTATAAAAATAAAGAATGGTATAAAGAAAAATGGCGTATCAAAAAAGGTGGTGGTCCTTTAGGAATTAATCTCGTTCATGATATAGATTTAATTTGCTATTTATTAGGAACAATTACTCACGTACAAGCTACTACCTCAAATAAAATTAGAAAATACGATGTTGAGGATACTGCTATTGTAAATTTAACTTTTAAATCTGGAGCTTTATGTACATTGAATGTATCAGATACAATTGTGGGCCCATATAGTTATGAGCTCAC
>CACNRH010000018.1 GCA_902622825.1 uncultured Pelagibacteraceae bacterium
TTAGCAAATTTTCCAGCACTAAATAAATTTTATATTAATGATAAAAAAAACTCATACTTGTTTTATAATGGAAAAAAGAAAAAGATAAAAAGTTCTAATAATATTAATTTAAAAAAAATCAAAATAATTGGAAATTTTCATGACAAATTAAGCGAGGGCAATCAAAACAAGATTATAAAAAAATTTGGTTGGTCTTTCAGACTCGCTAGTCTTGATGCTTTGAGTTATTGTTTGTTGGCTGAGGGTAAAGTCGACGGTGTTGTAGAGGCTAATCTTAAACCATATGATATTTTACCATTAATACCAATTATCAGAAATTCAGGGGGAGTGGTAACAAATTGGCGTAATGAACCAGCCGAAAAAGGGGGAAAAATAATAGCATCCTCAAATAAAAACTTGCATAATAAAATTTTAAATATATTAAAGCCTTTCGCATAATGATGAATAATTTTTTTAATAGAGTATTTAGAGCTATAAAGATTGACGTAGATCTTTACGAAGAAGTCGAACGAGATAAAAGTGCAACGTTTCAAGCAGGTTTGGTAGTTGTGCTTTCAAGCATGGCTGCAGGAGTAGGAGCTTTACAACTTGGTGCATCTAATTTTCTAATAGCACCAGTTTTATCTTTGATAAGTTGGTATGTTTGGGCTTATATAATTTATTTTGTCGGTGTTAAATTATTTCCAGATAAAAATACAAAAAGTGATCACGGAGAGCTTTTAAGAACAATTGGTTTCTCGAGTGCGCCAGGCTTGATTAGAATATTTGGAATAACACCTGATTTGATGACGGTTACTTTTATAGGCTCAGCTTTTTGGATGTTGGCTTGTATGGTCGTTGGGGTTAGAGCAGCATTAGACTATACATCACTATGGCGCGCTTTAGGAGTTGTAATAGTCTCCTGGATATTTCAAGCAATACTATTATTGTTAATCTTAACTTTAATGAAGGGTTTTTAAATAGGGAAAATAGTTTTTGACAATTTGCAGCTATCGCAAATTTTGTAACCATGCATCATTAAATTTTGGATTACTGTAGGACTATCATTTTTACATTCTTCGCATATATTATTTAAATTAACCTGGCCTTTTACAACCCATGCTCTATGGTAATAATTGTCCACATTTTTTTGTATCAATCCCGCCGCAAAATCCTCAGCCTTTTTTTTATTAAAAGGACCATAAATTTTTTTGGTTTTTTTAATAATAGTCGATTTATCATTAGGATTTTTATGTGTGCCCTCAATGACCATATATGTAATTTCGTTCATAATGTATATTTATTATCATAATGAAAAAATTTTTACTAATTATTGTCGCATTAGTTGTAAATTTAAATTCTGCATTAGCTCAAGAGTATTCCAAAGCTTATTTTGCCGGAGGTTGCTTTTGGTGTGTGGAAGAGTATTTTGACGATCAATTGGGTGTAATATCTACAATCTCTGGATACTCAGGAGGTCGAACAAAGAATCCAACTTACAAACAGGTTACATTTGAAGATACTGGCCATGTGGAAACTGTTGAGGTAACCTACGACTCAACACGAGTAAATTATGAGGAATTAATGAATTTACATTTATCCAACATAGATTTATTTGATGACTCAGGTCAATTTTGCGATAAAGGCAAAAGCTACAGGTCAGTTATTTTTTATCAAAGTGAGAATGAAAAAAAAATAATATCAAAACAACTGAATAAGTTAGAAGAAAAATTTAAGAAAAAAATTTTTGTTTTACAATGGAAATTTGAAAAATTTTATAAGGCTGAAGCTCACCATCAAGATTATTACGAAAAAAACTTTATAAACTATTTGTTATATAAATCGGGATGCGGTAGGCAAGAAAGGCTTAGAGAGATATGGCAATAAGAAAAATAATTTATTTCATTTCAATTTTGTTTTATTTTTCAAATGCACATTCTGATTTTATATTACCTGACAAAAAATTAGGACCTAATGATGTACTTAAAATACAATTGGAGGCTCTAAAAAACAACGATGTACCATCAACTGATTTTGGAATAGAGCAGACGTGGTTGTTTGCTCATCCAAATAATAAAGTTGTGACTGGGCCATTAGCTAGATTTAAAATAATGCTTTATAGCGAAAGTTATAGAATATTAATAGACCACCACTCGCATGAAATTCAATTGATTTCTAATAATTTAGATAAGTATGTGTACGGTGTTAAAATTTTAACATCAAATAAGCAGATCTTTTTTTATGAATGGCACTTAGAAAAAGGAAATGAAGAAGATTGTAAAAGCTGTTGGTATACTTCAGTAGTGTCAAATCCTATAGATCAAGGTAATACAATTTGAAAAACTCTAAATATTTTTTGCGACTGTTATTAGTCGCACTTGTTTTATGTGTTCCGCCCATAGGAGCAACACAACTTGGGTCATACTATTTAGGAAAAGAAAATGGTGTATTGCTCGGTTTTTGTGTTGGAATACCTTGTGTCACATGGGCATGCTGGAAATTATTCATTGATGGCTGGAGAGAAGAAGACGAAGAATGAATTTCGAAAGTTCAAGAGAGACAGCTTTAAAAAAGCTTGGTGATTTCATAAATAGTAATTTAAAAGATTATAACTTCAAAAGAAATTTTGACTTAGGAACTAAAAATAAATCAAATGTTTCTTGTTTATCTCCATATATTTCCCATAGATTAATAACAGAATATGAGGTTGCAAAGATTGTATTATCAAAATTCTCATACCAGAATGTTGATAAATTTATCCAGGAAATTTTTTGGAGAGTTTATTGGAAAGGTTGGTTGGAATTGAGACCACAGGTTTGGTCAGATTTCATCGAAGATTTAAAAAGTATAAAAGAAGATGACAAATATTTAAAAGCAGTTAATGGGGAGACTGAAATACAATGTTTTAATGATTGGGTAAAAGAATTAAAGGAAAATAACTACCTACATAACCACACAAGGATGTGGTTCGCTAGTATTTGGATCTTCACCTTGAAACTACCTTGGCAAAAAGGAGCGGAGTTTTTTATGAAGCATTTATACGATGGTGACGCTGCTTCAAATACACTAAGCTGGAGATGGGTTGCTGGTCTCCAAACAAAAGGCAAGCATTATGTTGCCCAAGCTTGGAACATTAGTAAGTTTACAAATAATAAATACAATAATGTTAAATTAAATGAAAACGCTTTACCGTTATCAGATAAAAGAGAGTATAAACTTAAACCGCTTAACTTAATGTATAATGATGAGACTAATGAGAGTCTATTAGTTTTTGAAAATGAATTGAGTCTAGAAAATCAAAAATTAAAAAATTATAAAAATGTTTACCTGGCTTTACTAAGTAATGAAGCTAGAAAATTGAAATTAGAACAAAAAGTTTTAGATTTTAAATCAAACGTGATCAATGATCAAAAAAAGAGATTAAAGCAAGTACAAATAGTAGATGAGAATAAACTCCAATCTTTAATGGAAAAAATTAATTCCTATTCCATTGATTATGCTAGAACGTTAGCTACATGGAGAGAGAACTTTTTAGGTGTATGGGAAAAAATTAGTCCACTTGGATTTGATGATTATTTTAAGCGTATGTGGGAATTTTACCTTTCTTATTGTGAAGGTGGTTTTAAATCGAAAAATATTGACTTAATTCAATTTTCAATGTCCAATAAGTAAATGAAAAATATTATAGGAGTTTTTTTATTATTAATTTTAACTGGATGCGTAAATAATATGAACCCAACAGACTTTAAAGACCAAAAACCTAGATTAATCATTGAGGAGTATTTATCTGGGAAAGTCGAAGCCTGGGGTGTTTTGCAAAATAGATCAGGAAAAGTTACTCGACAATTTAAGGCAGATTTAGAGGGAAAATGGGATGGAAAAACTTTAATTTTAGACGAAGTTTTTGACTGGAATGATGGTGAAAGACAAACAAGACAGTGGAAAATAAATAAGATTGATGATCATAATTATGAGGGAACTGCCTCGGATGTGGTCGGAATCGCCAAAGGTTACTCATACGGGCCAGCTTTTAAATTCGAATATGTTCTGTTAGTTCCTGTTAAAGGTAAAAATATTAAGATCACGTTTGATGACTGGATATTTAAACAAGACGAGAGTGTGGCAATAAATAGGGCGACAATGACTAAATTTGGATTTAAAGTAGCTGAATTAACAGTAATGTTTTTTAAAAAATAAATGTTTACACTACCAAAATTAGATTATCAGAAAACTGCTTTAGCTCCGATTATGTCTGAGCAAACACTCGATTTACATCATGGCAAACATCATCAAACTTATATTACGAATTTAAATAATTTAATAAAAGGAAAAGATTTAGAAAAGATGACGTTAGAAGAAATTATAAAAAAAACTTCTAAAGATAAGTCTCAGGCAGCAATTTTTAATAATGCAAGCCAGCACTGGAATCATATCCTTTTTTGGAAATGTATGAAACCAAATGGAGGGGGAAAAATACCTCCAAAACTTGAAGGTCTTATAAAAAATAAATTTGGTAACGTTGAAAAATTCAGACAAGAATTTATCAATGCAGGTATCACACAATTTGGATCGGGTTGGTGTTGGCTATCAATTAATAATGGCGAATTAGAAATATCCAAAACTCCAAACGCTGAAAGTCCTGTCATGAACAACATAAAACCTATACTTGGTTGTGATGTTTGGGAACATTCATATTATTTAGATTATAAAAATAAAAGACCAGAATATTTAGAAAAATTTTTTGATAAATTAATAAACTGGGAATTTGTAGAGTCTAATATCTAAACTAAATTACCTTTTCAAAACCTTCAAATTCAGGGTGTCCCAAATATAAATTTCCGTGTTGACCAGCACCTTGATGAGCTTTTCTAAATGCTTCAGATTTTGTCCAATTAATAAAATCCTCTTTTGAGTTCCATACGCTATGAGAGGCGTACAAAGTATAATTCTCTTTTTTCTCACCTTTAATTAAATTGAATTTTTTAAAGCCCGGGACTTTGTCTAAATGTGTTTCTCGGTTTTTCCAGACATTTTCAAAATCACTTTCTTTGCCTAATACAATTTTAAATCTGTTCATAGCGATATACATAATTAGAAAAATTTATCTAAGCCGAGATATGCTCCAAATATTACTAGTAACCAAATTATACCTTTTATAAGAAAAAAGTAAAAACTTCCAAATATTAAAAATTTAGATATTTTTTTTTTCATAATTGTATATTGCATATTTTCGTGGATTTTAAACTAGGACCAGATATCACAACTTATTATTTATCTTTTCACCAATTTATCAACTAGAAATAGGTAAATTTTATATGGTAATACACGTAAAAATTTCAATATTAAGGTTAGTTGTTTTGGAAAGTGAATCTCAAAAGAGTTAGTACTTGTAAGTCCTTTAAAAACTTTTTCCGCAGCATAGTCTGTAGATCTTAAAAATGGCATTTTAAATTCATTTTTGTCCGTTAAATCAGTTTTAATAAAGCCTGGAGATACTACTGAGACTCTTACATTAAACTTTTTGAAGTCGAAATATATACTTTCAGCAAAGTTTGTTAATGCTGCTTTGGAAGGACCATATCCACTTGAGTTAGGAAGCCCTCTATAACCTGCTATAGATGATACTATTGAGATTTGCCCACTCTTTTTATTTTTAAAATATTTTTCTACTGATTTTACACAATTTAGAACACCAAAATAATTTACATCCATAACAAATTTATTTTGATCTAAATCAATTTCTTTTTCTTTGTTTGGATCGTAGGTACCGCTACAAAAAAAGCAAATGTCAATATCTCCGAACTCTTCAGCAATTTTGTTGAATGTTGCTTGACAATTTTCTTTACTAACTACATCTAAGGGATAGGAAATTATATTACTATTTGATGATGCCATCTCATCTAGTTTTTCCTTTCGCCTAGCGGAAACAGCAACTTTCCAACCTTCATTAGCAAATTTTTCCGCAACAGCTTTGCCAATACCACTGCTAGCACCTGTAACCCAAATTTTTTTCTGATTTTTTGACATAAATTGTTTATACAACAATTTATGAGAAATAAGTATTTATCATTATTTATAATATTAACTGTAACGTTTGTAGCCTCAGCTATTGGAGGATTTACAACATCTCAATTCAAGGAACCATGGTATTCTAGTCTTACGTTATCCCCATATAATCCCCCTTCTTGGGTATTTGGTCCAGTTTGGACAACATTATACGTGTTTATGTCTGTAGCAATTTGGAAAGTGTGGACTAAATTTTATGAAATTAAAATTCTTGTAATTTATTTTGTACATATACTTTTTAATGCTAGCTGGAGTGTAGTTTTTTTTGGATTTCATGAAATTTTATTAGCTTTGATAAATCTTATTATAATTTTGGCAATGGTAATTTATTTAACTATTATTTTCAAATCACGTGATAATTTATCATTTGTGTTGATGGTGCCA
>CACNRH010000019.1 GCA_902622825.1 uncultured Pelagibacteraceae bacterium
CCTTACAGAATTCTGCCAAGTCATCAATTTTAATTGCACCTTCGCAAATTGAAAATTGAGTATGTACTTTGAAATTATTGAATTGTTTTTCATCTTTTTCCATTAACCTTTATTATCTTAGAATTCTGAATTCTTAAATTATAATCCGCCTTGTTAGCAAGTTCTCTATTGTGAGTTGCAAAAATTATTGCCTTATTTTTTCTTTTAAGCTTTTGAAAGTAGCTAAAGATGTCTAAAGACGTTTTATGATCAAGATTTCCGGTAGGTTCATCTGCAAGCACCAATTCAGTGTTTGATATAAGTGCCCTAGCAATTGCTACCCTTTGTTGCTCTCCTCCTGATAAATCAGAGGGAAAATGATTTGCTCTTTCTGATAATTTTACGTCTTTTAGTATATTTTTTGCTTTTATTGTTGCTGTTATATGATCAGTTCCTTTTATATATAGTGGCATTAATATGTTTTCAATTGCAGTAAAGTCATTCAGCAAATTGTTGTTTTGAAATATAATAGATATCGATTTTTTTCTAATATTATCTTTTTGATTTTCTTTAAATTTTCCCACTTCTTCATTTGATATCAATAATTTGCCAGAGGTAGGTTGCTCTAACAAAGCTAATATATGTAATAATGTAGATTTTCCAGAGCCAGATGGTCCAGTTACAGCGATTAGATCTCCTTTTTTAATTTTAAAATTTACATCATTAAATAACGATATTTTTTTGTTGGCACTAACAAACGATTTTGAGATATTTTTAGTTTCTAATAAATAGTTATTCATATTTTAATGAGCTTAAGATATTATTTTTGGAAATTGACCATGTATAAATATAGAAATTTGGATTATCATTTTGTATCTTAGTTTTGTATTCGTTTGCCTCAAGCGGACTCTTTAAATAAATTTCTAAATTGATTTTTTTTTCATTTTCACTAAATAATGCCAAAGCATCTTGCTTATTGAGATAAATTAACTTTTTATCAAATTCATAAAATCCACTATTAAATATTCCTGAAATTGTAAAAATTTCCTGCTTTGGAAGTGAACCAATTGGGGTGCTTATAAAGGATGGAGACATTAGAGTTATGTTATCGTTGACTTTGACATTTAAATCAAATGCTAGCTCCGCTCCTATTATAATTTTATTTTTACTCAAATCTTTTTTTGATCCATCTACTAATTTAGTTGATATATTATTTTTTTTAAAATCGTCGTTCGAAATACCTTTGACTAAAACTCCAAGAGTATTATTATTGCTAACAATTATTCCCTCTCCATTCACTATTTCAGCATATTTGAATTGAGGGTATTTTTTTATTAATGTTCTAGTGAATTTTTTTGGTATTTTTTCTCTTGAAGGCTCAATAACAATATGCGGGTTAAGTCCTAGTATTTTATTAGTAAGGTCAGTTCTAAATCCGTTCATAACTGACATGACTATAATTAAAACTGCC
This sequence comes from uncultured Pelagibacteraceae bacterium, assembly GCA_902622825.1. GTDB lineage: Bacteria > Pseudomonadota > Alphaproteobacteria > Pelagibacterales > Pelagibacteraceae > Pelagilacustribacter. Next base: position 1,451 of record CACNRH010000019.1, read on the forward strand.
ACTCCAAGGCTAATCCCAAGAAAAGAGAATAATGATATTATTTTGAGGAATCCCTCTTTTTTTTTGGGCCTGAGGTTTCTAAATGATACAATTCTTTCAACTCGATTAAACAATTTATTATATAAGTTTAGATTTTATTTCTTCCAATGAAATAATTGAACTAACATCTTTATCATTTTTATATTCAAATTTATCAGAAGTTGATTTAGATCCAATTATTATTTGGTTTGGTATTCCAATTAATTCGTGCTTAGTAAATTTACTTGACATACTTTCATCAGTGTCATCCAATAATGCGTCAATATTTTGTTTTTTAAGCTCTTCATAGACTTTTTCTGCTTTTTTGAGATTTTCAGTGTTATTTTTGTTAAAATTTGGGATGATTACAACATCAAATGGTGAAACTGACTTGGGCCACTTCATTTTATTATTTAAAAACTTAGCTTCGATTATCGCTGCAACAAGCCTGGAGACACCAATCCCGTAGGATCCCATTTTTATACTTGTTTTCTTCCCGTCTTTGGTATCAACAAAACAATTTAATGGTTTTGAATATTTATCTGAAAAATAAAATATATGACCAACCTCTATACCTTTTGTTATCATCTGATTATCCTTTTTAACCTTTTTATCGAATTCTTTTTTACTAAACTTTTCATCTGTAACGGCATAAATTTCAGAAAATTCATTTCTCATTTTTTCTAGTGAGGATTTATCCTCATTATATTTGTCTAATTTTATTTTTAAAATACTTTTATCTGCAAATATTTTACTTTCTCCTGTTTCAGCTAAGATAACAAATTCATGAGATAAGTCTCCGCCAATTGGACCTGTGTCGGCTGCCATGGGAATAGCTTCGAGACCTAATCTTTTAAAAGTTTTTAAGTAAGCGTAAAACATCTTATTGTATGATAATTTCGCACTTTCATCATCAACATCAAAAGAATAAGCATCTTTCATGTAAAACTCTCTGCATCTCATCACGCCAAATCTTGGTCTGATTTCATCTCTAAATTTCCATTGAATATGATAAAGAATTTGAGGAAGAGATTTGTAAGATTTAATACTGGATCTAAATATATCTGTTATCAGCTCTTCATTAGTTGGGCCGTAAAGAATTTCTCTGCCTTGTCTATCCTTAATTCTCAACATCTCCTCACCGTAATCATCGTAACGGCCGCTTTCCTTCCAAATTTCTGCTGATTGTATTGTTGGCATCAGTAATTCCTGTGCACCTATCTTGTTTTGCTCCTCTCTAACAATTTGCTCAATTTTTTTCATTACTTTAAATCCAAGGGGCAACCATGAATAAATTCCTGCAGCAGATTGTTTTATCATTCCAGTCCTTAACATTAATTGATGAGATTTAATTGTTGCGTCTGAGGGCAAATCTTTAGTTATTGGTAAAAATAATTTTGATAATCTCATTAATTAAAAAAACTCCTTAAATTTAAAAATTCGCTATTAACCATATAATATATCCCAATAAAAAGAACACTAGTTAAGATTGTTGTATAAATAAATTTTTTTCCGATATTGGGATTTTTTGGTGATCCAGGATCAGCTCCTCTTATATCCTCAGTAAATTTCCTATTATCATGTTTTATACCTATAGGCAAAAATGAAAAAAAAACAATCCACCAAATAATAACATATACAACTATTGATCCAGTTAACGACATTATAATCTCGCGATATTTATATTAGTATAAGGCTTTTTCCCTGTTTTATCTTTTATAAGTCTTCTACAATTATTTTTAATACTTTCTATCAAATTTTTTTCATGTTTTTTATTTTCTAGAGAAAAGGATTTACAAACTTTATGAATTTCTCCTTCCATGTCGAAAATTATATCATCTGCATCTTCCTCTTTATTTGGGATGCCCTTGAAGGAAATTATTGGTTTTGTTAACTTTCCTGACTCTGATATTATGATTGTTACTTCAAGATATCCATTAGATGCTAAATTTCTTCGCTCTTTTATAGATCGAGACTCTGAATTTACACTTACTTCGCCATCTAAATACATTTTTCCGGACGGCGCTTTATCCACTATTTTTGCATTTTTCGAAGGTATTAATTTAATTATGTCGCCATTTTCAACTTGTAATGAGTATGGCACTTGCATTTCTTTTGAGAATGATATGTGTTCTTTCATATGCCTGTGTTCGCCGTGTACTGGGATAACACAATTTGGCTTTACCCATGAATACATATCTTTTAAATCGTCTCTATTAGGATGACCTGAAACATGAACAAAAGCATTTTCCTCAGTTATCAAATTAATATCTTTTTTTGTAATTAAATTTTGTAATTTATAAAGTTTCTTTTCATTACCAGGGATCATTTTTGAAGAAAAAATTATTGTATCTCCTGCCTCTATATATACGTCTGGATGAGTATCATTTATTACTCTATTCATTGCGCCCATTGGCTCACCCTGACTACCAGTGCAAAGAAAAATGATTTCCTCACGCGGTATTTTACTTGAGTCTTTGACATCAATTGGCTCCAACAAATTCCCAAGATACCCGCATTGTCTTGCTGCCTTATAAATTCTTAACATTGATCTACCAACCAAACATATTTTTCTGTTAGTTTTTTTTGCACAATAAAAAACTGTTTCCATTCTTGCAACATTAGAGGCAAATGATGTGACTACAATTTTTTTTTTTTGTTTTTCTATTATGTTTAGTAAACTATCACGAACATCTGACTCTGAACCAGCTCTGCCTGGGTACAAAACATTTGTAGAGTCACAAATCATTGCAATGACTCCTTTTTTTCCTATATCAACTAGTTTTTGTTTATCAAAATTGTTACCAATGAGAGGATTGGGGTCAATTTTCCAATCGCCTGTATGAAGGACCGTACCTAGTGGAGTATTTATACTAAGACCGTTAGGTTCAAGAATAGAATGAGTTAACGTCACAAAATCTATATTAAATGGACCAAGCTTTAAATTACTGTTCAATTGAACTATTTTTATTTTACTACTAATGTCAATTTTTTTTTCTTTGAACTTTTCCTGAACTAACACAGCGGTAAATGGAGTAGCATAAATATTACAATTTAATTGCGGCCATATGTGTGCTATGGCACCGATATGGTCTTCATGCGCATGAGTCAAAACTATTCCCAGTAAATCTTTCTTTTTGTCAATTAGGAAACTCGGGTCTGGAAATATCAAATCAATGCCTGGTATTGAGTCGTCTGCAAATGTTACACCCATATCTACCACTATCCATTTCCTATTTTCCTCATTTCCAAAGGCATAAAGATTCATATTCATCCCTATCTCACCTGAGCCTCCTAACGGACAAAATAAAAGTTCATCTTTCATCTAATTCCTTGTTAATTTTAATAGACCCTTTATTGTAAGATCTTTATCAACTTTAGTTTTATACTTTAAAGATTTTCTAAACAAATGAGAAAATCCACCAGTTAAAATTATATTAAAGTTTTTTTTGTATTTTTCTATAATCAGTCTAATTATATTGTTAATTAAACCAATATAACCCCAATAAAATCCAGATCTTACTGCCTCTTTTGTATTTTTTCCAACTATAGACTTAATTTTTTTAAGACTTAGAGGTTTTATTAATGAGGCTTTCTTTATTAATGTATCTAAAGACAATCTTACCCCCGGTGCAATTACTCCTCCCATATACTGATTTTTTATAATAACATCAAATGTAGTAGCTGTTCCAAAATCTATAATAATAAAATTTTTTTTCAAATCAGCAACACTTAAAGCATTAGCAAGTCTATCTGAGCCAACTTGATATTTATTAATTTTGATCTTTATTAATTTATTCAAATTCTTTTGTTTAAGTTCAATAATGTTACAATTTA
>CACNRH010000020.1 GCA_902622825.1 uncultured Pelagibacteraceae bacterium
AACGTAAAAGTAAAATTGCCTGAAAATTTTCCTCAAAAAAGTCTAGCAAATAAAAATGCTAATTTTGTTTGTAAAATTTTAAATGTAAAAATAGGGGAAAAAAGTAAATTAGATGACGAATTTGCGAAAAAATTTGGTGCAAAAGATTTGCAGGATTTAAAATCTTTAATAGAAAAACAAATAGTTAATCAATATCAGCAAGCACTAGAAGCAATAACTAAAAAACAAATTTTAGATCAGCTCGAAAAAAATCATACAATTGATTTACCAAAAAATTTGGTTGATCATGAACTAAATGTAATGACCCAAAATATTAAAGAGGAAGATAAAAAAAAACATAAGCAACAAAATGAGAAAATAGCCAAATCAAGAATTAAACTAGGTCTAATATTAAATGAGTATGGCGAAAAAAATAATTTAACTGTTAGCGAAGCCGAGGTACAAAACGAGATTAATAAGCAAGTTAGAGGAATGCAGGGTCAAGAAAAATTTATCTTGGAATATTATAAAAAAAATCCAATGGCATTACAGTCTATTAAAGGAAGCCTGTATGAAGGAAAAATAATTAACTCAATTAAACTTAAAACAAAATTAACAAAAAAGGAAATCACAGATAAAGAAGCTGAAAGTTTAATTAAAAATTTCAATAATTTGGAAAATCCTCAAAAATCTAATTCAGAAAAGTTAGAAGAGATAAATAAATCTAAAGCCAAATCAAAAAAAATTAGCAAAAAGTAACCAATAGTTGTATAACGCTTAATATGAGTCGTATGCTAGATGAAAAAATGAATAGCTTAATACCTATGGTCGTTGAACAAACGAGTAAGGGAGAGAGAGCTTACGATATTTATTCGAGACTTTTAAAAGAACGAATAGTTTTTTTAGTAGGTCCAGTTAATGATACCGTTGCTTCGCTTGTTACCGCTCAATTACTTTTTTTGGAAAGTGAAAATCCAAACAAAGAAATTAGTTTTTACATCAATAGTCCAGGAGGTTTGGTCACAGCAGGTTTAGGTATTTATGATACGATGCAATATATAAATTCCCCAGTATCAACTCTCTGCATTGGTCAAGCTTCATCGATGGGATCGTTTTTACTTGCTGCGGGTGAAAAAGGAAAAAGATATTCGTTACCTAATTCAAGAATAATGGTACATCAACCATCAGCAGGTTTTCAAGGTCAAGCAACAGATATTCAAATTCATGCAAAAGAAATTTTGTCTTTAAAAGAAAAGTTAAACAAAATTTATTCGAAGCATACAGGTAAATCTGTTGATGAAATTTCTAAAGCTCTCGAAAGAGATTATTTTATGACTGCAGAAGAGGCTAAAAAATTTGGATTAATTGACTCTGTGGTAGAAAAGAGAAAATAACACACAAGATATAGTTTTTTATTCAACTTCAACTTGATAACAATCTCTAAGGGAATTAATATTACTTATTGATTCGTTATGTCAGAAAACAATAAAAATATTTTGTACTGTTCTTTTTGCGGCAAAAGCCAACATGAAGTTAGAAAATTAATCGCAGGTCCTACAGTTTTTATTTGCGATGAATGCGTTGAGTTATGTATGGACATAATCAAAGAGGAAAATAAATCTTCTTTGGTAAATAAACATCAAGACGGAGTTCCCACTCCAAAAGAAATTTGCAATGTTTTGGATGACTATGTGATTGGTCAAAAATTCGCTAAAGAAGTTTTGTCTGTAGCAGTTCATAATCATTATAAAAGATTAAATCATCAAACCAAAAATAATAAAGAAGTAGAATTATCAAAATCGAATATTTTACTCGTAGGCCCCACTGGATGCGGTAAGACTCTTCTTGCTCAAACCTTAGCAAGAATATTAGATGTACCTTTTACAATGGCAGATGCCACCACATTAACAGAGGCCGGTTATGTTGGGGAAGATGTTGAAAACATAATTCTAAAACTTTTACAAGCCGCTGATTATAATGTCGAAAAAGCACAAAGAGGAATTGTTTATATAGATGAAGTGGATAAAATCAGTAGAAAATCTGAAAACCCATCTATCACAAGAGACGTTTCAGGAGAGGGAGTACAACAAGCGCTTTTAAAAATTATGGAAGGAACGATTGCGAGCGTGCCGCCACAAGGAGGAAGAAAACACCCTCAGCAAGAATTCTTACAAGTTGATACTACTAATATTTTATTTATATGTGGAGGAGCATTCGCCGGTTTAGATAAGATTATTGATCAAAGGGGAAAAGGCAGTTCAATAGGATTCGGAGCTAAAGTAAAAGATTATAAATCACTCCCTTTATCGGAAGTAATGAAATCTCTAGAGCCAGAAGATTTAATAAAATATGGATTAATCCCTGAGTTTATTGGAAGAATGCCAATTATTGCAACATTAGATGAATTAGATGAAAAATCTTTAATTAAAATTTTAAAGGAACCAAAAAACTCTTTAATCAAACAATATAAAAGACTTTTCGAATTTGAAAATGTTGAACTTGAGTTCAACGATGACGCAACGACTGAGATTGCTAAAAAAGCCATAAGTAAAAAAACAGGTGCTAGGGGACTAAGGTCCATTTTAGAAAATATTTTACTAAAGACTATGTTTGAGCTTCCAGACATGGAAGACGTCATAAAAGTCACAGTTGATAAGTCTTCAGTTAGAGGCAAAACTGACCCAATTGTAACATTTGGCAAAAAACAGTCAACATCTGTCGCATAAACTAAATTTGTATCTTGAAATATACTTCATAATTGCCATATAACTAAATTATGAGTCTAAAGGAGACAAAACCATTATTACCACTCAGAGACATTGTAATCTTTCCAACAATGGTAGTCCCTCTTTTTGTAGGCAGAGAGAAGTCTATAAACGCATTACAAGAAGTTATGAAAACAGATAAATCTGTTATCTTAGTTGCACAAAAAAATTCTGAAATTGATGACCCAGAAGAAAAAGATTTATATGGCTACGGATGTTTGAGTAAAATTCTTCAACTATTAAAATTGCCTGATGGAACAGTGAAAGTATTAATTGAAGGTCAAAAGAAAGTTAAGATAAACTCAATAGATAAACAAAATGTAAAATATTTGAATTGCGAAATTGAAATTACGGATGAAAATTCTGATAGTAAAGATCTAGAGTTATATGCTCAAGGTTTATTGAAAAAATTTGAGAAGCTTACAGTCTTAAATAAAAAAGACTTCAATGAAAGCTACGGAAATTTAAAGTCTTTCAAAGAGCCTCTAAAAATTGCATATAATATTGCTTCAAACTTAAATCTTCAAATTTTTGAAAAGCAAGAATTGCTTGAGATCGGAGATGCAAGAAGCAAACTTGAAAAATTAAATACTTATGTTGAAAAAGAAACAAGTTTAATCTCAGTCGAGAAAAAAATTAGGGGAAGAGTAAAAAACCAGATGGAAAAAACTCAAAGGGAGTATTACTTAAACGAACAATTAAAGGCAATTCAAAAAGAACTTGGTGAGATTGATGATGGCAAAGATGAAATTACCAACATTTCTAGAGCTATCACCAAAGCAAAAATGCCAAAAAGCGCGCAAGAGAAATGTTTTTCTGAATTAAAAAAACTTAAATCAATGAGTCCTATGTCAGCCGAAGCCACAGTTGTAAGGAATTATTTAGATTGGATGACAGAGATACCTTGGTCAACAAAGACAAAAATAAATACTGATCTTAAAAATGCACAAAAAATTTTAGACGAAGATCATTATGGATTAGAAAAGGTCAAAGAAAGAATAATTGAATTTTTAGCTGTCCAAAAAAGAATACAAAAAATGAAAGGACCTATACTTTGTTTGGTTGGCCCGCCAGGAGTTGGTAAAACTTCCTTAGGTAAATCAATAGCAAAGGCAACTAATAGAAAATTTATAAGAATGTCTTTAGGAGGAATAAGAGATGAAGCAGAGATAAGAGGTCACAGAAGAACTTATATTGGTTCTTTGCCCGGAAAAATTATTCAAATGATGAAAAAAGCTGGCGCAAAGAATCCATTGTTTTTATTAGATGAAATTGACAAAGTTGGAAACGATTATAGAGGTGATCCATCCTCTGCATTATTAGAAGCATTGGATCCAGAGCAAAATAAAGAATTTAATGATCATTATTTAGAAGTTGATTACGACTTATCAGATGTGATGTTTGTCACTACTGCAAATACATTAAACATTCTCCCACCTCTTTTGGATAGAATGGAAGTGATAAGAATATCAGGCTACACAGAAGATGAGAAAGTGAATATTTCTCAAAAATATTTAATACCCAAACAGTCAAAAAACAATGGTCTAAAAAACGATGAGTGGAATATTAACGAAAAAGTAAATAGAAAAATTATAAGAGGCTACACAAGAGAGTCAGGCGTTAGAAATCTTGAGAGAGAAATATCTAAAATAGCAAGAAAGGTAGTAAAAAAAATTGATGCAAAAGAAAAAGTAAGTAATCCCATACTAGAAAAGGATTTAAATGACTACCTAGGCATTGAGAAGTTTACACACGGTGAAATAGAAAAAAATAACAGAGTTGGTGTTGTAACTGGTTTGGCATGGACAGAAGTTGGAGGCGAAATATTAAAGATTGAGACAGTAATAATGCCAGGTAAAGGAAAAATGCAAATTACAGGAAAATTGGGAGATGTAATGCAAGAGTCTGTTAAAGCTGCTAAGTCGTATATTAGATCTAAAAGTTTAGATTTTGGAATTATACCGCCAATTTTTGAAAAAAAAGATTTTCATATTCACGTTCCTGAAGGCGCTACTCCAAAAGATGGACCATCAGCAGGTATTGCCATGGTTACTTCTATTGTATCAGCTATTACCGAGATACCTGTAAATAGAGATGTTGCGATGACTGGCGAAGTCACTTTGAGGGGTGTAGTACTTCCAATCGGAGGCTTAAAAGAAAAACTTCTTGCTGCGCACAGAGCAGGAATTAAAAAAGTTTTAATACCGTTCGAGAATAAAAAAGATCTAACTGAAATACCTGAAACAATAAAAAAAAATATTGAAATTATTCCAGTTCAAAATGTTGAAGAGGTGTTAAAAATAGCTTTAACAAAAAATCTCAAAAGAGTGGACTGGGTAGAAATTGATCCATTAGGTCCAAAAGGTAAGAATAAAACCGAAACTTTAAGTC
>CACNRH010000021.1 GCA_902622825.1 uncultured Pelagibacteraceae bacterium
TAAAGGATTATTCCCTGCTTTGGGCATTTCTCCAAGTTGAGCTTCTCCGAGTATCCTAGAAACTCTTAAAGTAGGTTTAGCGCCTTTGCTCATCCAGTATTTAACTCTTTCAGCTTCTATCTTTAGTCTTTCCTTTTTATCTTTAGGTAAAAGAGGGTTGAAAGATCCAAGCTTTTCTATAAATCTTCCATCTCTAGGTGCTCGACTATCGGCAACAACAATTTTGTAAATCGGTCTTTTTCTTACACCTCCCATTGACAATCTTATCTTAATCATTTTTTATCCTTTCGTTTATTTTAGTTGATTGAGTATTTCATCTGGCATTATACCTGATGGAATTTTTTTGCCGTCCGACATTTTTTTCATCATGTCTGACATCATTCTGAACTGCTTTATCAGCTTGTTAATTTTAGATACTTCTACACCTGAACCTCTAGCGATTCTTTTTTTTCTTGAGCCATTAATCATCTTTGGATTTTCACGCTCACTTTTAGTCATTGATAAAATTATCGCCTCATTCTCCTTAAGCATGCTTTCATCAATTGAGGAATTCTCCATTTGCTTTTTAATTTTTGTTACCCCTGGAAGCATTGACATTACTCCTTCCATGCCACCCATTTTTTTCATTTGCCTCAATTGAGTAAGGTAACTATCTAAAGTAAATATACCCTGTTTTAATTGATCTTCTGTTTTCTTAATCTTTGCATCATCTAAGTCTTTAGAGGCTTTTTCTACTAAGGAAACTATGTCTCCCATTCCTAAAATTCTTTTGGCAATTCGCTCTGGATGAAAAATTTCGATATCATCAATTTTCTCTCCAACACCAATAAACTTTATTGGTTTTCCAGTTGAAAATTTCATACTCAAGGCGGCGCCTCCACGACCATCCCCATCGATACGTGTGAGAATTATACTTGATAGGCTCAGGCTACTATCAAATTCTTTAGCCACTTCAACGGCCACTTGACCGGTAAGAGAGTCGGCTACCAAAATAGTTTCAGTAGGTTTAATTACGTCTTTTATCTGTTTGATCTCGCTCATCATCGACAAATCAATTTGAGTTCTCCCGGCTGAGTCAAAAATTATTACATCATAGCCTCCTAGGTTTGCCGAATTGATTGCACGTTTAGAGATCTCAACAGGCGATTGTTCTTTTACTATTGGCAAACATGAGATTTTGATTGAATCTGCAAGAATTTTTAGTTGATCTTGAGCTGCAGGTCTAGAGGTGTCTAAGCTGACCAAAAGAACTTTTTTTTTAAAATTTTTTTCAATAAATTTTGCAAGTTTAGCGGTAGTAGTTGTCTTACCAGAACCTTGCAGTCCAACAACTAAAATAGAAACTGGAGGTTGTGATTTAAGATTAATTTCTTCATATTTATCTCCTAATACATTTTCTATTTCATCGTTAACTATTTTAATAATCATCTGACCTGGTGTGGTCGATTTTATTATTTCTCTACCAATTGCTTTTGATTTAATGTTTTTGATAAATTCTTTTACCACCGGCAAAGCCACGTCTGCTTCTAATAGCGCCGTTCTAATGTCTTTGAGTCCAACATCAACTTGTGCTTCAGTCAATGAAGGGGCTTCTTTAAGTTTTGAGAATATCTTCTCAAGTTTATTAGTTAAATTTTCAAACATTTTCAATTACCCAACACCTATCGCACTAGTGGGCGAACCTTCGCTGACTAGTGTCGACACTCTTGTTTTCAAGAGCACCGCAATACATGTGTATTTGCGGAAAGTTTGTGGAAACTACAATTAAGGGTTTTAAAAGTCAATGAATAATTATACTAATCTACTATTATGGCTTTGATTAATGCTTTTAGAATGGATGGTTTAGGTAATAGGTTTATCATTGTAGATAGAAGAGAAAACTTCATAGATATACCTAAAGAAAAAATAATATATTTAGGAACTCTCAAGTCTTTTCACCGAAATATCGAATTTGACCAAATAATATTTATTGAAAAAGAAATTAATAACACATTTCCAATAACTATCTTTAATTCAGACGGCGGTGAGGTAAGCGCGTGCGGAAATGGAAGTAGATGTGTGGCTTACTTATTAAGCAAAGATCTAAATATTAAAGAAATTAAATTGAAAACAAACAACAGATTGCTTAATGCAAAAATTGTTGGAGGCTCTGATGTTCAATTGGAAATGGGAAAGCCTATATTTGAGTGGCATGAGATTCCACTTAAAAAAAAATTGGATCACAAAAATATAACTTTAAACATTGATAATAGAAAGTTCACTGATGGATTTAGTCTTAATGTGGGAAATCCACATATAATTTTTTTTGTTAAAGATTGTTTTGAATATGACCTAAAAATATTAGGACCTAAAATAGAAAATCATGAGTTATTTCCTGATAGAACTAATGTTACTTTTGCTCAAATAGACAATGAAGAAAATATTACTGTGAATGTTTGGGAACGTGGAGCTGGATTAACAAAAGCATGTGGAACAGCTGCTTGTGCCACTGCTGTAGCAGCATTTATAAAGAAATTAACTAAAAATGATGTCAACATTAAATTTGAAGAAGGATGCTTAAATATTAAAATAGACTCAGATCTGAATATATTTATGAGAGGTCCAGTTTCAGGAATTAAACAAACTAAACTTGAAATCTAAATGGGTTTATTTGATAAATTTAGGATAGGGTTAGGTAAAAGTTCAGATGGGTTATCTTCAGGTTTTAAAAATATTTTTTCTAAAAAAAAAATTGATGAAAATGTTCTTGCAGAGTTTGAGGAATTAATTATTTCATCTGATGCTGGTGTTGATGTGGCTAAAGAGCTTAGAAAAGATTTTGAAAACATCAAAATAGATAAAAAATTAGACGATCATAGAGAAATTTTAAAACTGATAGCCGATAAAATGGCAATTCAACTTCTGAAGTACGAAAAAGACTTAAGTTTAATGGGAAACGCAAAGACTTCTACAATTGTCGTTTCAGGTGTTAATGGTGTTGGCAAGACTACGAGTATTGGTAAACTTGGAAAGTACTTCAAAGACAATAATAGATCAGTTGTATTTGGTGCAGCTGATACTTTTAGAGCAGCGGCAATAGATCAATTACAAGTTTGGGCAGCTAAAGTAAAAGTGGATATAATTAAGTCTGAAGTTAATAGTGATCCAGCCTCTGTGGCTTTTAAAACTGCAGAATTTGCAAAGAAAAATCAAATTGATATCGCATTAATAGATACAGCAGGTAGGCTTCAAAATAAAAAAAATCTTATGGAGGAATATAAAAAGATTATTAATGTTTTAAAAAAGATAGATGATGCATTCCCTAATGAGGTAATTTTAGTTTTAGATGCAACTACCGGTCAAAATGCTCTTAATCAAGTTGAAGAATTTAGTAAGATCCATAAATTAACCGGTTTAATTATTACAAAACTTGATAGTACAGCCAAGGGAGGGGTAGTCCTGGCAATTTGCAGAAAATATAAATTACCAATCGTGGCTGTAGGTATGGGTGAGAAGGAAGATGATCTTCAGCCATTTAAAGCGGAATATTTTTCAAAAGCTTTACTGGGAATTAAAAATTAAGAAATTTTTTATCGTGCCTACAAGCTGCTCATCGAAAGTCATCATATGGTCGTCATTTTCGGTAAAGTAAAAAAATTTAGGATTGTTGGCCAAGTCATACAGTTTCTTACCCATTTTAAATGGAACAATATTATCTTTTTTTCCGTGCATAATTAAGATTGGAATTTGTAAATTTTTTATTTTTTTTTCAGAGTCATATTTATCCTTTAATAAATATTTAACAGGTAACCATGGATAAATGTTCTTAGCTGCATTAGTCATTGATGTGAATGGAGACTCTAGTATTATACCTCCAAATTGATTTGTTTGGCTTAACTCTACTGCAATACCAGTTCCTAATGACTCGCCATATAAAATGATATTTTTATTTTTTACACCTCTTGAATTTAACCAATCGATAGTTTTTTTTGCATCATTGTATAGGTTTTGCTCAGAAGGTTCCCCTTCATTTCCACTAAAACCTCTCCAAGCTAAAATTATTATGTTGAGGTCTAACTTACTCAATTGATTAAGTTTATAAGTTCTATTTGATAGATTGCCTGCATTTCCATGAAAAAATACTAATGTTTTTTTATTTTTAAAATCATTTTCAATTAGCCATGCTTTTAGTTTAAGATTTTTTTCAACATCTATAAAAACTTCCTTAAAATTAAAGTCTATTTGATCATCCAAATAATTATTTTCACTAGGAAGATATAAAAGTTTCCTTTGATTAAGATACATATAGGCTACAATAATTAAATAAATTAATATTATAGAAAAAAATAATGTTGAAATTTTCATCGATTTGAAACATTCCTAGCTAAATAAACACCTAAAAATACAAATGCTGCCCCAAAATAATGGAAATTCATTAGTACCTCATCAAACAATATTATTCCATAAATAGCAGAATAGATAGAAAAGATATAAAGAGTAAATCCTGCCAAAGAGGCGCCTACATACTTTTGAACTTTTGTATATAAAGTAAAAGCAATTATACCAGGTGAAATTGCAGCAAACAGAACCCATAGAATAAAGTCGCTATTAAAGGTTGTGCTAGAAAAAAATATTTCCTCTAGAAGATAGAAGGGAAACAATGAAATTGCTCCAAAAAAAGAGATTAAAGTAAATCTTCCCATTAAACTAAAATTACTTTTCCAATTTAATAAATAAATTGAATAAACAGCCCATCCAATTGCAGCTCCTACCATCCAAAGGTCACCTGATGTAAATTTAAAGTTTAATAATGATTCAATTTTGCCTTTACTAATTA
>CACNRH010000022.1 GCA_902622825.1 uncultured Pelagibacteraceae bacterium
TCTTAAAACTGTCAATTCTGTTTTAATTAAATTAGGATCAACATTTCTGAAGAGGATTTTTTTTCCTATCAAGCTTGCAGCAACAACATAAGTTCCAAGTTCAATCCTGTCTTGCATGATTTTATAAGAAATATTTTTGACTTTTTTAACTCCATCAATAAAAATTTTTCTATTTTTTGTAGTTATTTTACCACCTATTTTATTTAAGTAACGTATCAGATCTTTTATTTCAGGCTCAACTGCGCAATTACTTAGAACTGTTTTTCCTTTTGCCCCGAATGCAGCTAATATAGCATTTTCAGTTGCTCCCACAGAAATTTTTGTAAAATTTATTTTAGCACCTTTCAATCCATCGTCAGATTTTGCATAGATGTAACCGTTTTTAATTTTTATTTTTGCTCCTAGTTTTTTTAGTGCCATCAAATGTAAATCGACAGGCCTAGACCCAATTGCACATCCTCCCGGGAGAGATACTTTGGCTTTTCCAAACTTATGTAACATTGGACCAAGAACTAATACACCAGCTCGCATAGTTTTAACTAATTTATAAGGAGCAACATTATTTTGATTATGTAATTTATTACTTGAGATCGTTATACATTTATTTTTTTTTTTGAAATTACATTTGAACCCTATTGATTTTAGTAAATTAATCATCGTAAAAATATCGTTTACTTCAGGCATGTTCCTTAATGTAGTCTTTTTTGTTAAAATTGATGCTGCTAAAATAGGTAAAGATGCATTTTTAGATCCTGAAATTTTTATTTCTCCAGATAAAACTTTTTTACCTTTTATGATTAATTTTTGCATTAAAGAGTCTAAATCTTAGGAAGTGTTACACCTCTTTGCTTCATATACTTTCCTTTTCTCTTTGAGTAAGTTACTGAAGGCTTTTCCCTCCCTCTGATAAATATAAATTGAGCTACTCCCTCGTAAGCATAAATTTTTGCTGGTAAGGGTGTCGTATTTGAAAATTCAAGCGTTACATGTCCCTCCCAACCTGGCTCTAATGGTGTAACATTTACAATTATTCCACACCTTGCATAAGTAGATTTTCCCAAACAAATTACTAAAACGTCATCTGGAATTTTGAAATATTCAACAGTCCTAGCTAAAGCAAAGGAGTTTGGCGGAATAATACATTCCTTGCCTTTCTTAGTAACAAAACTATCTTTTTTAAATGTTTTTGGATCTACAATTCCGGAGTTTACATTAGTGAAAACTTTAAATTCGTTTGATACTCTCGCATCGTACCCAAAAGATGAAAGTCCGAAAGAAATTTTTCCCTTTCGTACTTGCTTACTAATAAATGGTTTTATCATTGATCGAGTTAAAGCCATCTTTTTTATCCAATTATCTGATTGAACTGTCATTTTTTTTTGGTTTTTTTTTAAATAACTTTCTTTTTACTAGATTCCTTTTTAAAGCCAATCCACGCATCTTAACTTTAGAGTCTTTTTTTTGAAAAGAGCTCATTGACAAACTACTTCTTTTCTGGATTAGTTAAGTCTTCAAGAGTGATGGGTTTATTAATATCGTGCATTTTATCTTGATCCTCATTTTTAGAAAAATTTGCTTTTTTTGCTCTTCTCTGTTCCAAACGAGCTTTCTTTTTAGCCTCTTTTTTCATTGCCTTTTCGCCACGTGTCGATTTATAGTCGTAATGAATACCCATATATTTAGCTCCTGCATTTAAACAGTTTTACTTCTTGAATTGAATTTATGCAAGTCTCTTAATAATATATAAAATTCTAACCACAGGTGAGGCCCACATAGCTCAGTAGGTAGAGCATTTCCATGGTAAGGAAAAGGTCGCCTGTTCGATTCAGGCTGTGGGCACCACAAATTTATTTAATAATTCTTTTATAAACGATCATCAATAATGATAAGATTACTGCAACTAAAACATCTAAAAAAGGCGAGGCATTAGGAAATCCATAATTCCACAAAACAACAAGCAGAAACCACGCTAACCATGTTAATAAATTTTTACTAAATTTCACATCCATCGTTACTGCAATTTTTTCCGCCTTTAATCTCTTGAAAATAGTCAAGTGATTGTAGACTGCTAAGCATTAGTCTTTTATAAAAATTTAGATATCCAAATAAACTTTGGGACAGTTTTTCAGCTTGATCAAGTAAACCTAATCTAACTAAATTATTTAACATAATTGAATTTCCATTCGATATTGTACCGTCACCTATATCTATTGGATTAAAAAACAAATCATCATTTAACAACATATTTTTTTGGAATATGTTTTTATTTTTATCATAGAATTTATCAATGGCTATAATACAGAGTTTTTCTGCCTTTTGTTTATATTCAAGCCCCATAGTTGTGTCCGCAAGGTCTAAAAGCATTTTTATATAATAAGCATAATCCTCTAAAAATACAAAATTATCAGAGTAACTATGATATAATTTTTCGTCTTTGTATTTTTTTTTCAAATTTAAAAAAAATGTTTCAGCGAGATCTAAGTATCTTTTATCCTTTAGAGTTTGATAGGAAGAAATTAAAGATGACACCCAAATACAATTTAAATCCAATTGGGATTTGTCATCAAAAAATGGTTTAATTTTTTTACTACGTAAGTGTTTCAATTTCAAAAGAATCTCCTCATTTGGATTTTGTAACTCTTTTAAAATTATTTTTCCTTCCCAATTACCAGAGGGATTTACCTCATAATAAAGATTTATATCTTTAATATCTTTTATCTCTTCATAGGTAAAAGTGTAATATTTACCTTCTTCCCCTTCACTATCTGCGTCGTATGCTGATCCCATTAATTTTTCAGAGTTTTGAAAATTATTCAATAAAAAGTTTATTGTGTGAATTAGTTTATTCTGAAAATAAGAATTATTTTTTATCTTCAAGTATTTAGATATCAATGAAATGAACTGCACATTATCATAAAGCATTTTTTCAAAATGGGGCACTAGCCATTTTTCGTCTACAGTGTATCTAGATATTCCACCCTCAACATGATCATAAATTCCTTGTGAACATAAATTTTTAAGTAATGTTTCAATCGGTATTAAATATTTTTTATCCTTAGTCTTGTTATAATAGTATAAGAGAGTTTCAAAAACATTAAATGTTGGAAACTTTGGGGCACCTTTATAACCACCATTAATTGGATCTAGATACAATAGTGTTTCATCTACGATGGGTATTAAGTCTTGATTAATCACTGAGTTCTTTTTCAAAGATAAACTTTCCTTAACGAGGTTTACCTGTTTTAAAATTTTTTCTCTTTGTTCTTTGTAAACATCTGAAATTTTTATTAATACTTCTTTAAAAGAGGGAAGACCATGTTGTTGAACTTTTGGAAAATAGGTTCCTCCAGAGAATGGAACTCCATTTTCATCAAGGAACATTGTTAAGGGCCAACCGCCTCCTGCTTGATTAAAAATTTGATAAGAACTTTGAAATACATAATCGATATCTGGTCTTTCCTCTCTATCAACCTTAACATTAATAAATAATTCATTCATAAGTTTTGAAGTCTCCTGGTCTTCAAAACTTTCGTGTGCCATCACATGACACCAGTGACAGCTGGCATAACCTACACTCAATAATATTGGTAATTTTTTTTCTTTTGCTAGCTCAAGGGTTTTTTTAGACCAAACTTGCCAATTAACAGGATTGTCCTTATGCTGTTGTAAATAAGGACTCGGATCATTAATTAAATTATTTTTATTAATATTTATCATCAAAAATTTTGCTCTTTAAAAAGAAAGAAATTATTAGTAACAGCATTATAAAAATTACAGGAATATATATTTCTTTACTTAAAATT
>CACNRH010000023.1 GCA_902622825.1 uncultured Pelagibacteraceae bacterium
TTAGGCTACGAACTTGGAAATAGAGACATAAACTTATCAGCTTGTGTTGAATTAATACACGCAGCAACCTTACTTCATGATGATGTTATTGATAATAGCGATATAAGAAGAGGATTTAAAACGCCAAATGCAATTTGGGGAAACCAATCGTCTATTTTGGTTGGTGATTATCTTTTGAGCAGATGTTTTGAAATAATGGTTGAAGATGGAGATATTGAAATATTGAAATTACTTTCTTCAACATCAGCAAAAATCGCACAAGGTGAAGTTCTACAACTACAACATAAAGGTGAAGCAGATTTGATTGAGGAAGATTACCTTAAAATTATAAATTTAAAAACTGCGTCTCTTTTTGCTGCAGCGACAAGGACGGGAGCTTGTTTAGCGGGGTCAAATAATAAGGAGAAAAATCTTCTTGAGTCTTATGGCAAAAATCTTGGATTGGCTTTTCAAATAGCTGATGACGCTTTAGACTACCATTCAGAAAAAATTATTTTTGGCAAAGAAATTGGTAAAGATTTTTATGAGGGTAAAACAACTTTACCATTAATAATTTTATACCAAAGATCAACGGCTTTGGAGAGGGAATACTTAATAGAAGTGTTTAAAAAGGATAAAAGAACCTCAGAAGATTTTAAAAAGATTATTAAATTAATAAATAAATATAACGCAGTAGAGGAAAGTTTTAAAAGAGCTGAATATTTTGTAAATGTGTCTAAAGATGCACTTAGCATCTTTGAAGATAGTGAAGAAAAAAGAATTTTACAAAGTCTAACAAAATTTAGCCTAGATAGAAAATATTAGGGGTAAAGAAGTATTTTGGTCCAATTTTTACCTGAGCGATTGTACAATAACCTTTCATGAATACGGCCTTCTCCATCAAGCCAAAATTCTATTTGGTTTGGAGTTAGTCTCCAACCAGACCAATGAGGAGGTCTGGGAACTTTATTTTTGTCAGGATATTTTTTTTCAAAATCTTTTATATTCTTTAAGAAAAGTTCTCTTTTTTTTAATACATCGGACTGTGAAGAGGCCCATGCCCCTATTCTATTTGCATATGGTCTTGAGTTGTAATATTCGTCAGCTTCTTTATCATCTACTTTTTCCAAATTACCTAAAATCCTAACTTGTCTTCTCAAGCTTTTCCAGTGGAAGCACATTGAAGCTTTTTTATTTACTTCAATTTCTTTTCCTTTTTTGCTTTTAAAATTTGTATAAAATACAAATCCTTTTGAACTCAATCCTTTCAAAAGCACCATTCTAACATTTGGCTGATTCTCATGATTTGAAGTACCAAGGGCTAACGCATTTGGATCGTTAATCTCATGTTCCTTAGCTTTTTCAAACCACTTTTCAAATAATTCGATAGGGTTGTTCGTTTCCTCGAAACATTTATCGATACCCAGGCTATTTTTGCCATTTTTTTGATTCATATATTCTATAAAATAATCTATACAATAAATATTTATGTCTTTTAATACTTTTGGAAAAATATTTCGTTTTACCACATGGGGGGAGTCCCATGGGCCTGCAATTGGCTGTGTAATTGACGGTTGTCCTCCGAATATTTTACTGTCTGAGAGGGATATACAGTCGGATATGGACAGAAGAAGACCAGGTCAGTCAAAGTTTACAACACAGAGAAAAGAAAGTGACAAAATTCATATATTGTCTGGAGTATTTAATGGAAGGACAACTGGTACACCGATTTCAATTATAATCTATAATGAGGATAAAAGATCAAGAGATTACGAGTCAATAAAAGAAAAATTTAGACCTGGACATGCTGATTTTACTTATTTCAAAAAATACGGTATTCGAGACTTTAGGGGTGGCGGAAGACAATCTGCCAGAGAGACAGCTAGTAGAGTTGCCGCCGGAGCTGTTGCAAGAATTATTTTGAAAAATCTTATTGGTTCAAAATTTAATGTAATTGGAGCAGTTACTCAACTAGGGTTAATGTCTTGCAATAAAAATAATTGGGATAATAAAGAAATTAGAAAAAATCCTTTTTTCTGCCCAGACAAAAAATCAGTAAAACTTTGGGAAAAATATTTACTAGCGGTAAGAAAAGCTGGTTCTTCTTGTGGTGCCATAATAGAATTAAGAGCATCAGGGGTACCGGTGGGATTAGGCGCTCCAATATATTCCAAGCTAGATACAGATATAGCTGCAGCGCTTATGAGTATTAACGCAGTCAAAGGTGTAAACATTGGAGCAGGTATGTCAGCAGCTTATTTAAGTGGAGAAGAGAATTCCGATGAAATTAGAAAATTATCAGGAAAAATAAAGTTTAAATCTAATAATGCTGGTGGAATTTTAGGCGGAATTTCAACTGGTCAAGGAATAGTAGCCTCATTTGCGGTAAAACCTACTTCTTCCATTTTAAATAAAAGAGAAACAATTGATAAAAAGGGGAAAAATACTTCTATTTCGGTTAAAGGTCGTCATGACCCTTGCGTGGGAATTAGAGCAGTTCCGATTGGAGAGGCTATGTTATCCTGTGTTCTATTAGATCACTACTTGATGAATAGAGCTCAATGCGGATAAATTTTTAGATATTCTTATTTTTTGCAAAAACAATTTTTGAACTTAATGTTTCTTCAATCTTATTAATTATTGATTTGTAATTTAAGCCGGCTTTTTCATACATGTTATAAGGAGTATCTTGGTCAATAAATAAGTCAGGTAATATCATTGATCTAAATTTTAAACCATTATCAAAGATACCACGGTCGGACAATAATTGCATTACATGAGATCCGAAACCTCCTATAGATCCTTCTTCTATAGTTATAACCGCCTCATGGCTTACAGCAGTTTCTAAAATTAATTTTTCATCTAATGGTTTTGCAAACCGCGCGTCTATAATGGTGATGTCGATACCTTTTTTTTGCAATTCTTCAGATGCTTTTATACACTCTTGTAATCTTGCCCCAAAATTAATTAATGCTATTTTTTTTCCACTTTTAATAATTCTGCCCTTACCTATTTCCAATGTCTCGTTTATTCCCGGTAATTTCATTCCAACCCCGTTACCTCTAGGATAACGAAAGGCAGATGGTCTATCATTAATTGTTACTGAGGTATTTATCATTTTTACTAATTCTGACTCGTCACTTGCGGCCATTACAATAAAATTCGGTAGTGTGGCTAAATATGTTATATCAAATGAACCAGCGTGTGTTGGTCCATCTGCACCTACTAGCCCAGCTCTGTCTATCGCAAATCTAACAGGTAGTGACTGGAGAGCTACATCATGAACAACTTGATCGTAAGCTCTTTGTAAAAAAGTAGAATATATTGCTGCAAATGGTTTATAACCCTCCGTTGTTAAACCAGCTGCAAAAGTCACTGCATGTTGCTCTGCTATTCCGACATCAAACATTCTATTAGGA
>CACNRH010000024.1 GCA_902622825.1 uncultured Pelagibacteraceae bacterium
TTTAATGAATATGAAAAAAAAATTTTAAGAAAAAGCTTTGAATGGCCAAAAATTGTTGAAAATTCATCTAATAAGCTTGAGCCTCACAGAATAACTTTTTACTTATATGAGTTGTCAACTTTATTTCATTCTTTTTGGAGCAAAGGAAATGAAGAAGAAAAATATAGGATAATAATAGATGGTAAATTAAATAGATCTTCATCTTTATTAATCTTACAACTTTTATCTTCTGTAATTAGAAATGGAATGCAAATTTTAGGTGTTAGCTTACCAGAAAAAATGTAATGATAAATTATTTAATTAAGTCAACTTTATTAATTATAAGTATCATCTTTTTTTACAATACTATTGATTTTTACAAATCTGACAAAAATATAGAAAACATCCAAGATAAAAGAAAAAATTTTAACAATATGAGTTATATTACTGATGTAGATCTACCTCTACTTAAAAATGACACATATGACGTTATTCAATTTAACTCTGGTTTTGAGGAGGAAAAATTTAAAAAAAAAAGATTTTTTTGGAGACTATTTGATAAATGATTAGAAAATCTGCAATAGTGAGTATTTCGACAACTAGATTAAGAAGAGTCGAAAAGAAAATTCTTAAAAAGTACAAACCGTGGGGTATTATTCTATTTAGCAGAAACATTAAAAGCAGCGATCAATTGAGAAGATTAACTAAAGAGATTAGAACATTAATGTCAGATAGGAAATATCCTATTATGGTTGATGAGGAGGGAGGAACAGTCACTAGACTAGCCAATATAATTGAAAATCCATATTCACAGATATTTTTTGGTAAAATTTACGAAAAAAATTTAAATATAGGAAAAAAACTTTACATAAATTACTTGAGTAGTTTAATAGAAAATATAAAACGCTTAGGCATAAATATTAATACAGTTCCGGTGTTAGATAAAATTTACAAAAATACTCACAAATTTTTGATTAATAGATGCTACTCTAACAATGTAAAAACAATTAAAGCGCTTGGAAGTATTTGTATTAGTACATATAAAAAACTTAAGATGGGAACTGTCATTAAACATATTCCTGGTCATGGATATGCAAATCTAGATAGTCACAAAACATTACCTTCAATCATATTAGAAAATGAAAAATTAAAAAAAAATGATTTTAACTGTTTTAAGCATTCAAAAAGTTTTTTTGCTATGACAGCACATGTTAAATATCTGAAAATTGATAAAAAAAATTGCGCTACTTTCTCAAAAAAGATAATTTCAGAAACAATTCGAAAGCAAATTGGTTTCAAGGGAATACTGATGTCAGATGATGTATCCATGAAAGCTTTAAGCCATGATTTGGTTACTAACGCCAAAAGATCCTTAGACGCAGGCTGTAATCTTGTTTTATATTGTAAAGGCAACTCAAAGGAGTCTATTAAGATACTTAAAAACGTACCTAATATTGATCATTTTACTAAAAAAAAAACTTCGCAATTTTATAAGTTTTTAAGTTAATATTATTAATGGAATCAGTAAAAAAAAAATCTCTTTCAATAGAGATACCCAATTATCAAGGACCTTTAGAAGTTCTTTTAGATTTAGCTAAAACTCAAAAAGTTGATTTAGCTAGCATCTCAATAACAAAGTTAGCGGATCAATTTTTACAATACATCAAGGATAATCATGATTTAAACTTAGAGGAAGCATCTGAATACTTATTGATGGCTACATGGTTAGCTTACTTAAAATCCAAATTACTTTTACCTGAAGACGAGGATGATGATTTTAAAGCACATGAGGTAGCAGAAAAACTTAAAGTTCAACTTAAAAAACTTGAGTTAATACGTTTATTATCTGACCAGCTTCTTAAGAAAAAAAGAATTGGTCGCGACATTTTTTATCGAGGAATGAAAGGCGGTATACGATCAATTTATACACCTACATATGATGTATCTTTATATGATTTATTAAAATGTTATGCTGAAATCAATATCCAAAAATCTTTTAAAGTTATGAACATTCCAAAATTACCAGTTTTAACAACAGAAGCTGGAATTAAGGAAATAAAAGAAAATTTACATAAATTAAATGATTGGACAGATTTTATTAAATTAATACCTGAAGATATATTAAACAACCATAAAATGAAAAGATCAGGATTAGCGGGTATATTCGCGGCCACACTAGAATTGACAAAAGAAGGCATTTTAAAAGTAATGCAGGAAAAATCATTTGAAAAAATACTTGTAAAAAAAAATAATTAATTATGAAAAAGGATACAAAAAAAAATAATATAATAAATTTTCCAAATAATATTTCGAAGATAGAAAGAAAAGTTGAGGCAATACTTTTTTCTGCGTCCGAACCACTTGATACAGAAACTATCGAAAAAAGACTTAATACTAAAACAAATTTAATAAAAATTTTAGAAAAACTGCAAATAGACTATAAAAACAGAGGTATAAACTTAGTTCGGAAAAGAGACAAATGGTCTTTTAGAACTTCGGAAGATTTATCTAAAACAATGGCGCTACAAAAATCATCTTTTAGAAAACTTTCCAAAGCAACTATTGAAACTTTAGCTATTATTGTTTACCACCAACCGGTTACTAGATCTGAAATTGAGGAAATAAGAGGTGTAGCTTTTGCAACAAACACGCTTGAAATATTATTAGAACTTGACTGGGTACGACCAGCAGGCAGGAAGGACGTACCAGGAAAACCCATTCAATATGTTACGACTGAGAACTTTTTAAATCATTTCAATATTCAAAAACTCTCCGATCTTCCAACTATTGATGAATTAAGCTCTGCTGGAATGATAGACACCTCATCTATAGACTCTTCTATATTTGGGACTGGAAAATTCTTTAAAGAACAAACAAATTTAAAAAATGATAATATTTACACAGAGATTGATCAAACTTTGGAACAAACAAAGAAATCTGATGAATAATTTCATTTATTTAAAGTTAAATATTGTATATAATTAATCAATGAGTATAGGATTTTGGCAGATCGCAATAGTAGTAGTTTTGGTAGTCCTTTTATTTGGGAGGGGAAAAATCTCAGATCTTATGGGTGATGTAGCCAAAGGTATTAAAAGTTTCAAGAAAGGGATGTCTGATAATCCAGAAGATTCTCAAAAAGACTCGGAAGATAAAAACAATCCAAATAGTAATTAATTCTAATGCCTCAAATTGGATGGTTTGAAATATTAATCATAATAATTGTTGCCATATTAGTTATTGGACCAAAAGAATTTCCAGTTGTTCTAAATAAATTAGGATCTTGGATTGGATCTATT
>CACNRH010000025.1 GCA_902622825.1 uncultured Pelagibacteraceae bacterium
CAGGATCACGCAGCTGCTGCGATAGCAAAGTCTGGTGTACCAGTTTATGCCTGGAAAGGTGAGACAGAGGAAGAGTATTGGTGGTGTATAAATCAAACAATTAATGGCGACAAATCTTGGAAACCTAACCTTATACTTGATGACGGAGGTGATCTAACAGGTCTGCTACATAAAAGTTATAAGGACTTATTAAAATCAATCAAAGGTGTTTCTGAGGAGACAACCACAGGTGTACTTGCTTTGAAGAGAATGGAAAAGGAAAAGAAATTATTAATTCCAGCAATAAACGTAAATGATTCGGTCACAAAATCAAAATTCGATAATCTATATGGCTGTAGGGAAAGTTTAGTAGATGGGATTAAGAGAGCTACAGATGTAATGATGTCAGGAAAAGTTGCAATTGTGGCTGGCTTTGGCGATGTGGGGAAAGGAAGTGCAGCTTCATTAAGACAAAGTGGTGCTAGAGTTTTAATAACCGAAACTGATCCCATTTGTGCTTTGCAGGCAGCAATGGAAGGCTACAAAGTTGTTTTGATGGACGAAGCAATTAAAGAAGCTGATATAGTTGTAACAGCTACTGGTAATAAAGATATTGTTACCGCCGATCACATGAGAAACATGAAAGATAGAGCAATACTTTGTAACATAGGACATTTTGATAATGAGATTCAAGTTGAGGCATTAAAAAATTACAAATGGAATGAAATTAAGCCACAGGTTCATGAAATTGAACTGCCAAGTAAAAAAAGAATAATTTTATTGGCTGAAGGAAGACTTGTTAATTTAGGTTGTGCAACGGGTCATCCAAGTTTTGTTATGAGTGCTTCATTTACAAATCAAGTAATTGCACAGATAGAGCTATGGCAAAACTCAAAAAATTACGAGAACAAAGTTTATGTTTTACCAAAACATCTAGATGAAAAAGTTGCAATGCTTCATCTTGATAAAGTTGGGGCTAAACTTACGAAATTATCAAAAGATCAGGCGAAATATATTAATGTCGAACAGTCAGGGCCGTTTAAACCAGATACTTATCGTTATTAAAAGTTTTGATGATTATAAAATCATTATCTGATCTCAGAATTTTTACTTTAAAAGTGGGAAAAAATATAAAAAGCAAAAAATGCTCCATTTTATTGTATGGTGATATAGGAGTAGGCAAAACAACTTTCGCACGAGAATTAATTAACTATTTTCAAAAAAAAAACTCACAAAAATTAACAAATGTTCCAAGCCCGACATTTAACATCATGTATGAGTATGACCTTAAAAAATTTAAAATTTATCATTACGACTTGTATAAATTAGTGAAAACTGAAGAAATAGAAGAACTGGGACTACTAACAAATCATCAAAATGATCTTAAAATAGTTGAATGGCCAAATTTGATCAGGTCTAAAATAAAAGATAAAATAGAAATTAATCTGAAATATAGAAAAAGAGACTCAGAAAGATCTGTAACAATTAGAGGATATGGTAGGTTTAGAAATTTTAACGTAAATGAAATATAGTATTAAAAAAATTTCAGGAGATGCCTCTTTTAGGGAGTTTTATAGAGTAAAAAATAAAAGTGGAACTTCAATTATAGTATTGGCAAAGAAAGAAAAATTTAAAAACTTGCTAGTTTACGCAGCAGTTAACAAACTTTTGGTAAAGAATAATATTAGCGCACCAAAATTACTTAATTACTATTATCAAGATAATATGATCGAAATTTCAGATTTAGGAGACCTTGACTTTAAAAATGTTGTTACAAACAAAAAAAATAAAGTCAAAGAATACAAAAAATTAATTGATATTATTCTCAAGATACAAAAAATTAAAGTTATACAAAAACTTGTTTATAAAAACTCTACCATAAAATTTCAAAAATATGATTTGAAAAATCTTCATAAAGAATCAGATCTATTTTTTGATTGGTATTTGAAGTTTTTTTATTTGGGAAAGAATATTAGCAAAATTAAAAAATCAATAAGAGGTGAGTTAAATTTTTTATACAAAAAATTATTTTTTAAAAACAATTTTCTAACCCATCGCGATTTCCATGCTTCCAACATTATCTGTAAAAGAGGGAAACTTGGCGTAATTGATGGCCAAGATATGATTATAGGAAACCCGCTCTATGATGTTGTTTCTTTAGTCGATGATATTAGACTAATAATTCCAACCAAGGATCAAGAAAAGCTTATTGATTATTATCATTCAAAGTCGAAAATTAAAAAATTTGATAAACAAAAAATAAAAACAGATTATGATATTTTGTCTATTCAAAGAAATCTAAAAATACTTGGCATCTTTACAAGACTCTTTAAAAGAGATGGTAAACCACAATATCTAAGATACATACCTAATACCTGGAAGATGATAAATAAAAGACTTAAAAACCCAATTTTTAATAACTTAAGAAAATTAATTAAAAAAAATCTTCCTATAAGGAAATTAAAAAAGATATGAAAATTAAACATGCTATGATATTGGCTGCCGGTTTAGGAAAAAGAATGCAACCAATAACCTCAAAACTTCCAAAGCCTCTTTTACAAATAGGCGGTAAAACCTTAATTGATAGGACAATCGACTTAATGACAGATTTCGGAGTCGAAGAATTAACTGTCAACGTACATCACTTAGCAGATAAGGTAATTGAATTTATAAAAAAAAAGAAAATTCATATTAAAATAAATATTTCAGATGAAAGAAAACTTCTTCTAGACACAGGTGGTGGCATTTTTAAGGGTACCGAGCCATTTAATGAAAACCCTTTTATTGTAATCAATCCTGATACTATTTGGAACAATGGGTATTTAGATGAGCTAAATAAACTTGAGAAAATCTTTTTTAAGGAGAGTAAAAGTTCATTATTACTTGTAAAAAAAGATAACAGTTTTGATACCTCTTTCAAAGGAGACTTCAATCTCTCGGATAATCTTGTGTCAAGAGATCTAGAGAATGAGTTTATTTTTACTGGAGCTCAAATTTTAAATAGAAAAATATTTCAATCAGTAAACAAAAAAATTTTTTCTATGAATGCAATATGGGATGTATTAATTCAAAAAAGAAATTTAATTGGGATAGAAAGTCATCAAAAATTTTATCATATAAATACTAAGCACACTTATGATCAGATTTTAAAATTAAAATCTATTGATTGAATATGATATTTTTTGCCCTTGAGCTGTCTAAGTAATAATTTTTTTCAATATTAAGATTTTTATCAAAACTTATTATTAGTG
>CACNRH010000026.1 GCA_902622825.1 uncultured Pelagibacteraceae bacterium
CGGTAAGTAGTTTTTCTTGTTGTTGTTGAAGCCTCTCTATCATGCTATTGAAATTTTTATTTAACATTTTAAATTCTTCGTCAACTTCTGTTTCAGGAACTTTAGCAGATAAATTTCCTTTACTTATATCTTCTGAAGCACTAATTAAATTAACAATAGGTAATGTTAATCGCCTTGCAAATGTAATTGCTAATGCAGTTGATAAAAATAACAATAAAGTAACCACAATAATATAAATAATTGCAAAAGTTATTTTTATTCCGGTTTGACTATTTTCAACTGAATAATAAAAACTTACTGCTTGCTCTGTTTCATTTAAATATCTTAAAATTGCAGGGTCGATATCTCTAGAAATATATAAATAGGTATCTACTAAAGATGATAATTTAATCATTACAGTTGTTTTGTTTTCTAGATTATTTGAAACAATTACAGTTTTACCCTCCAAGGCATCGTTAAAGTTTTTTTCAGTTGGTATAATCAATTCAACATTAGGATCTATGACGTCTGATATTAATATATTACCTGCACTATCAATTAAATACACATCATCAATTTTTCTTAGCAATTTCTCAGCTCTTATAACTCTATTAAAACTCCTTGGATTTGAATAAAATAAATTCGATGCTCTATTCAATCCTGTGCTCATCAATATAACATCAGAGATTACATTTTCGCGACTATCCTCTAAATAATTTTTTGCCACATCATATGAATTGTTCACCGCTTTCGTGATTTGTTGATCAAAATAGTTTTGAATACCAAAGTTAAAAATGAATAATGAAAAAATGGCTACCAATAGAGAAGGTATAAATGTGAAAAGTGAGAATAAAGAAATATATCTTAGGTTTGTTTGAGCGCCTTTTTTATTTCTTTTCCCAGTATAATATAATCTATAGAAATTTCTAAATATTAGGTAAAAGAAGATTACTAGTAAAAAAATATCTATAATTAAAAGAATTTGTAAATTTTCATCATTTAAGGGTATAAAACCCTCATTTATAAAAGTTAAAAAAGTTAGAATTCCAAGAAATATGCAAAAAAACGAGGAAATAATTATCCAATTATAATTTTTTAATATTTTTATCATTCTTTCTAATAGTTAATAATTTATATAAATATAATATAATTTAATACAATGAGTTTTTGTTTTATCATTCTTGCTGGAGGTAATAGCCATAGATTTAGGTCTAATGTAGGCAAACCTTATCAAAAAATAGCAAACAAATCATTAATTGAAATTAACGTGATTAAAGCACGTAAATTTAAACAAATTAAAAAGATAATTGTTGTTTATAACAAGAAAGACATAAAACGCATAAAATCATTAAAATTGAAAAATGTTCAATTAGTAAGAGGGGGAAAAACAAGACAACAATCTACCTTTAATGCTTTAAAATATTTGATGAGTCAAAAGGGTTTTTCAAAGGTTTTGATTCATGATGTTGCGAGACCAAATTTTTCAACAAAATTATTTGGATCAATTTTAAAAAAAATGAAAAATGCCAGAGCTGTAGTGCCTAAAATTTTGCTACAGGATGCGGTTAAACAAATTATAGACTCAAGCAATGAAGAATACATTGTTGGAAAGAAAAGAGATAATTTATTTTTAACTCAGACACCACAGGCTTTTGATTTAAAAGAGATTTATCATTATCACAAAACAAATTCTGATAAGTATAAAGATGATGACATCTCATTATACATGGATTTAAATAAAGTAGAGTTTGTAGAAGGGGAAAAAAATAATTTTAAAATAACAGATATTACAGATTTTAAGAATTTACAAAATATTTATAAATCGAAACAAAGTGTTGGAATAGGTTTTGATGTTCATAGACTTATACCTAGTAGAAAACTTTATTTAGGTGGTTTAAAAATTAAGTCAAAATTAGGTACTTTAGGTCACTCAGATGGTGACCCTGTTCTTCATTCTATTACAGATGCAATTCTTGGTGCTTGCTCGATGGGTGATATTGGTCAAATGTTTTCAGATAAGAGTAAAAGGTTCAAAAATATAAGATCAACAGTCTTACTCAAACAAGTTTTAGAAAAAATTAAATCAAAGGGGTATATGATTAATAATATAGATATCAATATTATTACTCAAACTCCTAAAATAAAAAATTACAAAAAAAAAATAGCAGATAATATTGTCAAACTGTGCGATATTTCAAAAAATCAGATTAATATAAAAGGAAAGACGACAGAAAAACTGGGCGTGATAGGAAAAGAAAAGGCTATTGCTTGTGAGGTAATAATATCTGTAATTAAATATGATTAAAAATATCAATTATTTATTAGTAACTTTTATGGGAATTGGAACTTTAAAATATGCTCCAGGCACTTTTGCCTCTCTAGTAACAACTGTTTTTCTATATAGTCTCTTTCACGTAATAAATTTACAAAATATAACTATTTTAATTCTTCTTTTATTAATTTTTTTTTATTCTTTTTACGCTGTAAGTAATTATATCAGAGATAATGAAAACAAAGATCCTAAAGAAGTTGTTATTGATGAGGTAATCGGACAATCTATTCCTATTTATCTATATGAGATTGCTCATCAAACTGAAAAAAATTTTCAGGAGGCAATATTAATATATATTTATATTTTTATTTTATTTAGATTTTTTGATATTAAAAAACCTTTTCCAATCAATTTAATTGATAAAAAATTTAAAAATAGTTTTGGTGTGATTTTTGATGATGTATTAGCAGGATTTTATGTTGTATTAACATTAATAATTTTTATGATTGTAAAAACTAAATTTTTCTAATGGCTTTAATAAAAAAAATCGTCACTTCGCTTAAAAATAAAAAACTAAAACTGTCTACTGTAGAGTCTTGTACTGGTGGAATGCTTTCAAGCACTATTACTTCTGTTAGTGGTGCTTCTAAAGTATTTTCATTGGGTTTAGTTACCTATTCTAATCAAGCGAAAATAAACATGTTGAAAGTGCCAAAAAAAATAATAAAAAAATATGGTGCAGTTAGTCATCAATGCTGTTTTGCAATGGTTAATAATTTGAGTAAAATTAGCAAAGCAAACATTTGTGTGTCAGTTACAGGAATAGCTGGACCTAAAGGAGGCTCTAAAATTAAGCCTGT
>CACNRH010000027.1 GCA_902622825.1 uncultured Pelagibacteraceae bacterium
AATGAGATTTTTGAACTGATCTTAAAGTTTCTTTAAACATCAATATGTATTTATTAAATAAATGTGTCAATTTCAAGATTTATTAACGGGACAATACAATAATGTAAGTGCCCCGCTAATATATGATTTGGAAAATTTAGAATTAAGATGTTTTCTGCAATTTTACTGCAGCAGGACCTTTTTCCGTGCTCTCCACTTCAAACGTTAATTCATCACCTTCGTTTAAATATTTTAAACCAGCTTCTCTAACAGCTGATGAGTGAACGAACACGTCTTTTTCTTTGTCTTCTCTTTCAATAAAACCATAACCTTTAGTCCCATTGAACCACTTTACTTTACCTTTTAGTGTACTCATTATTTACTTATCCTTGTTGTTATTAACTTATGTTAGTTTTTCTAACACTGCTCTTAAATAGATTTGTGAATGAATTGTCAAGCAATCATTGATGAGGAAAACAATAAATCTTAAAATTTTCTAGCTATTTTGGTATCAATATCAGATAAATAAAATTATTGCTGTAATTGCCGCAACTATAGCACCTGCGTAAATAAATTTGTTTTTATTAAGATTTTTAACTATTTTAGCATATTTAGGTTCTTTATAGCCTAAACCTGCGTCTGTTTGAGATGATTTTGCGAATCCTTTATCTCTTCCAATTTTCAAAAATCTACTTTTTCTATGGTCATAAATTTCATTTTTAGACATTCCTCTAAAAAATTTTAGATTTTCTATTAGTGCTGATTTAATATCTGCTGCAATCAAATTAGGATCTCTGTGAGCACCGCCAAGAGGTTCGTTTATGATCTCATCGATAATCCCTAGACTAAGTAAATCTTTTGCTGTCAATTTCATCGCTTCAGCTGCTTGTAAAGATTTGCTTTGATCTCTCCATAGTATCGACGCGCATCCTTCTGGAGAAATTACTGAGTAAATAGAATTTTCCAACATTACAACTTTATTTGATGAAGCTAGAGCGATTGCTCCTCCTGATCCACCTTCACCAATTATAACAGAAATATTTGGAACCGTAAGTGACATGCTGCATTCTATTGAACTTGCGATAGCTGAGGCTTGACCACGTTGCTCAGCTCCTAATCCTGGATATGCTCCTGGAGTATCAACAAACGTTATAACTGGTATATTAAACCTATTAGCTAATTGCATTAATCTTACACACTTTCTATATCCTTCAGGCTTCATCATGCCAAAGTTTCTTTCAATTCTACTATTGAGATCCTCACCTTTTTCCTGCCCAATAACTAATACAGACTTTTGACTTAACAAACCAAATCCAGCAATTACTGACTTATCATCTCCAAAAAGGCGGTCACCCGATAATTGAGTAAAACTATCAAAAATTTTTTTTATATAGAAATTTGCACGAGGTCTATCCTCGTGTCGCGCAACAAGTGTTTTTTGCCAACTGTTAAGATTTTCATAAGTTTCTTTCAATTTCTCGTTTATTTGTGACTGAGTATTTTTAATCTTATCTGTATCTACTTCTGTTATGCCTTCTGATCCAAATGGACTTTTGAGATCGTCAAGATTTTCCTCTAAATTTTTGATCTCTTTTTCAAATTCAAGATAATTTTTCATGTTTTTTTAATTACCATAAATTAAATGACAATAGAATCATTATCTTTTTAGTAAATTAACAATTTTGTTAGATTGACACATAACTGCTCTTAAGCCAAAATATCCTAATTAATGTTAATTAAGTAGACATTATTTTAAGTATTAAATTAAGTAAAATGACTAAAACTAAAATAGCGGATATAACTATAGATAATCAATTATTGGACTTTGTCAATAACGAGGTGATTCCCGGACTTGACATAGACAAGATTGAGTTCTGGAACAAATTCAGTGAAGCTGCAAATGATCTATCAGTTGTAAATGCAGATCTGATCAAAAAGAGAGAGGCTATTCAAAGCAAGATTAACGATTGGCATAAAAAAAATAAAGATTTTAACAAAACTGATTACCAAAAATTTTTAAGAGAGATAGGGTACATAGTTGAAGAAGGTGAAGATTTTAAGATTTTAACTGATAATGTAGATGAGGAAATAGCTAAAATAGCAGGCCCTCAACTTGTTGTTCCAGTAGATAATGCTAGATACGCACTAAATGCTGTTAATGCAAGATGGGGTAGTTTGTATAACTCATTATACGGCACTGATGCTATACCAGGAGAAAAAAGTGCGGCATACAATAAGGAGAGAGGATATTTAGTTATTGATCATGTGAAAGAATTTTTTGATAAAGTCATACCTATTTCAAATGCTAAATGGAAACAAATTTTAAAATTTGATATTGAGGATAATAAACTTGTTTTAAAAGATAAAAATCTAAAATACTACTTACAGAATAATGATCAATTTATTGGCTTTCAAGGTGAGAAGAATAATTTAAAATCTCTTTTATTTAAAAATAATAATCTTCATATTGATATAATAATTGATCCCACTAGTCCTATTGGAAAAATGGATATTGCAAATATAAGTGATGTTATAATTGAATCTGCTATTTCTACTATAGTAGATAATGAGGATTCTGTTGCTGCGGTTGATGCTGGTGATAAGGTCAGGTGTTATAGAAATTGGCTAGGAATCATGAAAGGTGATTTAAAAACTGAAGTTGAAAAAGATGGTAAAAAATTTATCAGGAAATTAAATCCTGATAGAACTTACAAATCTATTGATGGTAACAATATCACACTTCACGGTAGGTCCCTTATCTTGAATAGAAATGTTGGGCATTTGATGAAAAGCAACTGTTTATTG
>CACNRH010000028.1 GCA_902622825.1 uncultured Pelagibacteraceae bacterium
TTATTAGTGCTGTCTACTTTATTTAATTTAATTAAATTGAAGTTCATTAATTCATAAATATTGGTTCTATAATATTATTTAATACTGAAGGATATATAAAATAAGAAATTAATAATAAACAGCTTATAAAAATAATAGATGATGTTTGTAAATTTTTAATTTGATCAAGTTTTGTCTGTTCCTCATCAAAATAGATAATTTTTATTACTTTCAAATAATAAAAAGCCGATATTACTGTAGTTACTAGACCTACCACAGCCAAAGTATAAAGCTCACTTTCTATAACTGAAATAAAGACATAGAATTTAGCAAAAAAACCTCCAAGTGGTGGTATCCCTGCTAAAGAAAAAAATATAATTAAAAAGGAAAAAGCTAGGATTGGTTTGCTTTTAGATATCCCAGCGAGGTCATTTATTTTTTCTGTGTATGAGCCATTAAATTTCAATAAGTACAGACATGAAAATGCACCTATATTCATTACGACATAAATTACTAAATATACTAATGAAGAAGCGTAGCCACTTTGTTGACCTGTTGCAATTCCAGCTAAAACGTAACCGATATGACCGATTGAGCTATAAGCTAATAATCTTTTAATATTTTGTTGACCGATGGCAGCGACTGCTCCTAAAATCATAGAGGCTATGGATAAAAAAATTACTATTAGCTGCCACTCAGATAAAATATTTTTAAAAGGTATATCCATAAATCTAATTATCACTGCTATACCTGCAATTTTTGGTACGACAGCAAAAAAATTAGTGACAGACGTCGGTGATCCCTCATAAACATCAGGTGTCCACATGTGAAAAGGAACAGCTGATACCTTGAATGCTAAACCTACTAAAATGAACACAATAGAGAACAGAGCTCCTATATTATCTGAATTTAACTCCATCTGTATCACATCAAAATTAGTGGAGCCCGTAAATCCATAAAGTAGTGAACATCCATACAACAATAAACCGGAGGATAGTGCGCTAAGCACAAAATATTTCATGCCAGACTCAGTTGATTTTATATTATTTCGATCTATTGATGCCAGTATGTACAAAGCAAGAGACTGCAATTCGAGACCTAAATAAAAAAGAATAAGATCATTAGAGCTTACCATGAAAAACATTCCTAGAATTGATAATAAAACTAAGATTGGGTACTCAAATTTTGAAATTTTCATATCTCTTATAAAATTTTGAGAGGCAAATAAAACAAACAAACTGCTGATAAGAATTAAAATTTTTACAAAGTTAGAGAATTTATCTCTAATAAAAGAATCTAAAAATATTTTTTCTAAAGTTTCGTTAGAGTAAAATATCAAAAAACCGGTACATATAATTATTAAAACACAAATTTTGTTTACTAGGCTGTAGGTATTTTTTAAGAATACACCGACCATCAAAACTACAAAAATGCTTAATGTCAAAAAAATTTCTGGAAATATTACTTCTAAGTTAGTCATAATTATCTAAAGTTTACCTCAACACTTGCTAAATTATTTTGATAATTACTTATTAGACTGTTAACTGAAGTGTCTACAGTGTTTAAAATTAAATTTGGGTAAAATCCCAAACCAATAGTCAGTAAAGCTAATATAGTAAGTATTGCAAGCTCTGATTTGTTTACATCAGTAAGTTTAGTCACACTCTCATTTGTAACTTTTCCAAAAATTACTCTTTTGGCTAGCCAAAGCATATATGCCGCTCCTAGGACTACTCCAATAGTCGCTAATACTGCTGCCAAATAATTTTTAGTAAATGTACCAACTAATACCAAAAACTCACCGATAAAACCTGTTGTTCCAGGTAAACCAAGAGATGCTAAAGTAAATATAATAAAAATTAAAGAAAATTTAGGCAAATAATTTACAACCCCGCCATAAGATCTAATGTCTCTTGTGTGCATTCTATCATATAAAACTCCGACACATAAAAATAACGCCGCAGAAATTATTCCGTGACTTATCATTTGAAACATGCCACCTTCAATTCCTTGTTTTGTAAAAGTGAAAATGCCTAATGTTACATATCCCATATGAGCTACTGAGGAATAAGCAATAAGTTTTTTCATGTCATCTTGCATTAAAGCTATCAGTGAAGTGTAAAGAATTGCAATTAAACTCAATGTAAAGACTAGAGGAGTAAAGTATTCAGAACCATGCGGAAACATACCAATGGAAAATCTCAAAAAACCATAACCTGCCATTTTTAACAATATTGCTGCTAAAATTACAGAGCCGGCTGTGGGGGCTTCCACGTGTGCATCTGGTAGCCAAGTATGGACGGGCCACATTGGCATTTTTACAGCAAAAGAACTGAAAAAAGCCAGCCAAAGAATATTTTGATATTGAATTGGAATTTTTATTTCATAGATTTGTGTAACATCAGTTGTTCCAGTCAATGTATATATTGCAATGATTGCAACGAGCATTAAAACGGAACCGAGTAAAGTGTAAAGAAAAAACTTATATGCTGAGTAAACTCTTCTCTTTCCACCCCATATTCCAATTATTAAAAACATTGGAATTAAACCTGCTTCAAAAAATAAATAAAAGATAACTAAATCTAGTGAGCAAAAAACTCCTATCATGAATGTTTCTAAAATAAGAATAGCTATCAAAAATTCTCTCAATCTATTTTTAATCGAATTTAT
>CACNRH010000029.1 GCA_902622825.1 uncultured Pelagibacteraceae bacterium
CATTTACCTCTGCGCCCAACATGTTCATTAAATAAATATTTGATCTTGCTACCCTTGAATGTTTGATGTCTCCGCATATAGCTATTCGCAGTCCCTCAATTTTACCTTTGCTGTTAATTATTGTTAGAGCATCCAATAAAGCTTGTGTTGGATGTTCTCTCGTACCATCACCAGCATTAATGACTGCACAATTAACTTTTTGTGATAAAAGATTTGGAGCGCCCGAATCTTGATGTCTGACGACAATCAAATCAGGATGCATTGCATTTAATGTCATAGCTGTATCCATTAATGTTTCACCTTTTTTGATTGCTGAATTAACAATATTCATTGACATCACATCCGCACCTAATCTCTTACCTGCTAAATCAAAAGAACTTTGAGTTCTTGTTGAAGGTTCAAAAAATAAGTTTATTTGTGTTTTACCTCTTAAAACGTCGAGTTTTTTTGAACCACTTCTATTTAATTTAATAAAATTTTGAGATTCTTTTAGGATTTCTTTTGCTTCTAATACTGATAGATTTTGGATACCTAGTAGGTGTTTAACTTGTTTTTTAATAGCTTTAGATTCTGCCATTAAAATCAACTCTATAGGCCTTTTATGTAATCATATCAAGTTATTTTTTTGTCAAATAATCTAGAGCTCCCTGCAAAATGAATTGAGCAGCATTTTCATCCAATTTCTTTACTTTTTCGGATACATTAATATCTAAATTGCTTGATAAATTGAAGGCTCCTTCACTAGACAGCCTTTCATCCCACATTGTGATATTTTGTGTAACATCATTTGATAAATTAATAGCAAGGTCCCTCGCTGACTGAGAAGAACTCCCTGAAGTTCCATCCATATTAATAGGGTTTCCTATAACAATACCCTTAATGTCATTCTCTTTAACGATATTTTTAATTTCCGATAAAAAATCTGAGTAATTTTTTTTAATTATTGTTTTGTAAGGAGTCGCGATAATCCAGTCTTCGTCAGAAATTGCAATACCTATGCGTTTTTTACCCGGATCAATGCCTATTAGCCTTGATTTTTTATCTAGTTTTTTCTTAAATTCGTCAATATCCAACATTTATTTAATATATTTTATGGTATTAATTTCCTATATAAATAACATAAATCACAGATGTCCATAGATAAAGAAAAAATAATACATATATCTAAGTTAGCCAGAATCTCTATAGACTCTAGAAAGTCAGACTCATTAGCTAAAGATTTAACATCCATTTTTAAATTTATAGAACAACTAAATGAGATTAACACTGATAAAATTGAACCTTTATCCTCTATTTTGAACACACCATTAAGAACAAGAGAAGACAAAATTGATGATGGTAAAATAAGAGATAAGATTCTTAATAATTCTCCAAAGAAAAATGAGGAATTTTTTGTTGTACCTAAGGTGATAGAATAATGTCTGAAATTATAAAAAAAAACTTATCAGAAATTATAGAATTAATAAAAAAAAAAGAAATTAAATCTGAAGAGCTTGCTCAGCTTTATATAGATGAGGCCAACAAAAGTAAAAAACTTAATTCATTTATAACTACTTGTTTTGATAATACTATTAAAAAAGCAAAAGAATTTGATAAAAAATTTAATACAGAAACTCTGCTTCCAGGCATTCCTTTAGCTGTTAAAGATCTTTTTTGCACTAATGGATTTAAAACTACCGCAGGGAGTAAAATGCTAGAAAATTTTGTACCAACTTACGAGTCTACTGTAACAGAAAATCTTTGGAAAGAGGGAGCAATTTTGCTTGGTAAATTAAATTGTGACGAATATGCAATGGGATCATCTAACGAAACAAGCTATTTTGGCAATGTAATAAACCCAATTGCTAAAAACACTGTCCCGGGTGGATCATCTGGAGGCTCTGCATCAGCGTTGGCAGCTAATTTAACCCCAGCAACAATTGGAACTGATACTGGCGGCTCAATAAGACAGCCAGCATCTTTTACTGGAACAGTAGGTTTAAAACCAACTTATGGACTTTGTTCTCGTTGGGGAATAGTTGCTTTTGCTTCCTCTCTAGATCAAGCTGGTCCAATGACTAAATCTGTTAAAGACTGTTCAATTATGTTGGAGGCTATGGCTGGTTTTGATATAAAAGACTCAACTTCTATAGATAAGAAAAAAGAAAATTATTCAAAAAATTTAAAATCAGACATTAAAGGGCTCAAAATTGGAATACCAAAAGAATATAGAGTCGAAAATATGCCAAAAGAAATTGATGAATTATGGAATAAAGGAAAGAGTATTCTAAAAGATTTAGGAGCTAATTTAATTGACATCACTCTCCCTCACACTAAGTATGCACTGCCAA
>CACNRH010000030.1 GCA_902622825.1 uncultured Pelagibacteraceae bacterium
TTTTTTCCTACACCGTGACCACAAAAATCTCTTACTACTGAAAATCCCTCTTTCTCGACATGTTCTTGTATTGTTGCGCCGATGTCTCCCAGCGCAATTCCATCTTTTAAAATTTCAATCGCTTTCATCATAGAGTCATATGTTGCTTTAACCAAATTTAATGCTTTTACTGAAACATCTCCAACTAAAAACATTCTACTAGTATCTCCGTGCCAACCACTTTTAAAAGCTGTAACATCGACATTTACAATGTCTCCATCTTTTAGAGTTTTTTCACTTGGTATACCATGACATACAGTATGGTTTATTGAAGTACAGCATGACTTAGGATAACCTCGATAATATAAAGGTGCTGAATATGAATTATGGTCGTTTAAAAATTCATAACAAATGTTATCTATCTTATTTGTACTTATCCCAGGTTTTATAACTTTATAAACTTCATCAAGAGCTCCGGAGGCAACAGATCCTGCTTCTCGAACTTTTTCAAAGCTTTGATTATCGTAAATATTAATCATCTAATTTAAAATTTATACTTTTATTAATTGATATTCCTTTTGATGAAAATTTACAATCATAGCAGAGCACTTTTAATTTATTTTTTATAGCTTTTTTTAAAGTATTATAATAATCCACATCAATATCTTTAGCTATTCGAAAAGATTTGCAATCTTCCCGTTGAATTACGAAAATTAAGTACACCTCATAACCATCTCTACTTGCATTTACTAATTCGTTTATATGTTTAGAACCTCTTGCCGTAATAGAATCTGGGAATTCTCCTATACCCTTTTTTCTTAAAAGTGTTACATTTTTAATTTCTATAAATAATTTTTTTTTAGAATCTTCAAGAAGGAAATCAAATCTAGTATTTTTATTGTATTTTTCCTCAGTTTTAATAAATTGAAAATTACTAAAAATTTTTAATTTTTTATCCTTCAAAGCTTTTAAAAATATCTTATTAGTTGAATGTGTATTAATTCCAACTTTATTTTTTTTAACTTCAATGATTTCAAGGGTATACTTTAACTTTCTATTAGGGTTTTGAGATTTAGAAACCCATACTTTATTTCCCTCTTTTAACAAACCCATCATAGATCCAGTATTTGGACAGTGAGCCGTTATAATTGTTTCTTTTATTTTTATATCAACAAAAAAACGCTTATATCTTTTTAAAAATTTACCTGATATTAGTTTACTTTCAAAATTCATTTTAATTAATATGAATAAAAAAAACAAAAAAGTAAATGCAGCCATTTTAATCATTGGGGATGAAATACTTTCAGGTAGAACCCAGGATTTAAATGTTTCATTTTTATCAAATTGGCTGAATGAAAGTTGTGGAATAAGTGTTAGAGAGGTTAGAGTAATTTCAGACATAGAAAAAAATATTATAAAAACAGTTAAGGAACTGAGTAAAAATTTCCATTATGTATTTACAACTGGTGGTATAGGACCCACTCATGATGACATAACTGCAAAATCGATATCAAAAGCCTTTAAGATCAAGTACGGTTATCATAAAGAAGCTTATCGAATACTTGAAAACTATTATGGGAAAAATAAATTTAATGATGGAAGAAAAAAAATGGCAAAAATGCCAATTTCTTCCTCTTTAATCTATAATCCGTCTAGTGCAGCGCCAGGATTTAAAATTAAAAATGTATTCTGCTTACCTGGGGTCCCTTCAATATTAAAATCTATGATTGAAAATGCCAAAAAATTTTTAATTAAAGGATCGAAAACTCATAGCAAAACATTAAATGTTTTAACAGTAGAAAGCAATATTTCTAAAGAATTAGCGCAAATCCAAAAAAAATATATAAGACAAGTTTCAATAGGTAGTTATCCTTTCTTTAGACTTGGAAGAGTAGGGGTGTCAGTGGTAATAAGATCAACTAGTCTGACTTATCTTCAAAAATGCCTAACGAATTTAAATAAAATATTTAAGAAGAAAAAGATTAAAGAATTTAATATAAATAGAGTATGAATAGAGCAATCGTATCTTTAGCTGACAGTAACTATTTTGAACTTTTACTTGAGCTAATTAGTTCAATAAAGAGATTTCCTCAAAGCAAGAATATTTCTATTTGTATACTGGATGCAGGATTAAAGGATAATCAACTAGACATATTAAAAAAAAAGGTTGCGGTTATTAAGAAAGCTGAATGGGATATCGATTTACCATTCTATAAAAAAAATAAAGAATGGTTAAAAAGTCAAGTGTCTCGAGCATTTCTTCCAAAATATTTTCCAGAATATGAAAAGTTTTTATGGATAGACTGTGACGCTTGGGTTAATTCGTGGGGGTG
>CACNRH010000031.1 GCA_902622825.1 uncultured Pelagibacteraceae bacterium
ATTGTATAGTTAATTTCTTTGTATGGACTCTTAAGTTTTTCTACCACGAATTTTTTTAATTCTGAAAGTTCTTTAGTGCTACCTGTCTCCTTGAAGTTTTGACTCTGCGATAATTTCTGATCGCCTGCTCTTTTAACACCAAAATTATAGACTGCAAAAATGACCGTAAGACCAAAAATGCAAAGGAAGAATTGCTTAATTTTTTGTAAGTCCAAAACTAGCGAAATTGACTTGATACTTATTTTTAAATTTTTTAGAATTTGGTCAAAAACATCTTTTATCGTCATGGTTGTTTTTTATAAAAAAAAAAGCTATTTTACAATTATCCAATTGCAATAAGCTACGTTTTGCAGGCTTTTTTGACTATTATACCGCTTGATTTATCTTAATTTTGTAATATAACGGGCGCTCACCACAAAGCAAATATTTTGAGTTTCTTGCTATAGGTGTGTTTAGATTTCTAAAGAAATCTTAGCTTTTTTATATTGTAAATTTAAGAAGAGAAGTGTGGACGGC
This sequence comes from uncultured Pelagibacteraceae bacterium, assembly GCA_902622825.1. Taxonomy (GTDB): domain Bacteria; phylum Pseudomonadota; class Alphaproteobacteria; order Pelagibacterales; family Pelagibacteraceae; genus Pelagilacustribacter. The sequence continues at coordinate 517 of CACNRH010000031.1, forward strand.
TAGGTTAATAGAGAAATTGTCGTACACGCTTTAACGAAAATATAACTTTATTTACCTTAAAGTTATTAAAGCTAGTGTGCGCCGTTATTAAACTTGAGAGTTTGATCATGGCTCAGAACGTACGCTGGCGGCACGCCTTATACATGCAAGTCGAACGCAGTAGCAATACTGAGTGGCAAACGGGTGAGTATAATGTGGGAATCTGCCTTTTGGTTTGGAATAACATGGGGAAACTTATGCTAATACCAAATAAGCCCTTACGGGGAAAGTTTTATACGCCGAAAGATGAGCCCACACTTGATTAGCTAGTTGGTAAGGTAAAAGCTTACCAAGGCAATGATCAATAGCTGTTCTTAGAGGAAGACCAGCCACATTGGGACTGAGACACGGCCCAGACTCCTACGGGAGGCAGCAGTAAGGAATCTTGCACAATGGGGGAAACCCTGATGCAGCGATGCCGCGTGAGTGAAGAAGGCCTTTGGGTTGTAAAACTCTTTCGTCGGGGAAGAAAATGACTGTACCCGAATAAGAAGGTCCGGCTAACTTCGTGCCAGCAGCCGCGGTAATACGAAGGGACCTAGCGTAGTTCGGAATTACTGGGCTTAAAGAGCTCGTAGGTGGTTAAAAAAGTTGATGGTGAAATCCCAAGGCTCAACCTTGGAACTGCCATCAAAACTTTTTAGCTAGAGTGTGACAGAGGAAAGTGGAATTTCTAGTGTAGAGGTGAAATTCGTAGATATTAGAAAGAACACCAAAAGCGAAGGCAACTTTCTGGGTCACTACTGACACTGAGGAGCGAAAGCATGGGTAGCGAAGAGGATTAGATACCCTCGTAGTCCATGCCGTAAACGATGTGTGCTAGACGTTGGAAATTTATTTTTCAGTGTCGCAGCGAAAGCGTTAAGCACACCGCCTGGGGAGTACGACCGCAAGGTTAAAACTCAAATGAATTGACGGGGACCCGCACAAGCAGTGGAGCATGTGGTTTAATTCGAAGATACGCGCAGAACCTTACCAACACTTGACATGTTCGTCGCGAGACCAAGAGATTGGTTTCTTCATTCAGTTGGACGAAACACAGGTGCTGCATGGCTGTCGTCAGCTCGTGTCGTGAGATGTTGGGTTAAGTCCCGCAACGAGCGCAACCCCTACTTTTAGTTGCCACCATTTAGTTGGGCACTTTAAAAGAACTGCCAGTGATAAGCTGGAGGAAGGCGGGGATGACGTCAAGTCCTCATGGCCCTTACGTGTTGGGCTACACACGTGCTACAATGACACTTACAATGAGAAGCTAAGAGGCGACTCTAAGCAAATCTCTAAAATGTGTCTCAGTTCGGATTGTACTCTGTAACTCGAGTGCATGAAGCTGGAATTGCTAGTAATCGCGGATCAGCGCGCCGCGGTGAATACGTTCCCGGGTCTTGTACACACCGCCCGTCACACCATGGAAGTTGGTTACACCTTAAGGCAAAGCGTAAAACCTTTGACTACGGTACGATCAGCGACTGGGGTGAAGTCGTAACAAGGTAGCCGTAGGGGAACCTGCGGCTGGATTACCTCCTTTCTAAGGATGACCAAAAAATTTCTTTTGGTCACTAAAAATTAAGTTAATGTGGCCGTCCTCATTTCTCTTCTTAATTAAAGTGTCTCATAATGCTAGGGGCCGGTAGCTCAGGTGGTTAGAGCGCACCCCTGATAAGGGTGAGGTCGGACGTTCGAGTCGTCCTCGGCCCACCAATTTCATGGGGGATTAGCTC
>CACNRH010000032.1 GCA_902622825.1 uncultured Pelagibacteraceae bacterium
ATTATCTGCTTTTCCAGCTGAAATTCCTTTTGAAATAATTTTACTTTTTGTATTTTTTCCTAGGTGTATCATTTTAGTGCCGGTATCTGCTTTTTGAAAGTTGTTTGTAATTGCAATCGAATAAAATTCACCTACAGAATTATCCCCTTGTAGTATGCAACTTGGATATTTCCAAGTAATTGCAGAACCAGTTTCGACTTGTGTCCATGAAATTTTTGAATTTTTTCCTCTACATGCTCCACGTTTAGTAACAAAATTATAGATACCTCCTTTACCCTCTTCGTCACCAGGATACCAGTTTTGAACAGTCGAATATTTTATTTCAGCATCATCGAGGGCTACCAATTCTACATTAGCAGCATGTAATTGATTTTCGTCTCTCATTGGAGCTGTGCATCCCTCTAAGTAACTTACATAACTATTTTTGTCTGCGATTATAAGAGTTCTCTCGAACTGACCAGTTTGAGATGCGTTTATTCTAAAATAAGTAGAAAGCTCCATAGGACACCGAACATTAGGAGGAATATAAACAAACGAACCGTCCGTGAATACAGCTGAATTTAATGTAGCAAAATAATGATCTGTCAAAGGGATTACTGAACCTAGATATTTTTTTACTAAGTCTGGATGTTTTTGAATTGCTTCCGATATAGAACAAAATATTATACCTTTTTTTGTCAGTTCATCTTTAAAAGTAGTTGCAACAGATACTGAGTCAAAAACTGCATCAACAGCAACGCCGCTTAGTCTTTTTTGTTCATCCAAGGGAATACCAAGTTTCTTATAAGTTTCAATTAGCTTAGGATCAACTTCATCTAAACTCTTAGGCTTTTCTTTAAAGTTTTTGGGAGCTGAATAATAATATAGATCTTGATAATCTATCTTAGGATATTTTGGTTTTTGCCAATTTGGTTCTTTTAGCGATTTCAATCTATTAAAAGCCTTTAGTCTCCATTCTAATAACCACAAAGGTTCTTTCTTAATTTTAGATATAAATCTTATAGTATCTTCATTAAGACCTTTTGGGGCTCTATAGCTATCTATATCGGTAGTGAAACCGTATTTATAATCCTTTAATTTATTTATTTCGTTGTTGTTCATAATTTTCTTTTAATAAATCCTCTAATTTCACATTTTCAAAAAAACCGTTAATATGATTGTCTAGTCTGTCCCAAAGATTGTGGGTTATGCATTTAACTGATTTGTTATTACATCCTCGTTTTGAATCTTTTTTGCAATTTAAAGTTCTTACCTCTTCTTCAACGGCATAAAAAATATTTGATAACTTAATTTCTGAAGCTGGTCTTTCCAAGGTGTAGCCTCCTCTTGAGCCTCTAAGGCCTTTCACAAGTTTTTTGCTTTTTAATTTGATAAAAAGCTGCTCAAGGTAAGACAAAGATATATTTTGTCTTAAAGATATTTCCGTCAAACTGACTGGTTTTTTATTAGAATGGTAGGCAAGATCTGCCATTGCCATTACTGCGTATCTTCCTTTGGTTGTTAATTTCATAATTTTGTTACGTTTTACAGCAGTTTCTTTAGAATTCCTAGTAGATTTGTATGATTTAAAAAAAAACATTTGACGCACAAATTCGTGATATAAATCTGAACTTTTTTTGAAAATAATTATCATTATTAATATGAAACCAAAAAGTTCAGAAATATTTATACCAGGACCTTCTGGAAGACTTGAGGGAAAATATTATAAAAACCCAAAATTTGGATCACCAATAGCGATCGTCTTACATCCGCATCCACAATATGGAGGAACAATGAATAATAAAATAGTTCAGTTAATGTTTAATATATTCCTTAACAACGGGTTCTCTGTTATAAAATTTAATTTTAGAGGCGTAGGTAAAAGTGAGGGTATATTTGACAATGGACAAGGCGAATTATCAGACGCAGCTGCTGCATTAGATTGGATTGAAAGACAAAACTTGGATTACAGTCAATGTTGGGTTTCTGGTTTTTCTTTTGGTGCTTTAATATGCATGCAACTAATTATGAGAAGACCTGAGGTTAATAATTTTATAGCCATATCACCTCAGCCAAATGTTTATGATTTTTCGTTTTTAGCACCATGCCCTACCTCCGGCCAGGTTGTTTATAGTGAAAACGATGAATTGGTAACAAAAGAAAGTATTACTGAATTAGATAATAGGATTAAGAGTCAAAAGGGAGTTGAG
>CACNRH010000033.1 GCA_902622825.1 uncultured Pelagibacteraceae bacterium
CCAATTACATTTCAAAGAAATTATCTAAGGACTACAAAGTTTTATATACAGGAAAAAATGGAAACGTTGCACATGAATGTATAATTGACATTCGACCAATTAAAGCTAGTTCTGGAATTTCTGAAGAAGATTTAGCAAAAAGATTAATTGATTTTGGTTATCATGCTCCGACTATGTCGTGGCCTGTTGCTGGTACCATTATGATAGAACCTACAGAAAGTGAAAATTTGGAGGAGATTGATAAGTTTTGTCATGCATTAATAAAAATAAAAAAAGAAATCAATCAGGTTGAAGAGTCAAAATTTGATAAAATTGACAATCCATTAAAAAATGCTCCTCATACATACGTTGAGCTAGCATCAAACGAGTGGAAACATGTTTATACAAGAGAAGAAGCAGCGTTTCCAACTGAGTATGTAAAAAATAATAAATATTGGGCTCCAGTGGCCAGAGTAGATAATGTTTTTGGTGATAGAAATTTAGTTTGTTCCTGCCCATCAATGGACGAGTATAAGGACGAAGCTGCGTAATTTATTTAAATGAAAATTGCAGTAATTGGTTCTGGGATTTCAGGATTATCCGCAGCATACTTTCTCTCAAAAAATACAAAGTTGATTTATATGAAAAAGATGATCACTTCGGAGGACATTCTTTCACATATGATATCAAAGAGGAAAATAAAGTTGTTTCAGTTGACTTAGGCTTCATTGTATTTAATGAGCTAACTTACCCGAATTTGATAAAATTTTTCAAAAATTTAAATATACCTTATGAGAAAAGCGACATGTCCTTTTCTGTATCAATTAAAAATAGCAATATAGAGTACAGTGGCAGTGGATTAGGAGGTATTTTTGCTAATAAGATTAATTTATTTGATTTAAAATTTTTAATTATGATTAAAGAAATTATTTCATTTTATAAATCTGCACCCAAAATGCTTGAAGGTAAAATTAAAGATCAAACGCTCGGAACCTTTCTTAGCGAAAAAAAATTATCAAACTACTTTACTGAGTATCATTTAATACCAATGGTTGCTGCTATCTGGTCAATGCCGTTTCATAAAGCAAAGGAGATGCCGTTAAAATTTTTTCTAAACTTTTTTACTAATCATGGTTTATTCAAATTAAGAAATAGACCGCAATGGTATACAGTTTCAAATAGAAGCAGAGCATACGTAAAAAAAGTCATAGAAAAAATTAGTGGAGAGATATTTAAAAACTATCGAGTAGATAAGATTGTTCGAAGCGATGACAATATAAGAGTGGTGATTGGAAATGAATATATTGATTACGATCATGTAGTTTTGGCTTCACATGCCGATGAAAGTTTAAAGATTATCGAAAACCCAACTGAACATGAAATGAATCTATTGGGAAAATTTAATTATGTTAAAAATGAAGCATTTTTACATACAGACGAAAGGCTTATGCCTAATAAAAAAAGAGCCTGGTCTAGTTGGAACTCTGTATCAAATGGAGAAAAGACATGTATAACTTACTGGCTAAATAAGCTTCAGAATCTTGACACCGAAAAAAACTATTTTTTAACCTTAAATCCAATTTTTGACCCAACAAATAGTCTTATTATCAAAAAAGTTAATTTTACCCATCCATACTTGAATTCAGAGAACACTAAGATTCAAAAGGACTTGCAGTTAATTCAAGGCAAAAAAAGAACCTGGTTTTGTGGCAGTTATTTTGGTTACGGTTTCCACGAAGATGGACTAAAATCATCTATGGAATTAATAGATAAATTTAAAATATAATGAATTCATGCATCTATAATGGTGAGGTTACTCACACAAGATTTAAACCTGTAAAGCATTTCTTAAAATATAAAACATTTTCACTTTTAATAGATTTAGATGAAATATCTCAATTAAGTAAGTCGATAGGCATTTTTTCACACAACAAATTTAATGTCTTTAGCTTTTACGATAAAGATCACGGGGATCGAGATGGAGGCACTTTAAAAGATTGGGTACTTTATAATTTAAGCAAGTTTAATATTGAAGGCAAAATATCAAAAATAAAAATACTGTGTTATCCAAGAATATTTGGATATGTGTTTAATCCCTTAAG